>NZ_CP033580.1:1695000-2007500 GCF_003722315.1 Thermoanaerobacter ethanolicus JW 200 | reverse complement strand
ACTCCCAAGTGACCGATAGCGGATAGTACCGTGAGGGAAAGGTGAAAAGAACCCCGGGAGGGGAGTGAAAGAGAACCTGAAACCATATGCCTACAAGCAGTCAGAGTCCGGCACTCAACCTAGTGTTTACTGGGTGAATAGAGTAAGAGGGATAGAAAGAGGTAGAAGTAATTAAGAGAAGAGTAAGCACTAAGTTGAGTGCCGGATGATGGCGTACTTTTTGTAGAACGGGCCGGCGAGTTACGGTAGCAAGCGAGGTTAAGCGTAAAGCGGAGCCGAAGCGAAAGCGAGTCCGAAGAGGGCGGGAGTTTGCTGCCGTAGACCCGAAACCGTGCGACCTACCCATGGCCAGGGTGAAGCCGGAGTAAGATCTGGTGGAGGCCCGAACCACGTTGGCGTTGAAAAGCCATGGGATGAGCTGTGGGTAGAGGTGAAATGCCAATCGAGCACGGAGATAGCTGGTTCTCCCCGAAATAGCTTTAGGGCTAGCCTCAGGGTAGAACCTATGGAGGTAGAGCACTGAATGGGCTAGGGGCCAAGTAGGTTACCGAACCCTATCAAACTCCGAATGCCATAGGAAGGAACCTGGGAGTCAGACTACGAGTGATAAGATCCGTAGTCGAGAGGGGAACAGCCCAGACCTCCAGCTAAGGTCCCAAAGGGCATGTTAAGTGGTAAAGGAAGTGGGACTTCGAAGACAACCAGGATGTTGGCTTAGAAGCAGCCATACATTTAAAGAGTGCGTAACAGCTCACTGGTCGAGAGGTCCTGCGCCGAAAATGAACGGGGCTCAAACATGCCACCGAAGCTGGGGCTACCGCGGAAGCGGTGGGGTAGGGGAGCGTACTGTACGGGTAGAAGGCAAAGCGTAAGCTAAGCTGGACTGTACAGTAGAGAGAATGCCGGCATGAGTAACGAGAGTAAGGTGAGAAACCTTACCGCCGGAAGCCTGAGGTTTCCTGGGGAAGGGTAATCCACCCAGGGTAAGTCGGGGCCTAAGCCGAGGCGAAAGCGTAGGCGATGGGGAACCGGTAGAGAATCCGGTACCACCGAGGGCCGCAAAGAGAAGTGGGGACGCAGCGAGATAGGTGGAGCGTGCGGTTGGTAGGGCACGTCCAATCAGGCACCGAAGGGTACGTAGGCAAATCCGCGTACTGGCAGGGGCCTGAGAAGGGGAGCCGGAAGGCGAAGCCACCGAAGCAGCTGCCGAGAAAAGCCGCTATCGAGGTCCAAGGTGCCCGTACTGCAAACCGACACAGGTAGGCGAGGAGAGTATCCACAGGCGAGCGGGAGAACCCTCATTAAGGAACTCGGCAAAATGACTCCGTAACTTCGGGAGAAGGAGTGCCGAAAGGCCGCAGAGAAGAGGCCCAAGCGACTGTTTACCAAAAACACAGGTCTCTGCTAAGTCGGAAGACGAAGTATAGGGGCTGACGCCTGCCCGGTGCTGGAAGGTTAAGGGGAAGTGTGAGAGCACTGAACCGAAGCCCCAGTGAACGGCGGCCGTAACTATAACGGTCCTAAGGTAGCGAAATTCCTTGTCGGGTAAGTTCCGACCCGCACGAAAGGCGTAACGACTTGGGCGCTGTCTTGATGAGGGGCCCGGTGAAATTGTAGTACTCGTGAAGATGCGAGTTACCCGCGATTGGACAGAAAGACCCCGTGGAGCTTTACTGTAGCCTGTCACTGGATTTTGGTAATTCTTGTACAGGATAGGTGGGAGACGGAGAAGGTAGGGCGCCAGCCTTACTGGAGTCGGCGTTGGGATACCACCCTGGGATTACCGGAATTCTAACCTATAGCCGTGGAACCGGCGTAGGGACAATGGCAGGTGGGCAGTTTGACTGGGGCGGTCGCCTCCTAAAGGGTAACGGAGGCGCCCAAAGGTTACCTCAGCGCGGACGGGAATCGCGCGAGAGAGTGCAAAGGCAGAAGGTAGCCTGACTGCGAGAGAGACATCTCGAGCAGGGACGAAAGTCGGGCTTAGTGATCCGGCGGCAGTGAGTGGGAACGCCGTCGCTCAACGGATAAAAGCTACCCCGGGGATAACAGGCTGATCTCCCCCAAGAGTCCACATCGACGGGGAGGTTTGGCACCTCGATGTCGGCTCATCGCATCCTGGGGCTGAAGTAGGTCCCAAGGGTTGGGCTGTTCGCCCATTAAAGCGGTACGCGAGCTGGGTTCAGAACGTCGTGAGACAGTTCGGTCCCTATCCGTCGCGGGCGAAGGAAACTTGAGAGGCACTGCCCCTAGTACGAGAGGACCGGGGTGGACGAACCGATGGTGTACCAGTTGCACCGCCAGGTGCACAGCTGGGTAGCCAAGTTCGGAGGGGATAAACGCTGAAAGCATCTAAGCGTGAAGCCCGCCTCAAGATTAGGTTTCCCACCCGGCACTCAACTATACTTACTGGAGGAAGGCAAGATGTATTATGTGTATGTCCTGACAAATGAAAAAGGAAAGATATATATAGGCTATACGTCTAATATAAAGGAAAGGTATTTAGCGCATCAACGAAAAGAAGTAAAGAGTACAAGAGAAGGAAAATGGAGATTAGTATACTATGAAGCATATAGAGATAAAAAAGATGCGTTAATAAGGGAGAAACATTTAAAAAAGTCAGGACAAGGGCGTAGATGGCTAAAAGAGAGGATAAAGAATAGTCTTTCCACTAGTGAGTAGAGTTGAGTGCCGGGGTAAGACACCTCGAAGACCACGAGGTAGATAGGCCGGGGGTGTAAGAGTGGAAACACTCTTAGCTGACCGGTACTAATCAGTCGAGGACTTGACCGAGAAGGCTTTGTGCAGTTTTGAGGGTCTAGATTTCCGGTGGCGATAGCGGAGGGGAAACACCCGTTCCCATTCCGAACACGGAAGTTAAGCCCTCCAGCGCCGATGGTACTGCTTTCGCGGGAGAGTAGGTCGCTGCCGGTAAAATTTTATACATATTTAAAAGAGGTAGTCTGTTTTTAAAATGGACTACCTCTTTTCTAGTTTTTGTTTTCTATGTGGTGGAATTAGTAACTGCAATTAGTTTAACTAAAGGAGTTCAAGTAGCATTTCTTCTGCAGGGTCAATAATATGCATATTTAATTTTTCTGCAAGCTTTTCTTTCAAATAAGGTAAGTGGGTGCAACCTAGTACTATACCATCTGCATTAAAATTTTTAGGTACTAAATCAGCGAGACTAAATTTCTCGATGATAACTTCTGGAATTTCAAAATTTTCAATTGCCCTTATTATAGGAAGCATAGTTATTCCGATAATTTGAACTAACGGGTTATTTTCATAAAATATCTTTTCTATGGCCTCTAAGGATTGACTATTAGCAGCCCAAATTACCAGCCGATTGTACTTTGAAGCTACACTATGGTATACTTGAAGAGGTGTTACAATATTAGTATCTGGGTATTTTTGTTTTACGAGTTCAAGGTCTATTGCAGCTGAAAGAGAATTGCAGTAAATCATTATCTTCTTTATGTTTTCTTTTTTAAAATCCCCGATGATAGAGATTACTTTTTGTGTGAGGACATCAGGTTTTAAAAATTGGAGGATGTTTTGTTCATCCGGGGTTGAAGCCGTGGAAATTCCCAATGCTTCAATCCCGTTTTTTTTCACAAAATCAACTCCCATTTGAGTATCTACTGGAGTACCAGCGATAACCCCAATAATTTTATGAGATTGTGACAATAAGATCGCCTCCTGTTTAGAAAGCAGGTACTACGGCACCTTTATAATTGTCCTCGATAAATTTTTTAACTTCTGGAGAATTTAAGGCTTCGGCTAACTTCTTAAGTTCAGGCCTTGATTCATCACCTTTGCGAACTACCAGTACATTGACATAAGGGGAATTTGCTGATTCGATAAAGAGAGCATCCTTAGTGGGTACAAGTCCAGCTTCCAACGCATAGTTGGTATTTATTACTGCTGCATCTACATCTGATAATACTCTTGGCAGAGTAGCTGCTTCCAACTCGGAAATCTTAATTTTTTTAGGATTTTCGACAATGTCATTTACTGTTGCTTTAATACCTGCATCTGGTTTTAATTTTATTATTCCAGCTGATTGCAGCAGTAGCAAAGCTCTTCCGCCATTGGTAGCATCATTTGGTATGGCAATAGTAGCACCTTCTTTTAATTCACTGAGATTTTTAATTTTTTGTGAGTATATTCCCATAGGTTCGATATGAACTTTAGCAATGTATGTTAAATTGAGATTATGTTCCTTTGAAAAGTCTTCAAGATAAGGAATATGCTGAAAGTAATTAGCATCTAATTCTTTTTCAGCAAGTTTTAGATTAGGTTGCACATAATCTGTAAACTCTACAATTTCTAAATTAATTCCCTCTTTCGCAAGTATAGGTTTTACGACGTTTAAAATTTGGGCGTGGGGCACTGGAGTAGCTCCTACTTTGATGGTTATCTTTGATGTGTCCTGTGTTTGGGATTGGGATGTTTGTTTTGCTCCACATCCTGAGATAAAAAGTGTTATAAGACTAAATAGTAAAACTACGGTTAAAATTTTTTTCACTTTAATTTCCTCCTCGTATAATTAATTTTAAAGACAATAAATTTGTCTCACTTCTTAAAAATTTAATAAAGCGCATTCATAACTGGAAATCTTTAATATTCTCATCTTGTCTAAAATCTTATCTATTGCCATGAATCCGTAATATTGCGCAATATGCAGGATTCATGGCGCGGCCGTCTCATCTTTTTTCGGCCTTATTATTTACTTTTGAGATAACTTGTAGCATTATTATACTGTAAAGTTAATGTGGGACAGGCTTTCGTCCTCCATGCGGCTTGACCGCTCTTTAAAGTGTGGTCCCTACACCAGATTTGCCTTTTCTTACGCGAAATCTGCTTTGTCATATATAAGCCCCTGGCAGCAGAGGATTCAGGCTTATATATTAAGAGCTAATTGCGAGGTTGCTACATAATCTGGTTGCTAGGGTTATCTCAAATTAACTTTTACTTACTTTATCAATTTTGAAAGGAGGTGTAACAATCTTGAATAAGCTTTTTGTTGGTATGGATGTAAGCCTGAATGATGTCAAGGTTCATATTCTCGACCAGGAGGGTAATGATGCTTCCTCTCGTTTTTCTGTAGAAAATAACCCTCATGGTTGTGATGTTATAGTTTCCCGTATCTTGGAGTGTTGTAATAAATACAATATCCAAAAGGTCTTTATTGGTTTGGAATCTACTTCAGTCTATGGCTGGCACCTCCAGTATTATTTGGCTGATCATTCTGCTCTTAAGCCTTATCAACCTTCTATTACTACTTTTAATGCTAATATTATTAATGCTTTTAAAAAGTCTCTCGGCAATTTACCTAAAAATGACTGGATTGATGCCTTTGCTATTGCTGAAAAACTGAGATTCGGTAGACTCCCCAAATCTTGTTCTGTAGATTTTAGATATCTTGCTCTCCAGAGGCTTACTCGCCATCGCTTTCACATTGTTAATAGTATTGTTAGAGAAAAAAATTATTTCCTCAGCAATTTGTTCCTTAAGTTTAGCGGTTTGTGCCAAAATAAAGTCTTTAGTAATAATTTTGGAGCAACTGCTACTGAAATATTTAATGAGTTTTTCACCCTTGATGATATTGCGGCTCGACCGCTTGATGAGCTTGCCGGCTTTTTGGTTGACAAGAGTAAAGATCGCTTTGATGATCCAGAAGCTACAGCTAAATTGCTTCAAGAGGCTGTTCACAAGTCTTATAGAATTAATGCTACTGTAGATGATTCTTTAAACTTTGTTATCAAGTCTTGCTTTGATAATCTACAGTCCCTTGAAAAACAGAAGAAAGCTGTAGAAAAAGCCATTATTAATGAGGTAAAAGGATTTAACAATGAATTCCTTTGTCTTACATCAGTAAAAGGTATTGGCCCAACCATCGCAGCCGGCTTAATATCTGAGATAGGCGGAATTTCAAGGTTTGATAATGATAATGCCCTTGCAAAGTTTTCCGGCCTTTATTGGTCAGAGTACCAGTCTGCTGATTTTAAAGCGGAGGACACATATCTCAAGCGTACTGGTAATGAGTATCTCAGATATTATTTTATTCAAGCAGCTGACCAGCTCAGGAAGTATTTACCTGAGTTCTCACAATACTATGCCCGCAAATTTAAAGAAAGCAAAACTCACAAGCATAAACGTGCTCTTGTATTGACTGCACGTAAAACTGTAAGGTTAGTCTTCGCTCTGCTGCGCGAAGAAAAACTTTATAAATCCCCAATAATGAAAGGAGATGATTGTATAAGTTAACATATTATCCCATAACCATATTTTACATTAATTTCCATCAGCTTATTGCGTGATGGTTAGCTTTGCTATGCCCTTTTTTAGGTTATTTTATTAAATTTTTTTTTGAATTTTTTTTATCACCCTCTTGACATATTACCGAAATACTTTTTAAATATAATTTACCGGTTCCTTGACAGATGTTTTACTAATATATCTCCTAGAAATTGAATTAGTTGTACCATAGCTACCAAAATTGCTACGGTATAAAGCATAATGTCGAGCATAAATCGCTGATATCCATATCTTACTGCTAAATCTCCTAGCCCACCACCTCCTATAACACCTGCCATTGCAGAATATCCTACTAAATTTATAGTAGTTATAGTAACCCCTGCTGCTATGGAAGGTAGAGCCTCAGGGATTAACACCTTAGTTATAATTTGAAAAGGCGAAGCTCCCATAGACTGGGCTGCTTCAATGACACCGCGGTCTACCTCTCTCAATGCTGTTTCGGTAAGCCTTCCCATAAAAGGGATAGCTGCTACAGAAAGTGGAACAATAGCAGCAGTGGTTCCTATAGCTTTTCCTACAAGCAACCGGGTGAAAGGTATAAGTACAATTAAAAGTATTACAAAGGGTACAGAACGGAAAATATTTACAATAGTACCTAGTATTTTGTTTAAAGGTTCGTTATGCAGTATCTGATCTTTGTCAGTTACCATTAACAGCACACCAAGTGGTACACCAAAAATTGTTGCTATGAGCGTTGATACCACTACCATGTATATAGTTTGCCACGTTCCGACCAGCAATAAGTTTATAGTTTCAGACATTTTCAATCACCTCCACGTCGAGTCCCAAATCTTTTAGATATTTTAAAGCAGCGTCTGTTTCACCGTTTTTGCCTCTTAGCTCAACTATAAGAGTACCGTAGGGCATACCCTGGATGTGGTCAATGTTTCCATAGAGAATATTGGTGTCAACATCAAATTTTCTTATAATGCTTGATATGACAGGTTCTGTTGTAATTTCGCCGAAAAAGGCAATTTTAATAATTTTGCCTTCCAAGTGTTCGTGGGACAAGTTTTCAATCCTATCTTTTAATTCCTTAGGTATTTCTGATAAAGTTACAGATTTTAAAAAATTTCGTGCGGTTTCTGTTTGAGGTTTTTTAAATACTTCAATAAGAGGTCCCTGTTCTACCACACGACTTTTTTCAATAACTGCTACTTTATTGCAAATTTGTTTAATGACATTCATTTCATGAGTTATGAGAACTATGGTGATTCCCAGCTCCCTATTTATATCTTTTAAAAGATTTAAAATAGAAAGAGTTGTTTCTGGATCCAGCGCTGAAGTAGGTTCGTCACAAAGAAGAACTTTCGGATCATTAGCCAGGGCTCGTGCTATGCCTACCCGCTGTTTTTGACCGCCTGAAAGCTGAGAAGGATAGTTGTCGGCCTTGTCGGAAAGCCCCACGAGCTCTAAAAGATTTTCTACTTTTTTATCGATTGTCCTTTTGTCCAGCCCGGCAATCTCCAAAGGAAAAGCCACATTGCCTCTGACAGTTCTGGATGATAACAGATTAAAATGCTGGAATATCATGCCTATTTTTTTTCGCATTTCTTTTAATTCAGAGGGAGAAAGCCGAGTCATTTCAACACCATCTATCTCAATTGAACCGGAAGTTGGCTTTTCGAGCATATTTATGCAGCGCAGGAGAGTACTCTTTCCAGCACCGCTCAGACCTATAATTCCAAAAATATCGCCTTTTTCTATGTTGAGGTTGACGTCTTCCAAAGCCCTAACATTTCCTGAAGCTGAATGATAAACTTTTGTAAGATTTCTAATATAGATCAAAGAAAAGCCTCCTTTCCCAAAATAAAAATAAAAAATCCTCTTCTGACAGTACGAAGAGGTTTTTTAAATCCTCTTATCTGCCAGAACTCAACGTTCTGCAGGAATTAGCACCGTGCAGCCGCATGTTTAAAACTTTCGGCCACCGGTTGCCGGGTTTCATCGGGCCAGTCCCTCCACCTGCTCTCGATAAGAGTTTTTATTTTATTATTCACTTCAGCAATTTAATTAGATAATAACATCAACATAAACTTTTGTCAATAGGTTAAAAAGCAATTTGTCAATAGCCAGCGAAAATGTCATTGTTATCGCAATAATTAATCCAAAAGTGTCTACAATAATATACTAACACCAGTTATGCAAGCCTATGAAATGTTAAATAAACTTAGTGAAAAGCACACTGAACTTTTTAAAAAGGATCACTTTTCTTCTGATTTTTGTGCTATAATAAATTAAAAATTTCTTTGGAGGGTTTTGGTCATGTTAAAAAGTAATAGAATTGAACTTGTTCCATTTGAGAGCAAATATTTTGAAAAATTTGTAGAGTTTCGGAATAGTGATGATAGTAGAAATTTAACGATGCCGGGTATACCATATCCTGTTACAGTAGAAACTGTTGCAGAAAGGTGGAAAACAAAAAAAGATCCAAAAGAAAATGGAGAATTCGCTATAATACTTAGGAGCACAGGTGAATATATAGGAAATGTTTCATATAATAATGTCGACTGGAAAAATAGAAACTGTGAGATTGCAATAATGATTGGGGAAGAAAAACACAGAAATAAAGGCTATGGTACGGAAGCTTTAAATTTACTACTGGATTTTATTTTTAATGAATTAAATTTACATCGAGTAGAGTTAAGGGTTTATGATTTTAATGAAAGGGCAATAAAGAGTTATGAAAAATGTGGTTTTAAAAAAGAAGGGCTATTGAGAGAAGTAGTATATAAGCACGGTAAGTACATAAATGAATATGTAATGGGAATTTTAAAAGAGGAGTTTATTAATAGAAACAATTATTACCAGGAAAATAATAACAATAATAAGTGAACAAGGAGGATAATTATGAGAGCTTTTATTGGAATTGATATAGGCGAAAAAGCTATAGAGCAGATAGTGAGATTTCAGGAAACATTGAAAAATTATACTGTAAAAGGGAGATGGACTTATAAAGATAATTTCCACATCACATTAAAATTCTTAGGAGAAATAGAAGTAGAGGCTATTTCTAAAATAGAAGAAGCGGCAAAAGTTGCAGTAAAAGGCATCAGCCCTTTTTACATACGACTTTCAGAAGTAGGATTTTTTAAAGGTGATAAGGAGATGAGAGTTTTGTGGATAGGAACAGAAGAAAGTGAATTTCTAAATAAATTGCATCACAATATAGATAAAGAATTATATAAAATAGGATTTGCAAAAGATGAAAGAAAATTTACTTCCCACATTACTATTGCCAGAGACATACGTTTAAGCATTGACATAGAAGAAGTAAATAATCTTTTTGAAAAACAAGAGAAAGAGGCTATTTTAGTAGATACAATTTTTTTGTATGAGAGCGTTATACAAGAAAATAGAAGAAAATATATTCCTATATTTAGTGTGCCTTTAAAATAAGAAGTAAGATGCCTAAAAAGCATCTTACTCTGGATTTACATAAAGGGTCTTTTGGTTTGTATATATTACAAAACCTGGTTTTGCGCCAGAAGGTTTTTTTACGTATTTTTTTAAGGTATAATCAACAGGTACATTTGAAGAATTTTTCGCTTTGCTATATTTGGCGGCTAATTTTGCAGCTTCAATAAGAGTTGTTTCAGGCACAGATTTGTTATTTGTCTTTATTATGACGTGGGACCCTGGTATGTCTTTTGTGTGAAGCCATATATCGTTAGGATTTGCGAATTTTAACGTTAGATAATCGTTTTGAGTGTTGTTTTTCCCTATATATATGTCGAAACCGTCTGAAGATACTACATGCAATGGTTGAGAAAGAGTTTGCCGTGATATTTTTTTCTTTTGCTGCTTATGTATATACCCTTGTTCAGACAGTTCATTTTTTATTTCCTCTATTTCTGATGGTAATGTACAATTTTCCAAGTTCACTAGTTGACCTTCTAAATAAGTTATTTCCTCAAGAGTATCGGATATTTGTTTTTCTATTATTTTATTGGCATTTTTTAACTTGCTGTATTTTTTAAAGTATCTTTGGGCATTTTCTGAAGGGGAATATTTTTTGTCAATGGGTATTTCAATTTCTTCGCCAGTGTAATAGTTCATGGTTTTGAAGCTTTCCATTCCTTTTTTTAGAAGGTGCATATTTGCTGTTATAAGTTCGCCGTAAAGTCTAAAAGTGTCAGCATTTTTTGCTTCGTTTAATTCTTGTTGAAGTTTATCTAATTTGTTATAAAGTTTTTCTAAATTGTTGTTGATGATTTTTCTTAAATCCGAGGACCTTGCTTGCAAATTTACTATATTTGCTTTTTCACTGAAAAATTTACAAGCAGCTTGGTTCACTGTAGGGAAAAAAGTTTTTGTAATATATTGAGATAAATCAATACAAGAAAAGTCAATTACTTCATTTTCCTGAAAAGCAATGCAAGGTTTTAAATTTAAGCTTAAAACATCTTCATATATTTTTTTTATGTTTTGATATAGATTTTCAATTTGCTCATCTTCTATTGATTCTACAAATCTGTCAGATACATTACATCTAAAAGCAACTTCTCTTGCTAAAGTGGGGCTAAATCCTTGTAGAATATCTATTAAGGCTTTTTCAATTTTTTTTGATTTGTAGTTGTTAACAGCTTCTTTAAAAGAAGGTAACGAAAGATTATTTATATTTAACTTTTCTTGCAGTGGTGGGCAGACATATTGCCTCCCAGGTAGTACTTCTCTTACTTTACTCATATCGGAATATACTCTTTTTATGCTATCTATTATCGTTTGAGTAGCTTTGTCAATTAATATGATATTGCTGTGTTTTCCCATTATTTCAATAATTAGAGTTTTAATTGTTTGATTTTCTAATTCATCTTTTGTTTCTATATCGATTTTTACTATTCTGTCAAATTCTACTTGTTTTATATCTATTATCCTGCCGCTTTGAAGAAATTTTCTCAAAAGCATGCAAAACATTGGAGGCTCAGCAGGATTTTCTTTATTTTCTTCTGTAAGATATATTCTTGGATAATTTGCATTAGCAGACAATAGCAGTTTATAGTTTTTACCTTTATTTCGTATTATAAAGATTAATTCTTCTTTTACAGGTTGATATATTTTATCAATTCTTCCACCAATAATTTCTTCTTTTAATTCTTTTGTTATTGCATGTAAAGTTATACCGTCCAAAGCCATAGTTATAACCTCCAGATTTTATTGTATATAAAAAGTATACCATGAAATCGAAGGGTTTAATAGTGAAAAATTGATTGTGTTGATTTTAGTTGTAACATTTGTTACAATAAAACAAGATGTAAAAATAGGAATTAAAGTTTAATTGCCATAAGTAGAAAATTGAAAAGCAAGAGAAAGAAAGATAGAGGAGGTCAAAACAGTTGAAATTAATAGTAAAAAATGATGTAATTTCAATTAGGTGATGACAAATGTTATTAACTATAAAAAAGTTAAAGAGCTATATGATATAAGCAGAATTACATTAATAAACTGGGAAAAAGAAGGATTAATAACCCCAGTTAGAACACCAAAAGGAAGAAGAAGGTACAAAAAAGAAGATATAGAGAAGTTATTAGGCATGCTGGAAGAAAAACCAAAACCCAAAGTAGTTTTGTATGCAAGAGTGTCCACAAAGAAACAAGAAGAATATCTTAAGAATCAAATTAGAAGGCTTGAAGAGTATGCTAATTCTCAAGGATGGCAGTATGAAGTTATATCCGAAATAGCAAGTGGAGTAAATGAAAACAGGAGAGGATTGTTAAAGCTTTTGAACAAGATAAAAAGAGGAGAGGTTGAAAAAGTTGTAATAGAATATCCTGATAGACTTGCAAGATTTGGCTTTGAATATCTCAAATTTTTCATGGAAAGCTTTGGGGTAGAACTAACAATTTTAAATGATAAAGAAAATGAAGAATACGCAAATAAAGAGTTGGCAGAAGACTTAATAGCAATAGTCCTCATTTGCAGCAAGAATTTATGGACAAAGGAGCAAAGAGCATGATAGTAATACAGGCTAAACTCATTTTTTTAAATCAACAAGACAAACAAATAGTATTAGACTTAATGAGAAGATGGTCGTCCTGCATGAGATTTGCATACAAAAGGCTTCTAGAAGGTTATGATAGAAAAACATTAAAAAGGGACCTTCCGAAAACTTTCAATTTAAACTCAAGGTATGTAGATGATGCAATAATGAAAGCAAGAAGCACATTAGAATCTGCTAGAGAATTAGGCGAAAATCCAAAGAAAGTCATTTTTGGAGGAAGAGACTTGTTTGGAAAACTTCAAAAGCGCCATATAAATGGGGAAGAATATCAAAAGCTAAAAACAAAGTGGCAAGAAAGAAGAAAAGGGAATCTCTATTCAAGAGGAGATAAAAGCAAAAAAGGAAATCTCAACACAAGAATAGAAATAAAAGAAAATGGCACTTTCTTAAGGATAAATGTAGGGGAAAGAAAATACTTATACGCCAGAATAGAAGCAGGCTACAAAAAGAATAAGAGCAGAGGAGAACTTCTACAGGAAATTGCCCAATCAAACATACCCTACTCTGTAGAATTAAAACTTAAAAACGGCAGTATATACGCCTATTTTGCTATTGAAGAAGAATATCCAAAAATAAAAATAACAAAAGGAAAAGGAGTCATAGGAATAGATTTAAATGCATATCCAGACAACATATCATGGGCAGAGACAGATGAAAAAGGTAATCTAATAAGCTATGGCAGTATACCAATGCCAGAGCTTGCAAGTGGCAGTAAGGACAAAAGAGAATATTTCAGATGGCAATATGCTCATGAGATAGTAAAAATAGCAAAAGAGAAAGGAAAAGCAATAATAATTGAAGAATTAGAAATAAAAGAAAAAGGTAAAAGAGGAGATTTTTCAGGGAGAAAATCAAGAAGGATAAGACATAACTTTAGCTACAAATCACTTCTTTCAAAAATAAAAACACTAGCAAAAAGAGAAGGGATAGAAGTAATAGAGGTAGACCCTTCTTACACATCAATAATAGGAATGTTAAAATATGCACCGCAATACATGATAACGAAAGATATAGCAGCAGCCTATGTAATAGCAAGAAGAGGGTTGGGACTGCAAGAAAAGATACCAGATAATTATATAAAGTTTCTCAACGCATTGACTGTAGATGAATTAGAAGAATTAAAAGAGCATGTAAAGAAAACAGTTAGAAACAAGCATTTAAAGAAAAAACATTTAAGAGAAATAAACAAAGTAATAAAATTTATACAAAGCCTTGAGAGTGAGTCAGGAAAGGTACTAAAACCTCTGGATGGAACAAGTTTTAGTACCTATAATTTCTGGCAAGTTCTCAAGGTAGCGGTGGTAACGCCACTCTCCCCTGAGAAAGTGCCAAGAGACTTCTCTACCCTGAAGGAATTACTAATTCAGGGCAAGTGGAGAGACCCGTAAGGGCGCGAGTTCCTGCTTCTTGGGGCAGGGGCTATGGTTTTCCCAAATACCGCCTGCTGGGGCAGGGAAAGTCTGAAGGGCGGACTATAAATACCCCAGCTATCTGAACTGTCCAGTTTTGTACAGTTTGGGTAACCAGGTGGAAAGTTGAAGTGGTTACTTTTTGTGTATAAGGTCCCAAGTGATTCTTCTACAGCTAGAGTTACTATATGGAGAAGAATAAAAAAAATTGGCGCTTTGTATTTACAACAGTCTGTATGTATTGTGCCTTACATGGAAAGGCTTGTAAAAGAAATAGAAAAGTTAAAGGATGAAATTAAAGGCTTTGGAGGAGATTTTAAAGCCTTTGAAGTAGTGGCCCTTGATGAAGAAATAGAGAAGGATGTGATAGAACAATTTAATCATCAAAGGAGGGAAGAATATAGTGAAATAAAGGAACAATGTGAAGAGTTTTTTAAAGAGATTGAAAAAGAGATAGCAAGAAAAAATTTTACTTTTGCAGAATTAGAGGAAAATGAAGATGAGTTGAATAAGTTATATAAGTGGTTTGAAAAAGTAGCCCAAAGAGATGTGTTTGAGTGTGAAATGAAAAAAGAGGTTAAGGAATTATTAGAAAAAGCCAGTCGAGACTTTGAATATTTTGCTTCATTGGTTTATGAAAATAGGGATGTGCAAAATTAATTAAAATAATCATAATCAAAAACCAAAATATGTATTACATACAATATATAGTAATCAACACTGACAATCAAACATAAAGGAAGTGGTAAGGGAAAAGAAAAGACAAAAAGAGGAGCTAAAAAAGGGCATAAATATCCTGTAGAAGTCAAATGTTAAAAAATGGCATGAAATAGATTCAATAAAAATTAGGCCGATTGCATCAAAGCAACAAGAGATCTAAACTCATCATATTTGCCCAATTTAATAGCTACAATAGCGACAGTAAGCAAAGTAATATGGCCAAAAGTATTAAGGTTGCTCACAGAATTAATATTTCTAACATAAGCCTTTTCAAAATCCAGAGCTTTAAAGCGGGAATTATATCTTTCTGATTCAATTCTCAATTTGTAGACGGCCTTAAAATATAGGGAGTCTCTATTAATAGAGGACCTATAATCAGAAGATATAATAGCATACTTAGTACAGCCTCTATGCTTTTTGCCATTAAAATATTTAGGATGATTTATAGGGCAGGCAGAATCATCCTTAGAATTACAGAACTTGCAAACAAATTTTTGCTTAATAAAACCATCAAAATATTGCTTGCCATCTTTAAGCATTTTAATACCCGCTTCACAGACCATATAACCATCATCAGTCAGAGGGGGATTTTTAGAATTACGCTTGTTAAGAGGAATAAAGCAATGACCGTGGAGAATATTTCTAACATAATTATAAAGTTTCTTAACATCATAGCCTTTATCAGCAATAAAATTAACATACTTAAGGTTAAACCACTTATTAGTCTTCTCAAGCAAAGATAAAGCGGCTTCAAAATCAGGGGCATCAGCGGGGGTAGTAGTTTCAGCGATGGGTAAACCAGAGATAGCATCAACAATAATGTGATTTTTATAGCCCCAATAAAACTTATAGCGTTTATTAGAAGAATCGTTAGAAGCAGAATAAACGCCTAATTTACAATCCTTATCTGACTTAGGCTGATTATCTTTAGAGAATTTATTTTTAGAAAAAGACTTAGGGTTATTTAACTTAGTGTTAGCTTTAATAGGGGTAGAATCCATGGAAATAAACTCACCGGAGATAATACCCATATTTTTGAGGATATTGACCTGATTTTGAAAAATAGAGGTCAAATAATCATGAGAGAAGTCATTAATAAAACGGCGAAAAGTCCAATAAGAAGGAAGAGGTTTAGAAATGTCGAAGCCACAAAGATGAGCAATGATAAGATTATTGCGGAGATAATCTAAAAGGTCAGAAATTGTGCCGAATCTTTCAGCTTTCATGACAATAAAAGCTCTAAAAAGTGCATGGTGAGAATAACCCTTACGGCCAGGACTAGAGGAAGGGAATTCAGGTATTGAAGACAGGTCAAGATTTTCAAACATAGAAGAATAGAAATCAATTTTAGACTGAGAGGTAAAGAGTTCAGGTATATTTAAAAGCAATTGAAGCTGGTACATGTAGGATTTCCTCCTTCTTAAAAAATTTTTTATAGTGTATATATAATAATTCGACAAATGGGAGGGTAAATCCTACATAAAAGATAAAAAATTCAAGAGTGATAGGAAAAAAGTATGTCTGTAGAATGGCTTAAATTAAGGCTTCTGAATTTTGCACAAGTCTATTATGAAAATAATAAAGAGTGAAGGGAGGCATTTTAATTGTTAAATGTAATTATTTTGGGGTTGACAAGTCTTCTTACAGATATATCTACTGAAATGGTATATCCTTTGATTCCACTTTTTCTCACTTCTCGACTTGGGGCAAGCCCGGCAATAGTAGGGATTATTGAAGGGTTTGCGGAAAGTCTAGCTAGTATACTTAAGGTTTTTTCAGGGTACATATCTGATAAAGTAGGTAAAAGAAAACCTTTAGCTATAGCTGGATATTCTTTTTCTACTATAGGAAAAATGTTTTTGTATTTTGCTACTTCATGGGGATGGGTTTTTTGGGGTAGAACTGCTGACAGGTTTGGAAAAGGAATACGAACAGCTCCAAGAGATGCTTTGATTGCTGAAGCTGTAGATAAAGAAAACATTGGGAGAGCATATGGACTTCATAGAGCATTGGATACTTTAGGCGCAACGATTGGAATTGCTTTAGCGTATTATTTTTTGACTTCTTATAAAGGAGATTATAAAGCAGTTTTTATGTATTCTCTAATACCAGCTTTTTTAGGAGTTATTGTGCTGTTTTTTGCTAAGGAAAGCACAGTAAAACATGAACTTTCAAAAAAACTTTCATTTTCTTGGAAAAGTCTTGATAGACGTCTTCAAATGTTTTTAATAGTTATTTTAATTTTTGCCTTAGGTAATTCTTCTAATCAGTTTTTACTTTTGAGAGCAAAAAGTGTGGGCTTTAGTGATTCGGATGTTATACTTTTGTACTTGGTGTATAATATTGTTTACATGATATTTTCATATCCAATGGGAAGATTATCTGATAAGATAGGGAGAAAAAAGCTTCTCATTATGGGTTATTTCTTTTATGGAATAGTGTATTTAGGATTTGCTGTTTTTGGCTTTAAAAGTGCTATGTGGATATTATTTTCTGTTTATGGTTTGTACATCGCTTTGACTGAGGGTGTTGAAAAAGCTTTAGTAGCGGAAATTTCTCCACCTCATTTAAAAGGTACAGTTATAGGGCTTCATGCTACTTTTACAGGCATTGGCCTTTTACCGGCTTCTTTTATAGCAGGAGTACTTTGGGATACATTGGGAGTAACTGCACCTTTTTATTTTGGCGGAATTATGGGAGTTTTGGCTGCTATTGGCCTTATGATCGTTTTATGATTGTTTTCCTCACATTTTCTTAAAATATCTAACCAAATTAGCCTTTTTTGTGTTATAATATCCTTGAAGATTATAGGGATGTGCAAAATTAATTAAAATAATCATAATCAAAAACCAAAATATGTATTACATACAATATATAGTAATCAACACTGACAATCAAACATAAAGGAAGTGGTAAGGGAAAAGAAAAGACAAAAAGAGGAGCTAAAAAAGGGCATAAATATCCTGTAGAAGTCAAATGTTAAAAAATGGCATGAAATAGATTCAATAAAAATTAGGCCGATTGCATCAAAGCAACAAGAGATCTAAACTCATCATATTTGCCCAATTTAATAGCTACAATAGCGACAGTAAGCAAAGTAATATGGCCAAAAGTATTAAGGTTGCTGACAGAATTAATATTTCTAACATAAGCCTTTTCAAAATCCAGAGCTTTAAAGCGGGAATTATATCTTTCTGATTCAATTCTCAATTTGTAGACGGCCTTAAAATATAGGGAGTCTCTATTAATAGAGGACCTATAATCAGAAGATATAATAGCATACTTAGTACAGCCTCTATGCTTTTTGCCATTAAAATATTTAGGATGATTTATAGGGCAGGCAGAATCATCCTTAGAATTACAGAACTTGCAAACAAATTTTTGCTTAATAAAACCATCAAAATATTGCTTGCCATCTTTAAGCATTTTAATACCCGCTTCACAGACCATATAACCATCATCAGTCAGAGGGGGATTTTTAGAATTACGCTTGTTAAGAGGAATAAAGCAATGACCGTGGAGAATATTTCTAACATAATTATAAAGTTTCTTAACATCATAGCCTTTATCAGCAATAAAATTAACATACTTAAGGTTAAACCACTTATTAGTCTTCTCAAGCAAAGATAAAGCGGCTTCAAAATCAGGGGCATCAGCGGGGGTAGTAGTTTCAGCGATGGGTAAACCAGAGA
The DNA here is from genome assembly GCF_003722315.1 of Thermoanaerobacter ethanolicus JW 200. NCBI lineage: Bacteria > Bacillati > Bacillota > Clostridia > Thermoanaerobacterales > Thermoanaerobacteraceae > Thermoanaerobacter > Thermoanaerobacter ethanolicus. Next base: position 1,989,354 of record NZ_CP033580.1, on the reverse strand, counting down.
TAGCATCAACAATAATGTGATTTTTATAGCCCCAATAAAACTTATAGCGTTTATTAGAAGAATCGTTAGAAGCAGAATAAACGCCTAATTTACAATCCTTATCTGACTTAGGCTGATTATCTTTAGAGAATTTATTTTTAGAAAAAGACTTAGGGTTATTTAACTTAGTGTTAGCTTTAATAGGGGTAGAATCCATGGAAATAAACTCACCGGAGATAATACCCATATTTTTGAGGATATTGACCTGATTTTGAAAAATAGAGGTCAAATAATCATGAGAGAAGTCATTAATAAAACGGCGAAAAGTCCAATAAGAAGGAAGAGGTTTAGAAATGTCGAAGCCACAAAGATGAGCAATGATAAGATTATTGCGGAGATAATCTAAAAGGTCAGAAATTGTGCCGAATCTTTCAGCTTTCATGACAATAAAAGCTCTAAAAAGTGCATGGTGAGAATAACCCTTACGGCCAGGACTAGAGGAAGGGAATTCAGGTATTGAAGACAGGTCAAGATTTTCAAACATAGAAGAATAGAAATCAATTTTAGACTGAGAGGTAAAGAGTTCAGGTATATTTAAAAGCAATTGAAGCTGGTACATGTAGGATTTCCTCCTTCTTAAAAAATTTTTTATAGTGTATATATAATAATTCGACAAATGGGAGGGGAAATCCTACATAAAAGATAAAAAATTCAAGAGTGATAGGAAAAAAGTATGTCTGTAGAATGGCTTAAATTAAGGCTTCTGAATTTTGCACAAGTCTATGAAGATTAGAAAATGGAGTGATATAGGTGAAATTTACTAAAATGCATGGATTGGGAAATGACTTTATAGTAATTGAGGCTCTAGAAAATGTAGATTATAGTGAATTAGCTATTAAACTTTGTGATAGGCATTTTGGTATAGGGGCGGATGGTCTTTTAGTTGTTGAGCCTTCAGGAATTGCGGATATTAGGATGAGGATTTTTAATGCAGATGGTAGCGAAGCAGAAATGTGCGGTAATGGTTCTAGATGTTTTGCAAAATATGTTTATGAAAGAGGGATAGTAAAAAAAGAGAAAATGGCAGTGGAAACCTTAGCGGGAGTGATTATGCCAGAAGTTTTTGTAGAAAATGGGAAAGTAGAAAGTGTAAAGGTTTATATGGGCAATCCCATTTTTGAAGCTAGCAAAATACCTATAAAAAGTGACAAGCAAAAATTTATAAATGAGCCAGTAAAAATAGATGGGAAAGTTTATAAATTAACTTCTCTAAGGGTAGGAGTGCCTCATACTATTGTTTTTGTAGAATCCTTAGATGAAAATATGATTAAAGAATTAGGTCCTAAAATTGAAAAATCTTCCCTTTTCCCTCAAGGCACAAATGTAGATTTTGTAAAAGTAGAAGATAAAGAAAATATTTCTGTAAGGACTTGGGAAAGAGGTGTGGGGCTTACTCTTGCTTGTGGAAGTGGTGCCTGTGCGTCTGCAGTAGCTTCAGCAGTTTTAGGTAAGACGGAGCGAAATGTCAATGTCCATTTTAAAGCTGGAAAACTTTTAGTAGAATGGCTGGAGGACAATAGTATTTATTTATCAGGAAGTGTGGAAGAAGTCTTTAGAGGCGAGATAGAGCTTTAGTTTAATACAGAGAGAATTTGACTATAATAAGAAAAAGGTGATATGATGATAAAAAGCATGACCGGTTATGGAAGAGGTGAGATTAAGGAAAAAGGCTATTATATAACTGTGGAAATTAAATCTTTAAACCACAGATTTTTAGACATAAATTGCAGAATGAATAAGCTTTTAAGTGGACTTGAAGAAAAAGTAAGAGAATTTGTTTCGCAGCATGTTGTGAGAGGGAGAATAGAATTAAATATTGGCTTTGAAGTGTATGAAAGAAGTATTAATGTTATAGAAATTGATGAGAATCTTTTGTCAGAATATCTTAGAGTTTTTACTGATGTAAAGTCTAAATTTGAATTAGAAGGATTTATAAAGGTAAGTGATTTGGTGTATTTGCCGGAGGTTATCAAAGTAAAGAATGATGATCTGGATTTGGAAGAAATATGGGAGGTATTAAAACTGCCATTGAGTGAAGCTATTAATAACCTCATTGACATGAGAAACAAAGAAGGTATAAAATTATACGATGATGTAGTTAATAGGATAGACAAAATTTCAGATATAGTAAAAGAGATTGAAGATTTGAGTTTTGTAATGGTAGAAGATTATAGAAAAAGATTGGAACAGCGTATAAAAGAATTGGGGGTAGATATAGACCCTAATAGGATGGCAATGGAAATAGCAATTATTGCTGACAAGTCATGTATTGCTGAAGAAATAACAAGGCTTAAAAGCCATATTATTCAATTTAAAGATTCTTTAGAAGAAGAAGGGTCTGTAGGTAAAAAATTAGATTTTATAGTTCAGGAGATGAATCGTGAAGCTAATACGATTGCTTCAAAGTCAATAGACTATAGAATTTCTAGTAAAGTCATTGACTTGAAAAATGAGATTGAAAAAATTAGAGAACAAGTTCAAAATATTGAGTAGGGAGGAAAAAGTATGTCGATTAAATTAATAAATATTGGTTTTGGCAATATAATTTCGGCAAATAGATTGGTGGCAATAGTCAGTCCAGAATCAGCACCTATAAAAAGAATAATTCAAGAGGCAAAAAATAGAGGTATGCTTATTGATGCTACATATGGTAGAAGAACAAGAGCAGTTATAATAACTGATAGTGACCACATAATACTTTCTGCTGTTCAACCAGAGACCGTAGCTAATCGTCTCAATTCAAATAAAGAGATATTAGAGGACACTTTAGAAGAAGACGAAGAAGAAGAGGAAGAGTAGGGGGAATTTGTGTTGTCGAAAAAGAAAAAAGGGTTACTTATTGTGCTTTCTGGGCCTTCAGGGGCAGGAAAAGGAACAATATGCAAAGCCTTGATGGAAAAAGAGAAAAATTTAAAATTGAGTATATCTGCCACCACCCGTCAGCCAAGAAGCGGGGAAATAGAAGGGAAAAACTATTTTTTTAAATCGGAAGAGGAATTTGAGAAAATGATAGAAAATGATTCTTTTTTAGAATGGGCAAAGGTATATGGCCACTACTACGGTACACCAAAGGATTTCGTGTTAAAAAATTTAGAAGAAGGAAATGATGTAGTTTTAGAGATAGATATTCAAGGAGCTTTAAAAATAAAAGAGAAGTTTCCAGAAGGAGTGTTTATTTTCATATTGCCTCCTTCAATGGAAGAATTAAAAAATAGGATTAAAAAACGGGGGACAGAGACAGAAGAGGAGATAATAAAAAGATTTAAAAGTGCTTATGAGGAATTAAACTATGTTTCCAGGTACAATTATGTAGTTATAAATGATAGTGTAGAAGAAGCGGTTGAAAAAATTAGAGCTATAATTATTGCAGAGAAATGCAGAGTTGATAGAAATAAGGATTTGTACTTAGAAATCAAGGAGGAGTTGGTATGATTTTATATCCATCAATTGTAGATTTAATGGAAAAAGTGGATAGCAAATATACTTTGTGTTCTTTAATTGCAAAAAGAGCAAGACAGCTTATTGCTGGTGACACTAAATTAGTAGACATAGATTCTGATAAACCTGTAACAATTGCTACAGAAGAAGTAAATAAAGGACTTATTACTTATGAAAGACCGCAAAAATATGGAATAAAATAGAGGGTGTTGAAATGAATACAAGCAAAAAAAATGTAGTATTAGGGGTTACAGGAGGTATAGCAGCTTATAAAGCTGCAGACCTTACATCTCGACTAGTAAAAAAAGACATAAATGTGGATGTCATAATGACAAAGGAAGCTACAAATTTTATAAGCCCTCTCACTTTTGAGGCTTTAACTAACAATAAAGTAGTTGTTGACATGTTTACAGACAGGAAATATTGGGAAATTGAGCATATTTCTTTAGCAAAAAAAGCAGATGTATTTGCAATAGTTCCAGCAACTGCAAATATTATTGCTAAAATTGCTCATGGGATTGCAGACGATATGTTAACTACTACTATTCTTGCTACAAAGAGTCCTGTATTAATTGCTCCCGCCATGAATACAAACATGTATACCAATCCTGTAACTCAAAAGAATATTAAAATTTTAAAAGAATATGGCTTTTTATTTGTGGAGCCAGCTGCCGGAAGGCTTGCTTGTGGGACTTATGGCGCAGGAAGATTGGCTGATGTAGAGGAGATTGAAAAAGCTATTTTAGAGTTATTGGACAATGAGAAAAAAAGAGACTTTGAAGGGAAAAAGGTATTAGTAACAGCAGGGCCTACTCGAGAGCCTCTTGACCCTGTAAGATACATTACAAATCGCTCTTCGGGTAAAATGGGCTATGAGATTGCAAAAGCTTTAGTAGAAAGAGGGGCACAAGTGATTTTAGTTTCTGGTCCTACTTATATAGAGGTACCTAAAGACGTGACTTTTATTCCTGTAGAAACAGCGGTAGATATGTACAATGCTGTCATGATGCACCTTAATGAAGTAGACATTGTCATAGGGGCTGCAGCTGTTTCTGACTACAGACCTAAAGAGATGAAAAAAGAAAAGATAAAAAAAGATGATGAGAAATTAACTATTGAGTTGGTTAAAAATCCAGACATAATGTATGAAGTAGGACAGAAAAAAGGAAACAAGATTTTGATAGGCTTTGCTGCTGAAACTACTAATTTAGTAGAATATGCAAAAAGAAAGTTAAAGGAGAAAAATATGGATTTAATAGTTGCAAATGATGTATCTCAAGAAGGAGCAGGTTTTGAAGTAGACACTAATATAATAAAAGTCATAGACAGAGATTTAAACGTAAAGGAGTATCCTTTGATGACAAAGATAGAAGCTTCTCATGTGATATTAGATGAAATAGCTAAATTGTTGTAAGGCCTTTCGGCTTTTTTTATTTGGTAAATATTTAATAGGCGGAGGTTGCCATGTTTGCCGAGGTCGTTGTAGATATTAAATCTTCTAATACTGACAGGGTATATACTTATCGTATTCCTGAAGGAATGAATGTAAAAATTGGGATGAGGGTATCTGTTCCTTTTAATAATAGATTTATAGAGGGTTATGTAATAAGTATTACTGACAAGGCGTCTTATTCAGTGGATAAAATAAAGGATATCCATAGGATTTTAGACAGCTATAGCATATTTGATGAAAAAATGATTGAACTGGCTAAGTGGATGAAGGAATATTATAAATGTTATTTTTCTGAAGCTCTCCAGACTATAATGCCTGTAGGGATAAAGCAAGGGGAAAAGAAAGTAAAGGTTGTGAAAATAAATATTGATGAGATACCTTTTCAACTTTCTAAAAGAGCCCCTAAGCAATACGAAATATTACAATATTTAAAAAATAGAAGTCCTATTAGGCTTTCTGAGCTTGTCAAGGTGCTCAATATAGACTATGGAGTTATAAGAAGTTTACAAAAGAAAGGGTATATAGAAATTTATGAGGAAGAAGTATTGAGATTTAGTGTAAAAGATATTGAAAGAACCAAGCCTCTATTATTGACAGAAGAACAACAAAGAGCTGTAGAAGAGGTTAAAAGTTCTATCTTGACAGGCACTTTTGATAAATATTTGCTTTTTGGTGTAACAGGAAGTGGCAAAACTGAAGTTTATCTTCAATTAATAGATGAAGCTATAAAAATAGGCAAAAGCGCTATAGTTTTAGTACCAGAAATCTCATTGACGCCTCAGACTATTGAAAGGTTTGTGAGTCGATTTGGCAATAGAGTGGCTGTAATTCACAGTGGCCTTTCACCGGGAGAACGCTTTGATGAATGGCGAAAAGTAAAAAATGGTTTAGTGGACGTAGTAGTTGGTGTGAGAAATGCAGTTTTTGCCCCTTTTAATAATATTGGCCTTATTATAATTGACGAGGAACATGAGACTACCTACAAACAATCAGACTTAAGACCTAAATATAATGCTAAAGAAGTGGCAGAAAAGCGGTGTGAAATAGAAAAAGCAGTTCTGGTTATGGCCAGTGCTACTCCTTCTTTAGAGACATATTATAAAGCGAATAAAGGAGAATATAAACTTATAAGACTTACAAAAAGGATTAATGTTTCTATGCCGCAGATAGAAGTTGTCAATATGAGTGAGGAATTGGCAAGCGGAAATACTTCAATATTCAGTCGTAAATTATTTTCCTATATAAAAGAAAATCTTAAAAGGAAAGAGCAAACTATTCTTTTTTTAAACAGAAGAGGATACTCTTCATTTGTTTCCTGCAGAGATTGCGGTTATGTGCCTAAATGTCCTAATTGTGATATTTCTTTAACTTATCATTTTGAAGATAAAAAATTGGTTTGCCATTATTGTGGTTATGAGGAGACTATGAAAGAAACATGCCCTAAATGTGGAAGTAAAAGGATTAGGTATTTAGGCATAGGGACCGAAAGGGTAGAAAACGACATAAAAAAGTTTTTTCCTAATGCAAGAGTTTTGAGGATGGATGTAGATACCACAAGAAAAAAAGGGTCTCATGAGAAAATTTTTTATGACTTTAGAAATGGTAAGGCAGACATTCTAATCGGTACGCAAATGATATCTAAAGGCTTTGACATTCCAAATGTTACGTTGGTGGGAGTAATACTTGCGGATATAACTTTAAATCTTCCTGATTTTAGGTCCAGTGAGAGGACTTTTCAGCTGCTTACTCAGGTAGCTGGAAGGGCAGGAAGAGGTGAAAAGCCTGGAAGAGTAGTAATACAGACCTATGAAGATGACCACTACAGTATAGTTACCGCAAAACAGCAAAATTATGTGAAGTTTTACAACGAAGAGATAAAATACAGAGAAATTTTTAGATATCCTCCCTTTTCACATCTAATGAATATAGTGATATCAGGAGAAGAGGAAGAAGAAGTTAAAAACACTGCTGCAAACACTTATTTAACTTGTCAAAAGCTTATTAACAAACTTCAAAATAAGAGTTATAATAAAATACTAGGACCTGCTCCAGCTCCTATAAGTAAAATAAACAACCGATATAGATGGCAGGTCATTTTAAAAAGTGAAGATAGAAATATCTTGACAGAGATAGCAGAAGAAATTCAAAAGATGAAATATTCTAAAGATATAAGGATAGCTGTAGACATTGACCCTTTGAATATCATGTAAATTTAAGGAGGTATTTATTTTGGCAATAAGGTATATTAGAAAAAATGGAGATGAGGTCTTAAGGAAAAAAGCAAAACCTGTTACAGAGATAAATCCTCATATTCTCACTATATTAGAGGATATGGCACAAACTATGTATCTCAATGATGGAGTTGGATTAGCTGCTAATCAAATAGGAGTTTTGAGAAGGTTAGTTGTCATAGATGTGGGGGAAGGACTTTTAGAGCTTATAAACCCTGAGATTGTGTATGAAGAAGGAGAACAGGTAGGGGCCGAAGGCTGTTTAAGTATTCCTGGAGTAGTAGGAGAAGTTAAAAGGCCTAAAAAAGTAAAAGTAAAATATTTGGATAGAGAAGGTAAAGAGAGGGAAATTGAAGGAGAGGATTTACTGGCAAGAGCTTTATGCCATGAAATAGACCATTTAAACGGGGTTCTGTTTATAGATAAGGCTATAAGATTTTTAGATGAAGAAGAAAAAGAAAATGTCAAGGAGGTATGATTGTTGAAAATTGTCTTTATGGGGACGCCTGACTTTGCCGTCCCCTCTTTGCAAAAACTTTTTGAAGAAGGGTATGATGTAGCTGCAGTGGTTACGCAGCCAGATAAACAGAAAGGAAGAGGAATGAAACTTAGCTTTTCTCCTGTCAAAGAAGTGGCATTGCAAAAAGGAGTAGAAATTTTACAGCCGGAGAAAATAAAAAACAATCCAGAGTTTTTAAACAGATTAAAAGAGATAAATCCCGATGTCATAGTTGTTGCAGCTTATGGAAAGATTTTGCCTGAAGAGGTTTTGACACTGCCCAAATACGGCTGCATAAATGTCCATGCTTCTCTTTTGCCAAAATACAGAGGAGCTGCTCCGATTAATTGGGCTATAATCAATGGTGAAAAAGAAACGGGTATTACTACAATGCTTATGGATAAGGGATTGGATACAGGAGATATGCTTATCAAAAAATCTATTCCTATTTTAGATAAAGATGATGCGGAAACACTTCATGATAAGCTTTCTCGATTAGGAGCAGAGGTTTTGATAGAAACCTTAAAGGCGTTAGAACAAGGTACTTTGATTCCTGTGAAACAGCGGGAAGAGGAGGCTTCTTATTCACCAATACTTACTAAAGAAATGGGACATATAGATTGGAATAAAACGGCAGAAGAAATACGAAATTTGATAAGGGGAATGAAGCCTTGGCCTGGTTGTTATACTTTTTATGGAGATAAAATGCTAAAAATTTGGAAAGGCGAGATAGTTGAATACAATGGGAATGAAGAAAATGGAACAGTTTTAAAGTCAAAAGGGGACTTAATCGTGAAATGCGGTAAAGATGCCCTAAAGATAGTAGAAATTCAACAAGAAGGTTCTAAAAAAATGGGTATTAGGGAATATTTAATAGGTCACAATATACCTGAAGGGACAATCTTTAGATAATTTAAAAAGGAGAATTACTTTTGAAGGGGAAAAAAAGAGTTTTTTTGGGGATATTGGCAGTTACCTTTTTGGTTTTGACTTTAATTGTTTTGGGAATTTTATACGTAATAAATAGAGGTAGAATTGAACTTTATAAATATCTACTTATGACGTTAATGATTTTTGTTCTCTTTTTGATGGCTTTAATTGTAGCTGTTATTGGAGCAACTTTTTATGTGGTGGTCAGTAAAAAATCTAACAAATTTTTAAGCTCTTTCATAGCAAATTTTTTAGACCTTTTTTATCCCCTAGTGGTGTTTGTAGCAAGAGTTTTGGATTTAAAGATTGAAAAGGTAGAGCAGTCTTACATTGAAATAAAGAATTTTTTGTTTAATAAAAATATAAAGAGATATGCTCCACAAGACATATTGATATTGGCACCTCATTGCATACAATACAGCGGATGTAAATTTAAAGTGACTTATGATATAGATAATTGTAGACGATGTGGAAAGTGCCAAATCAATGATTTGGTAAACTTTAAAGAAAAATATGGTGTAAATGTGGCAGTTGCTACAGGAGGTACTCTTGCAAGAAAAGTAGTAAAGGACACAAAGCCAAAGGTAATAATAGCAATTGCTTGTGAAAGAGATTTGACAAGTGGCATGCAAGACGTGAAGCAAATCCCTGTTTATGGTATAATAAATGAGAGACCTAATGGTCCTTGCTTTAACACTCGGGTAGATGTGCAAAAAATTGAAGAGACTATAAAAAAATTGTTAAATGGAGGGTGAATAATATGTTTTGGGATACTACAATAATACTTTTAATACCTGCTTTAATATTTGCTATGTATGCACAAGCTAAGGTGCAGAGCACTTTTAGCAAGTATGCTCGCGTCAGAAATAGATATGGATATACCGCAGAGGAAGTAGCGAGAAAGATATTGGATAGTATGGGGCTTTATGATGTTAGAATTGAAAGGATACCGGGCAATTTGACTGACCATTATGATCCAAGAGCAAAAGTTTTAAGACTTTCTGAATCTGTTTATGGGAGTGAATCTATAGCTGCAATAGGAGTAGCTGCCCATGAAGCAGGGCATGCGATACAACACGCAAAAGGCTATGTGCCTTTGACTGTAAGAAACAGTCTTGTTCCTGTAGCTAATTTAGGGGCTAATTTAGCTTGGCCTTTAGTAATTTTGGGATTTTTCATGGGTGCTCCTGGATTACATTTGATAAATATAGGTATACTTCTTTTTAGTGCAGCAGTGCTTTTTCAGGTTATTACTTTGCCTGTAGAATTTGATGCAAGCAATAGAGCAATAGCGCTTCTTCAATCAAATGCGCTTTTTACAAGAGAATATATTGAACCCGCTCGGAAGGTTTTACAAGCTGCTGCTTTGACTTATGTAGCTGCAGCATTAGTTTCTATTATGCAGCTTTTAAGATTGATTATTATAAGAAATAGCAGAGAGTAAAGGAGAAAAATACAATAAATGAAACCAAGAGAAATAGCGTATAAAATACTTCAAGAAGTGTTGTCAAAAGAAGCTTATGCGAATATTTCCTTTAATAAGCATTTAAGAAGTCAAGAATTAAAAGAAATAGATAGAGGTTTTACTAAAGAGTTGGTATTTGGTGTTATTGAAAGAAAGTACACATTAGATTTTATACTTTCTTTTTTTGTAAAGAAGGCTCCGGATTTAAAAACCATGATTTTTCTTGAAATGGGATTATACCAGCTTTTGTACATGGACAAAGTTCCTTCTTATGCAGCTATAAATGAGACAGTTAATATAGCTAAAAAAGTATTAGGGATAAAGAGAGCAAATTTTATAAATGCAGTTTTAAGAAACTATGAGAGAGAAAAAGAAAAAGTAATTTTCCCTGATAAAGAGAGGGATTTAAAGCAATATTTGAAGGTAACATATTCTTATCCTGATTGGATTGTGGAAAGATTGCTAAATAATTATGATGAAGAGAAGGCAGAGGCGCTTTTAAAAAGTTTAAATGAAAGGCCTGAAATTTGCTACAGGGTTAATACTCTAAAGATTGATATTGAAGATTTGAAAAGGCTATTAGATTCTGACGGTATTGTTTATAAAAAAGGTTATTATCTAGAAGAAGCACTGTATATAGATATTAAAAACCCTGAAAGGCATCAATTGTACAAAGAAGGGCTTATTTACATTCAGGATGAGGCTTCTATGTTGGTTTCTAAAACTTTAAATCCTAAAGAAGGAGACACAGTATTAGATGTGTGTGCTGCTCCTGGTGGTAAAACGACTCATATAGCACAATTGATGAAAAATAGTGGTGAAGTTATCGCTTTTGATTTGCATCCTCATAGATTAGAGTTGATAAAAGAAAACTGTAAAAGATTAGGAATTACAAACGTAAAAACTGAAGTCTTTGACTCTACTTTTGTCAATGAAAAGTATTTGGAAAAGGCTGATAAAGTCTTAGCAGATGTTCCTTGTACAGGTATCGGTATAATCAGAAAAAAACCCGATATTAAGTTAAAGAATTATACGAGAAAAGAAATTTCAGAATTAATTGAAGCTCAATATAAAATATTAGACTCCAGTTCAAAATATGTAAAAAAAGGTGGATTTTTGGTGTATAGTACCTGCACTATAGGAAAGGAAGAAAATCAAAATGTAATAATGAAATTTTTAAAAGAACACCCTGATTTTAAATTGGTTGATATAAAAGCTGAGATGCCAAGTGGATTAAGCATTGAAACTGATTCTTTAGGATATGTACAAACTACACCTTTAGAACATGAAATTGATGGCTTTTTTATAAGTAAGTTGAAAAGAATAAAATAGTGGAGGTATTTTAAGTTGTACAATTTAAAGGATATGACCTTGGAAGAAATGGAAGAATTTTTTGTAAATATTGGAGAGAGTAGATATAGAGCTAAGCAGATTTACAAGTGGATTTACGACAAAAAAATTACAGATTTTGACGAAATGACAGATATCTCTAAGAATTTGCGCTCAAAATTAAAAGAAATTGCTTATATTTCACAACTGAAAATTGAAGCGAGAAGGGTTTCTGAAGTAGATGATACGGTGAAATACCTTTTTTTGCTGGAAGACAACAATATTATTGAAGGAGTTGCTATAAAATACAGGTTTGGAAATACTGCCTGTATTTCTACTCAAGTAGGGTGCAATATGAGATGTAGCTTTTGTGCTTCTGCTATTGGAGGTAAAGTTAGAGATTTGAAAGCTTCAGAGATGGTAGACCAAGTTATTGCTATAGACGGCGACTATGGCAAGATTTCTAATATTGTTTTGATGGGAAGTGGGGAACCTTTTGACAATTATGATGAAGTGATGAAATTTATAAAAATAGTGAATAACCCCCACGGTTTAGGAATAGGCAGCAGGCATATAACCATATCTACTTGTGGAATAGTTCCTAAAATTTATCAATTTGCAGATGAAAAACTACAGGTTAATTTATCTATTTCATTACATGCTCCTAATGATGAATTGAGAACTCAACTAATGCCAATAAATAAGGCTTATCCATTAGAGGAATTGATGAAAGCTTGTAAGTATTATGTAGAAAAAACAAGGCGCAGGATAACTTTTGAGTATTCTTTAATTGAAGGAGTAAATGATAAAAAAGAACATGCGTATCAATTGGTTGATTTATTAAAAGGGATGTTGTGCCATGTCAATTTGATACCTATTAATTATGTAAAAGAAATAGGCTTTAAAAAGGCAAACAATGAAAAAGTTATGATGTTTAAAAAAATTATTGAAGATGCAGGGATATCTTGTACGGTGAGAAGGGAATTGGGAAGCGATATTGAAGCTGCCTGTGGACAGCTGAGGAGAAAGTATTTAAAGGAAAGGTAGGGTTTTTATGATTGTAGCTGCCCTAACTGATATTGGCAATGTGAGAGAAAAAAATGAAGATTATTATTATGCCTCAGAGGAAAAAGATTTGCCACTGTTTATTGTAGCAGATGGAATGGGAGGCCATAATGGGGGTGAAGTTGCAAGTAAGTCTGCAGTTGAAGCCATTGTTGATTATTTTAAAAAGAATTATTTTAAACTACATGATAAAGAAATTTTCTCTATAGAAAGTTTTATAGAGAAATCAATTAAATATGCTAATAAAGTTGTTTATTCTCAAGCCTGTTCAGAATGTGAATTAACTGGGATGGGTACTACTCTTACTTTGTTATTTTTTGCAAAAAACCGTTTTTTTGTAGGACATATTGGAGACAGTAGGGCTTATTTAATAAGAGATAACCACATAAAACAAATTACAGAAGACCATTCATTTGTAGAAGAACTTGTAAAAATGGGTAAAATAACTCATGAAGAAGCCCGAGTTCATCCTCAAAAAAATATAATAACCAGGGCTTTGGGAGTTGATGAGGATGTAAAAGTAGATATATTTCATGACACTGTTATGCCAGAAGATATTTTGCTTTTATGCACAGATGGGCTTACTAATTTGGTGACAGACCAACAAATTTTAGATGAATTTACTAAGAATGAAGATATAAATACCTCTTGTGTTAATTTGGTAAATCTTGCAAAGGCTAACGGTGGATATGATAACATAACTCTTATTGCTGTTAAGGAGGTGACATCATGATTGGACGTATATTAGGTAACCGCTATGAAATATTAGAGAAAATTGGCGAAGGCGGAATGGCTAAAGTTTACAAAGCAAAGTGTCATCTCCTTAACAGAATAGTGGCAATCAAGATTTTGAGGCCTGAATTTGCAGCAGATGAGGATTTTGTAAAAAAATTTAGAAGAGAATCTCAGGCAGCAGCAAGTCTTTCTCACCCTAATATAGTGAGTATATACGATGTTGGGCAAGAAGGGGATATTTACTACATTGTGATGGAATATGTAAAGGGACGTACTTTAAAAAAGCTTATAAGTGAAAATGGTGGGCCATTAGAGGTAGGTAGAGCGATAGAAATAGCACGACAAGTTTGCAAGGCATTGGACCATGCCCATAGGAATCGCATTATTCACAGAGATATAAAACCTCAAAATATTCTTGTTACTGATGACGATGTGGTGAAAGTTACTGATTTTGGAATTGCACGAGCTGCTAATGGTTCTACTATAACTTACACTGGAGATGTAGTAGGGACTGCTTATTATTTTTCGCCTGAACAGGCAAGGGGTGGAATAGTAGATGAAAGGACGGATATTTACTCTTTAGGAATCGTCCTTTATGAAATGTTAACGGGAAAAGTGCCTTTTGAGGGCGATAGTCCTATTTCTGTTGCTTTAAAACACATTCAAGAAGATATAATCCCCCCTTCAAAGCTAAATGACAAAGTGCCGAAAGAATTAGATCAAATAGTTTTAAAAGCTACTCAAAAGGATGTAAATTTAAGGTATCAAACTGCAGCAGATTTTCTTAAGGACTTAGACACTTTTTTGCGAAACCCTAAAGAACTAAATTTCAAAGAAGAAGAAGAAATCACAAAAACACGAGTGATTCCTTCTAAAGATGTAGAGGAGTTAAAGAGAGCGGCACAAAGGAAGGAAAAAGAAAAGAAAAGGAGAAATGTCATAAAAAGAATAGCAACTGTTTTATTAATTCTCTTGCTACTGGCTTCTTTAGCTTATGGTACGATGTATGTCCTCAATAACTTTTTCAAAGTAAGCGATGTGGTAGTTCCAAATGTGGTGGGTTCGTCATTAAATCAGGCAAGTAAAATTTTGTCAGACCATAATTTAAAAATGGAGATAAGTGAAGAGCGGTATAGCGATAAACCTGAAAATACTATTTTATCTCAAGACCCTCCACAAGGGAGCGTAGTAAAAGCTGGAAGTACGGTCTACGTGGTGATTAGTAAAGGTAAGCAAGTTGTTGTGGTGCCTAATGTGATAAATAAAGATTATTTAGAGGCTAAAAATATTCTTGAGAATATGGGCCTCAAAGCAAATATTATAGAACAATATAATGACCAGTTTCCTAAAGAGTATGTTTTTGACCAAAATCCAAGACAGGGAGTACAGGTAGAATATAACACAGTGATTGATCTGTATGTTAGCAAAGGTCCACAGCCTGCAATAATGCCTAACGTAGTTAATATGACATTGGAGGAAGCGACAACTGCCTTAGAAAATGCTGGTTTAAAATTAGGTAAAGTCATTTATAAAGAGACAACTGATGTACCAGAAAACATTGTGTTAGAGCAAAGTGTTCCTCCAAATAGTGAGGTTCAAAAGGGAAGTCCGATAGATTTAATTGTTAGCAAGATGCCTCAAGATTCTTTACAACAACAAACTAAAAATGTTATTATTAAATTGCCTGACAAACCGGGTACTATGAAAGTGGATGTGTATGTAATACAAAACGGACAAAAGAATCTAGTATATTCTGCCGAGCACACTTATCAAGACAGTCCACTTACAGTGCCTGTTACGGCATATAAAGGTAAAGCTACGCTTGAGGTGGATATAGATGGACAGGTATATAGTACAGTGGAGGCGAGATTTTAATTGACAAGGATTGAAGGAAGAATTGTACGAGGGATAGCTGGATTTTATTACGTAGCTACAGAGCACGGCATTGTAGAATGCCGTGCTCGTGGAAAGTTTAGAAAAGATAATATTACTCCCTTAGTAGGTGACATTGTAGAAATTCAAATGATAAACGATAGTGAGGGGTATATTCTAAACATTTTACCACGAAAAAATGAACTTACAAGGCCTCCAGTAGCTAATGTAGACCAAGCGATAATAGTATTTGCTATTGTCAGGCCAGAGCTTAATCGAGTTTTGCTAGATAAAATGATTGTTTTAGCAGAGAGCAATGATATTGAACCTGTAATTTGTATCAATAAGGTGGATTTAAAAGAGGATAGAAAGACTTTTGATTTGGTGACTATTTATCAGAAAATAGGATATAAAGCAGTGGCTACTTCTACAGTTACAAAAGAAGGAATTGAGGAATTAAAATCTTATTTAAAGGACAAGGTTTCATTTTTTGCAGGCCCTTCTGGAGTTGGGAAATCCTCTTTGATTAATTCTATTCAGTCAAATATAAAATTAAAGACAGGGGAAGTCAGTGAAAAGCTTTTAAGAGGCAGACACACTACAAGAAGTGTAGAACTTTTATCTCTTGATTTTGGAGGGTATGTTTTAGATACGCCAGGTTTTACTGCTTTGACGTTGGATATTGCTAAGGAAGACTTACGGTATTATTTTAAAGAATTTTTAGAGCTTCAAAAGGGATGCAAGTTTTCTTCTTGTCTTCATGTAAATGAGCCAGATTGTAATGTTATAAAGGCTGTGGAAGAGGGATTAATAGATAAAAACAGATATTTGAGTTATCTTTCTCTGCTAAAAGAATTAAAGGAAAAAGAGAAGAGGAGGTACTAAAAATTGAAAATAGCTCCTTCAATATTATCTGCAAATTTTGCGAATTTATTAGAAGATGTAAAAAAAATAGAAAAAGATGCTGACCTTTTACATATTGATGTAATGGATGGCCATTTTGTTCCAAATATCACCATTGGACCAGTAGTTGTAAAGTCTCTTAGAAAATTTTTTTCTCTTCCTTTTGATGTCCATTTGATGATTGAAAATCCGGATTTGTACATAGAGGAGTTTGCAAATTCAGGAGCGGATATTATAACTGTCCACCAAGAGGCTTGTATACACTTACATAGGACAATACAAAAAATAAAAGGCTACGGCAAAAAAGCTGGGGTTTCTTTAAATCCAGCCACACCTTTAGAAACTTTAAAATATATATTACAGGATGTTGACATGATTTTGATTATGACAGTAAATCCTGGATTTGGAGGACAAAAGTTTATAGATTCAATGCTTAAAAAGATTGAAGAATTAAAGAAAATGAGAGAAGATTTAGGCTTAAACTTTGAAATTGAGGTAGACGGTGGAATTAACCTTTATAATGTAAAGGAAGTGGTTGAGGCAGGAGCTGATATAATTGTAGCTGGTTCTGCAATTTTTGATTCTTCAAATCCTGCCCAAACTATAAAAGAATTTAGAGAGGCAATAGAAAAATGAAAGTTTTAATTATTTCTAATGGAGATATAAAAGATTATAATTTTTATGAAAAGCTATTAAAGGATGTAGATATGGTAATATGTGCAGATGGTGGAGCGAATCATGCTTACCAAATGAAGATAAAACCAGACCTTATAATAGGAGATTTTGATTCAATAAAAGAAGAAATTTTAGAGTTTTATGAGAATGAAGGGGTAAGAATAGAAAAGTTTCCTCCTATGAAGGATGAGACAGATACGCAACTGGCAATGTTAAAAGCTATAGAATTGGGGGCAACAGACGTTACTTTTATAGGGGTGATTGGAGAAAGATTTGACCATTCTTATGCAAGTCTTTCACTTTTACTCTATCTACTAAATCGCAATATTAAGGGTAAAATTGTAAATGAAAAGAATGAAATATATTTGATAAATAAATTTATAGAGGTTGAAGGTAAAAAAGGAGAACTTTTATCTTTACTGCCTTATTCAAAGGAAGTAAAGGGAATATACACTAAAGGCTTGTTTTATGGTCTTTCAGGTCAAAGTATGGATTTAGAGATGCCTTACGGTATAAGCAATGTTTTTACAGAGGATAAAGCCACTATAGAAATAGAAGAAGGACTTTTATTAGTGATAAAGCCAAGAGAATAGTTTCAAAATCCCCTTCCAATGAATAGTATATAGTAACTAAAGAGGGAAGGGGTGTTTTTATGGATAAATTTTTTTATAAGCTGAAGCGATTAAATAGGCAATTGAATTATTCGCTGGGATATATATTGATGGCTTTGGGTGTATTGATATTTGTTATGTATATTCCTGCCTGGTTGTGGATGATTTTTCTAGGAATTTTTCTTGTAATAGCCGGTTATTATGTAAACATATATTTTAAGTGAAAAAATAAAATAAAAAAGCGTGCAAAAATGCACGTCTTTCTTTATAATGCTCTTTGTACTTTTCCTGCTTTTAAGCATTTTGTACATACATGGAGTCTAACAGGAGTACCATCTACTATAGCTCTTACTTTTTTTATGTTAGGTTTCCACTTTCTTATAGATTTTCTGTGGGAGTGGCTATATTGATAGCCTGCTAAAGGCCCTTTTCCACAAATATCGCACTTAAGCATAGTTGCACCTCCTTTGAAAGACAATAATATTTTATCAAAAAATAATTACCTACACAATAGAGAAATTAACACAACGATATTATTTTATCATCATCTTTTGTAAATGTAAATACCTTTACAATAAAGCAGGTGTAAAATTTTAATAGGTGAGTAATATAGCAGACATTTTGCTTAAGCTTCTCCGGTGACATCGCAGGCTAGTTGATGTTATTGAAATATTCAGGTAAAATATAAATTAAGATTGATTTGGAGGGATATTAATGATTCAAATAAAAAACAAATATGGAGTAATAAATATCTCAAATGATGCAATTGCTGCTATAACCAGTAGAGCAGTAGCGGAGTGTTATGGGATAGTAGGCTTGGGGAGGAGAGGAGCAAATGGATTAATAGAAATATTTAAAACAGAAAATTCAGGGAGAGGAGTCAAAGTTTTAGCTACAGAAGATGGTGTAACACTGGAAGTTTATATAGTTGTCCTATACGGTGTAAATATAAAAACTGTTTCAGCGAATGCTATTGAAAAAGTGAAATATGCTGTCGAGAAATTTGTAGGAGTAAAAGTGGAAAATGTAATAATAAATGTTCAGGGAATTAAAGTTGATAATTGAGGAGGAAGTTATGTTGAAGTACTTAGATGGAAAAACTTTAAAGAACATGATGACTGCAAGCTCTAATTATCTTTTTAACAATAAAGTAGAAGTTGATAAACTTAATGTTTTTCCTGTTCCAGATGGTGATACTGGCTCTAATATGGCGTATACAATGCAATACGCTGCCAAAGAGTTAGAAAAATCACAAGATACGATAAAAGACGTTTTAGATGCTATTTCTAAAGGCACCTTGATGGGGGCAAAAGGTAATTCTGGAGTTATTTTGTCCCAGATTTTTAGAGGCTTTTCTAAACGACTTAGAGATACAAAAAAGATAACTCCTTGCGATTTTGCAGAAGGCTTGAAAGCTGGTGTAGAGGTAGCTTATAAAGCAGTTATGAGACCTGTAGAAGGTACTATTCTCACAGTATGTAGGGAAACTGCAGAAGAGGCTGAAAAAATATGTAAACAAGTTGAAAATTTTGAAGAATTCTTCCCGAAGATTATTGAAGCTGCAGAAAAGTCCTTAGAAAACACCCCCAATCTCTTACCAGTTTTAAAAGAGGCTGGAGTAGTTGATTCTGGTGGAATGGGATTTGTGTATGTATTAAAAGGGATGTTTGAAGGGTTTAAAGGAAACAAAATTGAGCCGATAGAAGTTTTAGAAGGGATAGTAACAAATAAGCAAGTTGTGGAGGATTTAAGATTTTTATATTGTACAGAAATATTAGTCAAAACAAAAAAGACTTATGCAGAAGCTATTTTAAAAGAGAAATTTGGCAAATTTGGAGATAGTTTGGTGTTAGTTTCAGATGATGACATTTTAAAAGTCCATGTGCATACCAACAATCCTGGATTAGTATTAGAAGAAGGACTTAAAATAGGTGAACTTATAAAAGTAAAAATTGACAATATGAAAATACAACATGAAAGTTTGGTAAGTGAAGAGCGAAAGCCTGAAAAAAAATATGGGGTTTTGGTTGTAGTTAACGGAGAAGGAATTAAAAATCTTTTTTCAGAACTGGGTTGTGATGTTATTATAAATGGTGGACAAACGATGAATCCCAGTACAAATGACATTTTAGAGGGTATAAAAAAGATAAATGCGGAAAATATTTTAGTTTTTCCTAATAATAAAAATATAATAATGGCTTGCGAACAAGCAAAAGCCTTATCAAATAAGAAAGTAGAAATAATCCCAACAAATAATTTTAATGAAGCTATAACTGCCATTGTAAATATTGATACTGAAAAAAGTTTAGAGGAAAATGTAACTAGAATAAAAGAAATATTAAGTAATATAAAGACAATTGAAGTGACTTATTCAATAAGAGACACGCAAATAAACGGTTTTGAAATCAAAAAAGGAGATGTGTTAGGTTTTATAAATGACAGTCTGGAATCAGTAGGAAAAGATTATAATAAAGTAGCACAAGAATTGATTTATAAAGCTTTAGATGAGGATTCTTCATTAGTTAGCATATATTATGGGGAAGAAGTTACAAAAGAAAAAGCGGAGGAATTGAAAAATTCTCTTTCCGTAGAGGCAGATGTGGAAATTTATTTTGGAGGTCAGCCGCTTTACTATTATGTTATATCAATAGAGTAAAGGTGAAATGAAATGCCTTTAAATCTGGATATTCAGTACGTAAAAGGAGTTGGACCTAAAAGGGCAAAACTTCTTAAAAAATTGGGAATAAACACAGTAGAGGACTTATTATTCTATTTTCCCAAAGATTATGAGAATAGAAGCGATATTTTAAAGATTGAGGACCTAAAAGTTGGGGAAAAACAAACTTTTAGAGGTTATATTGCAGGTAGTCCCCGAGAAATAAAGACTTCAAAAGTTATCATAACTAAAGTGCCTGTAAAAGATGGAACAGGTGCAGTAGAATTAGTTTGGTATAATCAACCCTATATAAAGAATAATTTTAAAATTGGTGAAGAATATATAATAAACGGCAAATTGCAATTTAAATATGGGCAGTTAATAGTAGAAAATCCTGTTTTAGAAAAAAGTGAAGATTTTAAATTAAACACTGGAAGGATAGTTCCTATTTATGGGCTTACAGAAGGGTTGACGCAAAATGCTATCAGGAAGATAATGTTTAATGCGCTTCATGATTATGTACAGGAAGTGGAAGAGTTTTTTGATGAAGAATTTTTATCTGAAAAAGGATTAATGGATATAAAGAACGCACTAATTAATATAAATTTCCCCCAAAATGAGGCATATTTAGAACAAGCAAAATACAGATTTAAATATCAAGAACTTTTTTTGCTGCAAATGGCCTTATTTTTAATGAAAAGGTCTGTTAAAGGGAAAAAGGGGATAAAATTTGAAAGAGTAGAGTTAAAGCCTTTTCTCATGGGATTACCCTTTAAATTGACTTCGGCGCAGATAAAAGTTTTAAAAGAAATAATTGCAGATATGAATTCTCACAAAGTGATGAATCGCTTAGTGCAGGGAGATGTGGGCTCTGGTAAAACAGTTGTTGCAGCTTGCAGCATGTACATTGCTGTCAAGAATGGCTATCAAGTGGCAATGATGGCTCCAACGGAGATATTGGCAAAACAGCATTATCATACATTAAAAGAGCTTTTTAGAAATACTGATATAAAAATTGGGCTTTTATCTGGCAGCATTTCACCTTCTAATAAAAAAGAAGTACTAGAAAAAATTAAAAATGGAGATTATGATATTGTAGTAGGGACACATGCACTAATAGAGGATAATGTTATTTTTAACAATTTAGGACTTTGTATAACTGATGAGCAACACCGATTTGGTGTGAGACAAAGGGCGCTTTTGACACAAAAAGGTGAAAATCCCGATGTTTTGGTTATGACAGCTACACCAATTCCTCGTACATTAGCTCTCATTCTTTATGGAGATTTAGATATATCAATAATTGACCAATTACCTCCTGGAAGAAAAAAAGTTAAAACCTACGTTATTTCTTCTTCTGTGAGAAAAAAAGCCTACGAGTTTGCAATGAAGGAAGTAAAAAAGGGAAGGCAAGTTTATGTAGTTTGTCCACTAATTGAAGAATCGGATAAAATAAATGCGATGTCTGCCGAAATAGTATATAGAGAAATTTATGAAGATGCTTTTAAGGAAGCTAAAGTAGGACTTTTACACGGTAAAATGACTGACAGCGATAAAGAGAAGGTTATGGAAGAGTTTGTAAATGGCAAAATCGATATTTTAGTTTCTACTACAGTAATAGAGGTGGGAGTAAATGTACCTAATGCAACAGTGATGATTGTAGAAAATGCAGAAAGGTTTGGACTTGCACAGCTTCATCAACTTAGAGGTAGAGTTGGCAGGTCAGAATTTCAGTCTTATTGTATTTTGATTAGTTATTCTAATTCTGACATAGCTAAAAAAAGACTGGGAGTTTTAGCTCAAACTTCTGATGGATTTAAAATTGCAGAAAAAGATTTAGAAATAAGAGGACCAGGTGAATTTTTAGGATTAAGACAGCATGGTCTTCCTGAATTTAAAATTGCTAACATTTTTGAAGACATAGATATTTTAAAGACAGTGCAAAAAGATGTAGAAGAGTTACTGGAAAAAGATCCTAAACTTGAAAACCATCCAAAGCTAAAAAGTATTTTACTTAATCAATTTTATCAAAAATTAGAAGGAATAATATTAAATTAGAGAAGGAGAATAGTAGTATGGAAAAGATAGCGATTGTCACAGATAGCTTGTCTGACATACCTGAGGATTTAGTAAAAACTTATGGAATATTTGTAGTTCCTCTGACTATCAATATTGATGGTGTAAGTTATAAAGATGGTGTAGATATAACAAAAGAAGAATTTTATAGGCTTTTAAGAGAAGGGAAAATGCCTACAACTACTCAAGTTTCACCAGTAGAATTCATGGAGGTTTTTAAGGATTTATTAAAGAGCTATGACTACATCATTGCCATCATTTTGACTTCTAAATTTAGCGGCACTTATCAATCTGCTGTGATTGCCAAGGATATGGTAGACCCAAAACGGATTGAAGTTATTGATTCAAGACATTTTACATTAGGAAATGGTATGTTAGTTCTTCAAGCTGCTAAAATGGCAGTTGCAGGGGCTTCTAAGGAGGAAATTGTTGAAAAGGTGTATGATTTAATTCCTAAAATTAGGTATATAATGGCTTTTGATTCTTTAGACTATCTGTACAGAGGAGGACGTCTACCTAAATCACAGGCTTTTATAGGAAATATTTTAAATATAAAGCCTATTTTAATGAATGATGACGGGGAATTAAAAATAGTAGATAAGGTTAGAGGTCAAAAAAAGGTTATTCGCTGGATGATTGATTATATGAAAAATACAGGAGTAGATTTTACAGATAGAGAAGTGGGATTAATTCATACAGATAAAGAAGAATTTTTAAATGAAATAGAAGCCGCTTTAAGAAGTGAGTTAGGAATAACTAAGTTTTTAAGGTCAAGAGCTGGCTGCGGAATAGGTACCCATGCAGGGCCTGATGCGGCAGGAGTGTTTTTTGAGGAAAAATAAATTTTTATTATTTGCCATTTCAATCACTTTTATACATTTTTGAAAACAAATTTATAGTTTATAAAAAAGCAATTTGGTTAAATTAATAATACAAACACAAATGGAGGTGATTGAAATGGCAGCAGGATCAGAAACCAAAAATCCTCTTGTGGTAAAAGAGGCAAAACAGGTTATGAGCCAATGGAAATATGAAATAGCAAGAGAATTAGGAATAACTCCTCCAGCTGATGGCTACTGGGGCAACCTCACATCTCGCGATTGCGGTGCTGTAGGTGGCCACATGGTAAGGAAGATGATACAAATGGCAGAAAGCCAAATGGCTAGCAAAGGAACTTGGAAATAAATCATATTATTAATATAAAAAAAGGATATCCCTTTGGGATATCCTTTTTAATATCAAAAGGTATATATAGCAATTGTTTACAGGTATATAACCTAAATAGCGGGTTAAATTAATAATGGAACATGATTTAGGAGGTGATTAAAATGGCTGTAGGATCAGAAACTAAGAATCCTCTTGTGGTAAGAGAAGCAAAACAGGTTATGAGCCAATGGAAGTATGAGATAGCTAATGAATTAGGAATAACTCCTCCAGCTGATGGCTACTGGGGCAATCTCACATCAAGAGATTGCGGTGCTGTAGGTGGCCATATGGTAAGAAAAATGATACAAATGGCAGAAAGCCAGATGGCCAGCAAAGGAACTTGGAAATAAAATAATTTATAATAAAAAAGGGCAGTCCTTGCGATTGCCCTTTTAAAATTTTAATCCAGGTAGTTGCCTACCTGGACTGGGAGAGGAGAAATTGAAGGAAGAATTTTGGGGAAATTTCTGTTCCCATAAATATTATTTGCCATTTTGAAAAAATTTTATACATATTTTTTGCGATATTTTTAAAAAATATGCTAAAATAATTGTTGAAGTGGGGGTAATGTCTTTGAGAGTGATAGCAGGTAAGTTAAAGGGAAGAAAGGTAAAATCTTTAGAAGGCGATGAAGTGCGGCCAACTGCTGATAGAGTTAAAGAATCGCTGTTTAATATATTGATGAACAAAATAGAAGGAAGTATTTTTTTGGATTTATTTGCGGGTACAGGTAATATAGGCATCGAAGCATTAAGCAGAGGGGCCCAGTTTTGCTATTTTGTAGATAAAAGCTTAAAAAGCATAAAATGCATAAGGGAGAATGTAGCTGAATTAAATTTAATACCTTTTGCTAAAATACTTCACCGAGATGTGTTGAAAGTTATTGAAATATTAGACAAAAATAACACAAAGTTTGATATAATATTTTTAGATCCCCCTTATTATCAAAACCTTGCCGAAAAAACTCTTATAAAGCTTGGAGAGGCTAAAGTTTTAAAGGAAGACGGCATTATCATAGCAGAACACCATAAAAATGATAAAATAAGAGAAAGGTATGGAAATTTAGTAAAGATAAGAGAAAATAAATATGGGGAGACGATATTATCATTTTATAAGGAGGAAATATGAAAACTGCAATTTATCCAGGGAGTTTTGATCCAGTTACCTATGGACACATTGATATTATAAAAAGAGGAGCAAATCTGTTTGATAAGCTTATTGTAGCTGTGCTTTTAAATCCGTCGAAAAAGCCTTTATTTACAGTGGAAGAAAGGGTAGAGCTTTTAAAAGCGGTAACTTATGATATTCCTAATGTAGAGATTGATTATTTTGATGGTTTATTGGTAGATTATGCTAAAAAAGTCAATGCTAATGCTATAATAAAAGGCTTAAGAATGGTATCTGATTTTGAATATGAGTTCCAAATGGCGCTAATCAATAAAAAATTAAACCCTTCTGTTGAAACTATTTTTTTAATGACTAATGCAAAGTATGGATATTTAAGTTCCAGTGTAGTAAAAGAAATTGCACAATTTGGCGGTTGTCTTTCTGAGTTTGTGCCTGATATTGTGGCTCAAAAATTAATAGAAAAATTTTCAAGATAATTAAAGGGGGTTTTATTTTTGTCAAATTTTGATGGTTTAGAAGTTCTTAATCTTTTAGAAGAATTAGAAGACATTATAGAAAACAGTTCTTCTATTCCTCTTTCTAACAAAGTTTTGATAAACAAAGAAGAAGTTTTGGACTTAATAAGACAAATCCGAATAAAATTGCCAGATGAATTTAAAAGGGCGGAATGGATCAAACAAGAAAGGCAAAGAATTCTTTTAGAGGCACAACAGGAAGCAGAAATGATAATAAAAGAAGCCGAACAAAAGATTAAGGAAATGGTGAGTGAAAGTGAGATAGTTAAAAAGGCGGAAAAGACGGCAGCAGAAATAATCTCTACTGCCCAAGCTAATGCAAAGGAAATAAGGTTAGGAAGTAGAGAATATGCTGATGAATTGCTCGCTAAAATTGAGTCACAGGTGTCTGAAATATTAGAAACTATTAAGAGAAATAGAGAAGAATTAAAAGGCAACAAATAGTTAATGTTGTTGTAGATATTGTTTTATAGCTATTGCAAAAAGTAGGATAGTCAAAGTGACAATTATAAAAATTACTAAAGAAAATTGAAATAGGTCCCAGGAATTTTTGTAAGTATATAGGTTGAAAACGTGGGAAATTGCATTTTCTTCTTGAATTCTTATTACAGAGAGTAACCAATAGGAGTATAAAGCGGCAAGAAAAAATTGGATTGTTTTTGCAATGAAATAAGGAAGATATTTTATTTTTGTTTTTGCTATTACTCCTAACACTTGTCCATGTATCGATATTCCGCCCCATGCTATTATAGCGCTTACTAATACTACTTTTTGTTCTAAAGATGCAGAAACTTGGCTTATTAAGTTTGAACCTACTGTTATTTCTAAGAGGCCACTTAAGAAAGCAGGTATTAGACTTTTGTCAAAACCTAATAATATGAATATAGGAGATATGAAGTAAGAAAGAAAATCCAAAATTTTATACAGTTTTAAAAATTCTATTACCACTGAAAAAAGTATAACATAACCTCCTATCATGATAATAGTATTTGTTGATTTAAAGACAGCTTCTGACAGGATAGTACTTAAGCTTTTTTTGTTCTGCTCTCTTGTATAATACATTTTTTTGATGGCAGCATTTAAAAGGTTTTTTGTTGAAGTGGGCTTTTTATAAGAATTTTTCTTGTAGAGACGAAAGAGAAGTCCAGTGGTTATAGCTGCTAAGTAATTAGAAGCCATGATTATGTATCCGGCTTTTGGACTACCGAACATGCCAATTGCTACGGCCCCTAACATAAAAAGGGGGCCTGAATTATTGCAAAAGGACATGAGTCTTTCTGCTTCTTCTGTTGTGCATAAATTTTCTTCCCAAAGTCTTGATATCACTTGAGCCCCCACGGGATAACCGGAAGTGTATCCTATTGCCATTGCAAAAGAGCCACTTCCTGGCACGTTAAATAAAGGTCTCATTATAGGTTCTAAAAAAGTGCCTAAAAAATGCACTACTCCTAATTGTAAAAGAAGCTCTGAACCTATGAAAAAAGGAAGTAGAGAAGGAGTAATAGTAAAAAGCCAAAGGTTTATACCGCCTCTGGCGGCTTCTAATGCTTCTTTAGGGAAAAATATTAAAGATAGTACCATTAAAATTAAAAAAGAAATAAAAATATTTAAAAAAGTGTTTTTCAAGATTTATCCCCACCTTGTTTTGGTATCATTACTATATTATTTAGAAAGTCCTTTAAAAATGAATGGTGGGGAATTTAAAGTTTTATTAAAGGATGTATAAAGTCTAAACCGGCGATAGAGGAGTTTTTATAAGCCAAAGTATAGACATCAGTAGCAAATAAATCTTTTTCAAACATTTTAGTATTAGATAGTTTGATTTTATATTGTGATACTTTTGTGATTATAGGAAGGGGAGATTTTTTCTTTATTTCTCTTAGCATTTCTTTGCCCTTTTCATTAAAACCCAAAACCCTTATATAATTAGGGCCATCAAATTCTTTAAAAATTTGTTTATCTATATTAAGTAATCGATGAATGAGTATATGTCTTATTCTGCTTTCTGTGTATCGCTTTGATTTTATAAGTTTTATAAGTTCTTCAACATTATTAGTTTTATAAGAAGCTTTGTAAATTTTATTTTCTAAGCCTTCAGAGACATCAAATATGTGATTGAGAGGAATGTGATTTCTCAACAGATAAATTAAAATATTAGAAAATTCCTCTAAAGATATGGGACCTTGTTTTTTTTCAAAAGAACTTTGCAAAATTTCTTTTGTAAAGTCCGGTATATATTTTTCTAAACCTTCTAGTCCCTTTTCAAAAATATGCTTTCTTATAGAAGAGGCACTGGCAAATTCTCCTTTTAGTTCTAACGAAGTATACAAAGAGCCTCTTCGCTTTATAGTAAAAGGTGCAATAGAACTACCTATTTTCTTTAAAGATTTAAGGTATTCTATTGCCAATATGTTATTGGATGTTTGTAAAATCTTTTCTATTTCATTATTATTTATAACTTTTTGTAATGCTAATTCCCGTGCTTTTGCAAAGGTTATGCCGCTTTTTAAATATTCTTTTAATGCTTTTCTATAATAAATTGGCTCTTCTAAAAGTATTTCAGCAATTTTTGTGAGTTCGCTTAAATCGCCTTTTTCACTCCCAAAGGAAATACAATCTACTATTTTTAAAGAATCTAATAGTTTCACCGCTCCATAAGCGAAATTTTCAGCTGTAGAGGTAGCGTATACTACTGGTAACTCGATTACCAAATCTATACCGGCTTTTAATGCCATTTGAGTTCGTTTCCATTTGTCTACAATAGCTGGCTCTCCTCTTTGTACAAAATTTCCACTCATTACTGCTATAGTATAATCGCAATTAGTTAATTTTTTTGAAATTTGCAGATGATAAAGGTGGCCATTGTGAAAAGGATTATATTCGACAATAATTCCTAAAATTCCCATATAACTTCTTACCCTTTCAAAAAAATTTTTAAGATATACTTATTATTTTACATAAAATATGATAAAATGTAAAAGGGAGATCGTGTATACAATATTATAGTGATAAAATTAAAAAAGGAAGGGAGATTTTAAATGGCAGTAATGGATAGTATCATACAAAAGGCTAAAGCTAATAAAAAAAGGATTGTGCTTCCTGAGGGAAGTGAAGCGCGGACTTTAAAAGCTGCCGAAAGAGTTATTAAAGAAGGTATCGCTGATGTGGTTTTATTAGGGAAGGAAGAAGAGATAAAAGAAAAAGCAAAAGGATTGGATATCTCGAAAGCAGAAATTATAGACCCTGAAAAGTCGCCTCTTTTACAAAAATATGCTGAAGAATATTATAATTTGAGAAAAAACAAAGGAGTTACAGAAGAACAGGCATATCAAATTATGAAAGACCCTATGTACTATGGGTGCATGATGGTCAAATTAGACGATGTTGATGGTATGGTATCTGGGGCGATTCACGCTACTGCTGATGTTTTCAGACCGGCTTTTCAAATTGTAAAAACTGCTGCAGGTGTCAAAGTAGTATCCAGCGCCTTTATAATGGAAGTACCTAATTGTACTTATGGAAGCGATGGAGTATTTATTTTTGCTGATTGTGCAATAAATCCTAATCCTAATGAAGAGGAATTAGCAGCAATTGCTATTGCTTCTGCTCATACTGCAAAAGTCCTTGCTGGAATTGAGCCTAGAATCGCTATGCTATCATTTTCTACCAAAGGAAGTGCAAACCATGAATTAGTAGATAAGGTGAAAAATGCGACTAAAATCGCAAAAGAATTGGCGCCTGATTTGCTAATTGATGGTGAGCTTCAATTAGATGCAGCGATTGTCAAAGAAGTAGGAGAGTTAAAGGCTCCAGGAAGTCCTGTAGCAGGAAATGCAAATGTGCTTATTTTCCCAGATTTGCAAGCGGGAAACATTGGATATAAGCTAGTGCAAAGACTTGCTAAAGCTAATGCTATCGGACCAATTTCTCAAGGTCTTGCAAAACCTATCAATGACTTGTCAAGAGGTTGTAGTGTAGAAGATATTGTTAATGTTATAGCAATAACTTGTGTACAAGCTCAAGGGGTGCAAAAATAACTTTGAGGAGGCAGCTAGTATGAAGATTTTAGTCATGAACTGTGGAAGTTCGTCATTAAAGTATCAATTGTTAGATATGGATAATGGGAAAGTGCTAGCGAAAGGATTGGCGGAAAGAATAGGTATCAATGATTCTCTTTTAACTCATCAAGTAGAGGGCAAAGATAAAATAAAAATACAAAAAGATATGAAAAATCATAAAGAAGCTATACAAATTGTTTTAGAGGCTTTAGTAGATAAAGAAATCGGAATATTAAAAGATATGAAAGAAATAGATGCAGTAGGACATAGAGTTGTGCACGGGGGAGAGTTTTTTACTGATTCCGTATTGATTGACGATGAGGTAATCAAAAAATTAGAAGCATGTATTGACCTTGCGCCTTTGCACAATCCTGCTAATATTGAGGGGATAAAAGCTTGTCAGCAGATAATGCCAGGAGTGCCGATGGCAGCAGTTTTTGATACGGCTTTTCATCAAACAATGCCAGATTATGCGTATATTTATCCCATTCCTTATGAATACTACGAAAAATACAGAATAAGAAGATATGGATTCCATGGGACTTCTCATAGATATGTATCTTTAAGAGCTGCTGAAATATTAAATAGGCCTATTGAAGAGTTGAGAATCATTACTTGCCATTTAGGAAATGGTTCTAGTATTGCTGCGGTTAAAGGCGGTAAGTCGATAGATACAAGTATGGGATTTACACCATTAGAAGGGCTGGCTATGGGTACAAGGTCCGGAAATGTTGATCCTTCAATTATAACTTTCTTAATGGAAAAAGAAGGATTGACTGCAGAACAGGTTATAGATATACTCAATAAGAAATCAGGTGTATACGGAATTTCAGGAATAAGTAATGACTTTAGAGATATAGAAAATGCAGCTTTTAAAGAAGGGCATAAAAGGGCTATGTTGGCATTAAAAGTTTTCGCTTATAGGGTGAAAAAGACAATAGGTTCTTATGTAGCTGCTATGGGTGGTGTTGATGTAATTGTATTTACTGCTGGAGTTGGAGAGAATGGACCAGAAATGAGAGAGTTTATTTTAGAGGATCTAGAGTTTTTAGGCTTTAAACTGGACAAAGAGAAAAATAATGTGAGAGGAAAAGAGGAAATTATATCTACAGAAGATTCAAAAGTTAAAGTTATGGTTATTCCTACAAATGAAGAATATATGATAGCTAAAGATACTGAAAAATTGGTAAGGGGTTTAAAGTAGATAATCTTGACAACGGGTTGTGGGGTTAGTATAATAGGTGATGTCAATTATTTTAAGGTGTGTGAAGAAAAATGAAAATCGATCTATTAAAAATCAAAGGACAGCTTGGCCGCAGCATAAATATAGACTATGTAGAGGACATAGAGAGCATTGAATTTAAAGGGGAAGAATACAAAATTGTAACTCCTCTACATGTAAAAGGTACTATTACCGTGCAAAAAGAAGGGCTTTTGGCAGAACTTGATATTACAGGTAGTATAAATGCCGTCTGCGACAGATGTTTGGATGAGTTTATTTATAATTTAGACCTTAAATTACGGGAATATGTAGAGGAGTCAGTAGACGAAGAAGTAGATGATAGCTTTTATGAAAATTTTGATTTAACTACTTTTGTAGTTCATTTTGTGATATTGTCGTTGCCAATGAAATTTTTGTGCAAAGAAGATTGCAAAGGCTTGTGTCCTGTTTGCGGTACTAATTTAAACCACCAAACCTGTAGCTGCAAGCGGGAAGATATTGATCCGCGGCTTACCGTCCTTTCTAAACTACTGCAATAGATGTAGGAGGTGTTAAGATGCCAGTTCCAAAGAGGAGGACATCAAAGGCGAGAAGAGATACTAGAAGGAATAATAGTTATAAAATAGCTGCACCGGCTTACGTTTTGTGTCCAAGATGTCATGAGCCTAAACTACCTCATAGAGTATGTCCAAACTGCGGCTATTACAAAGATAGAGAGGTAATAAAAGTAGAAGAGTAAGACTAAAATAAGACTAAAAAAAGTAGTAATAGGAAAAGACCTATTACTACTTTTTTTAGTTGATTTTACAAAAAAAATAATTTATAATTTTGGGTAGGTCATAAAAACAACTAATATCTGGAGCTGGTAATATGGCTGTGCGAATGAGTAAAGTAGAAAGGCAAAGACTTTTAAAAGAAAAAATAAATACTAACCCCTTTTACACTGATGACGAGTTAGCAGAAATGTTTGGAGTAAGTGTACAAACTATAAGACTTGACAGGATGGAATTGGGAATCCCTGAAGTTAGAGAGCGTATAAAAAGTGTTGCAGAAGAAAATTATCAAAAAGTGAGAACTATTACAGGCACTGAAGTAGTTGGAGAATTAATAGACTTAGAATTAGGTAAAAGGGGTATTTCGATTTTTGAGCCTACAGAGGATATGGTTTTTGTCAAGACAAAAATTGTGAAAGGGCAATACATTTATTCTCAGGCTGAGTCTTTAGCTATGTCTGTTATTGATGCCTCTGCTGCTTTAATTGGAGTTGCAAACATAAAGTACAAGTTTCCTGTTAAAGTAGGAGATAGACTTGTCGCGAAAGCCGAAGTGATACGTCAAAGAGGAAACAAATATTTTGTTTGGGTTAAGATAAAAGTTAAGGATAAGGAAGTATTCAGAGGAAAGTTCATTTTAGTGGCCATTGATGAGGATTTTCTAAAAAAAAGGAGTGACACCGTTGAGGTTAGCAATTGATGCTATGGGTGGTGACCATGCTCCAGAGGAGATAATTAAAGGCAGCTTAGAGGCACTAAAGCATTTTCAAGATATAGAAATTGTCCTTATTGGGAAAGAAGAAGTTTTACGCGGCCTCCAAGGAAAGGAGAAAAGGCTTAAGCTTGTTTATGCTTCAGAAGTTATTGAAAATGATGAAGCACCTGTTACGGCTGTTAGAAAGAAAAAAGATTCTTCAATGATAGTAGGTTTAGAACTTCTTAAAAAGGAAGAAGTGGATGCTTTTTTGTCAGCTGGCAATACAGGAGCTCTCATGGCAGGAGCATTGCTTACTTTAGGGCGCATTAAGGGAATTGACAGACCAGCTTTGGCTCCAATACTTCCTACTTTAAATGGGGCTACCGTGTTATTAGATGCAGGTTCTAATACTAATTGTGATGCTCAAAATTTGGTGCAATTTGCTGTCATGGGACATGTCTATGCTCAAAAAATGTTTGAGATAGAAAGACCAAGAGTAGGGCTTTTTAATATAGGAGCAGAAGAGGAAAAAGGAAATGAAGTAGTAAAAAAGGCTTTTGAAGAACTTAAAAAATCAAAACTAAATTTTATTGGGAATGTGGAAGGAAGAGATATCCCTTACGGTGTCTGTGAAGTTGTAGTCTGCGATGGATTTGTGGGAAATGCGATACTAAAGTCTATGGAAGGAATTGCTTCTGTGATTTCTCAACTTTTAAAGGAAGAGTTGACCCGAAATATTTTTACTAAACTGGGTGCTCTTTTGATAATGGGTGGATTAAAAAGAATAACTAAAAAAATGGATTACACTGAATACGGAGGAGCCCCTCTTTTAGGAATTAAAAAGCCAGTCATAAAAGCCCATGGCAACTCAAAAGCAAAAGCTATTTTTAATGCGATAAAACAAGCTAAAAATTTTGTAGATAATGATGTCTTAAATCACATAAAAGAAGAAATTGAGTCAATGGGAGATGAGTTAAGTGTGTGAAAAGATTGCTGCAGGAATTTTAGGTACAGGAAGTTATGTTCCCGAAAAAGTTCTTACTAATTTTGATTTAGAAAAAATGGTGGATACTTCTGATGAATGGATTACTACAAGGACAGGAATTAAAGAAAGGCGCATTGCAGATCCTTCACAAGCTACTTCTGACTTGGCTACTGAAGCCGCAAAGAAGGCTTTGGAAGATGCTAAAGTTGACCCTTCAGAAATTGACATGATCATTGTCGCAACTGTTACACCTGATATGAATTTCCCATCTACTGCTTGCATAGTTCAAGCTAATTTAGGTGCAGCCAACGCTGCTGCTTTTGATATCTCCGTCGGATGTTCAGGCTTTATATATGGACTTGCTATCGCTCAGCAATTTGTAGAGACTGGTATGTATAACAAAATATTGGTTATTGGAGCAGAAACTTTGTCTAAAATAATAAACTGGAAGGATAGAAACACTTGTGTTCTCTTTGGAGATGGAGCAGGGGCAGTAGTTGTGGGAAGAGTTGAAAGCGGATATGGAATATTGAGTTCTTATTTAGGAGCTGATGGCACTGGCGGGAAACACTTGTACATGCCAGCAGGTGGTTCTAGAATGCCGGCCAGCGAAGAGACTGTAAAAAAGAATTTACATACTATTTTTATGGAAGGGCAAGAAGTATTTAAGTTTGCAGTAAAAGTAATGGATAGTGCTACTATTGAGGCTTTAAACAGATGTGGTTTAAAACCAGAAGACATAGATATGCTTATACCTCACCAAGCAAACACAAGAATAATTGAAGCGGCGAGGAAGAGGTTAAAACTTAGCAATGATAAAGTTTATATAAATCTTGATAAATACGGTAATACCTCTGCTGCCTCTGTTGCTATAGCCTTAGATGAAGCCTATAGAAAAGGACTGATAAAAAAAGGCGATGTCATACTAACTGTCGCTTTTGGTGCAGGTTTGACTTGGGCATCAAGTGTTATAAGATGGAGCAAGTAAGGGGTGAAAAATATGTTTAAAACTAAAATAGTAGAAATGCTCAATATAAAATATCCAATATTTCAGGGTGGAATGGCATGGGTCGCAACTGCAGAACTAGCTGCTGCCGTGTCAAATGCAGGAGGTTTAGGAATAATAGGAGCAGGTAATGCACCAGCTAGTTTTGTAAGGGAACAGATACGGAAGGCAAGAGAACTTACTGATAAACCTTTTGGCGTCAATGTAATGCTTTTGTCTCCTTTTGTTGATGAAGTTATGGAGGTTATTTTAGAAGAAAAAGTAGATGTCATAACCACTGGAGCAGGGAATCCAGGTAAGTACATACAAAGACTTAAAGAACGGGGTATTAAAGTTATTCCTGTTGTGCCTTCAGTAGCATTAGCAAAAAGAATGGAGGACATTGGTGTGGATGCTGTTATTGCTGAAGGAACAGAATCGGGAGGTCATATTGGAGAACTAACGACTTTGGCATTAGTACCTCAAGTAGTAGATGCTGTTAAAATTCCAGTCATCGCTGCAGGAGGAATTGCTGATGGACGTGGTTTTGCAGCTGCATTTTGCTTAGGAGCTTCAGGTATTCAAATGGGAACTCGGTTTGTATGCTCTACTGAATGTACTGCTCATCCTCGTTACAAAGAATATATTTTAAAGGCAAAAGACAGAGATGCCGTTGTTACAGGAAGAAGCACAGGTCATCCAGTCAGGTCATTAAAAAACAAACTGACAAGAGAATTTGAAAAGTTAGAGCAAATGGGTGCTCCTAAGGAACAATTAGAAAAATTAGGGGAAGGAAAATTAAGAGCAGCGGTAGTAGACGGTGATGTAGAATATGGTTCTGTGATGGCAGGTCAAATTGCAGGACTTATAAATGATATTAAACCTGTAAAAGAGATAATAGAGGACATAATGAAACAAGCGGAGGAAGTAATTGACAATTTGAATAAAATGAGGTGAAAAAATGAAAGTAGCTTTTATTTACCCCGGGCAAGGTGCCCAATATGCTGGAATGGGCAAAGAAATATACCAAAAATACCAAGAGGCAAGAGAAATTTTTGAAAGAGCAGATGAAGCTTTAGGGTTTAGCATATCTGAACTTTGTTTTGAGGGACCAGAAGAAGAACTTATGAAAACAGAAAATACCCAGCCGGCCATTTTAACGGTTTCTGTTGCTTTAACAAAGGTTTTGCAAAAGAGAGGAATAAATGCTGAGGTTACTGCAGGATTGAGCTTAGGAGAGTATTCCTCTTTAGTATTGGCTGAAGCTTTAGATTTTGAAGATGCGGTTCGTTTAGTGAAAAACAGAGGAAAGTATATGCAGGAAGTAGTACCCCAAGGAGTGGGTACTATGGCAGCAATACTGGGACTTGAAAATGAAGTAGTAGAAGAGATTTGCCGTACTGTATCACAAGTTGGAAAAGTAGAACCTGCTAATTACAACTGTCCTGGACAATTAGTCATATCTGGAGAAGTAAAAGCTGTGGAAAAAGCTGTCGAGCTAGCCAAAGAAAAAGGTGCAAAAAGAGCAGTAGTATTAGCAGTCAGCGCACCTTTCCACTGCAGCATGTTAAAAAAAGCAGGAGAACTCCTAGAGAGGGACTTAGAAAAAATAGAAATAAAAGATTTAAAAATTCCAGTAGTATCAAATGTAACAGCTGATTATGCGTCTAAAGACCAAGTGAAGGACCTGCTCATAAAACAGGTGAGTCATCCTGTGCTATGGGAACAATCTGTAAAAAGAATGATTGAAGATGGTGTAGATACTTTTGTTGAGATAGGACCAGGAAAGACTCTTACAGGTTTTGTTAAAAAGATTGACAAAACCAAAAATGCTTATAATTTTGAAGATGAGGAGTCCCTTTTAAAGACTCTCTCTGCTTTGGGGGTATAAGTATGGAAACTGAAAGAAAAACTGCTTTTATAACAGGTGGGTCAAGAGGAATAGGACGTGCTATTGCTTTACGCTTGGCAAAGGATGGATTTAATATTGTCGTCAACTATTCGAAAAGTGATAAAAGTGCTGAAGAGGTTGTAAAAGAAGCAAAAGAGTATGGAGTAGAGGCAATGGCTGTCAAATGTGACGTCTCTAAATACGATGAGGTTGAAAAAGCGATAGATAAAATTGTAGAAGAATTTGGTAGTATAGATGTTGTAGTAAATAATGCGGGAATTACAAAGGACAATTTAATTTTGAAGATGGATGAAAGCGAGTGGGACCAAGTAATAGATGTAAATTTAAAAGGTACATTTAATGTAATAAAATTTGCATCAAAGTATATGATAAAAAAGAGAAAAGGGAAAATAATAAATATTACATCAGTTGTGGGAATAATGGGAAATGCAGGTCAAGCTAACTATGCTGCTTCTAAAGCAGGAGTGATAGGACTTACTAAATCTGTTGCAAAAGAGTTAGCAAATCGGGGAATAACAGTAAATGCTGTAGCTCCCGGCTTCATTGAAACGGATATGACAAGTGTGTTAAAAGATGAAATAAAAGAAAATATGTTAAAGAGCATTCCTTTGAAAAGAGCTGGAAAACCGGAGGATGTAGCTGAATTAGTTGCTTTTTTGGCGAGTCCCGCTTCAGATTACATTACCGGGCAAGTAATAAATGTTGACGGAGGAATGGTTATGTAATATTATCATAATGTATAATTTTTGAGAGGAGGTGAAGAAGGTATGATTTTTGAAAAAGTAAGGGACATAATAGCCGAACAACTCGGCATTGATCCAGAGGAAATAACGATGGAGTCATCTTTTATAGATGATTTAGGAGCAGACTCTTTGGACATAGTAGAGCTCATAATGGCTCTGGAAGAAGAGTTTGATATTGAAATTCCTGATGAAGATGCTGAAAAGATTAAAACAGTAGGTGATGTAGTAGAATACTTAAGCAATCTTGAATAATTGAGGTCCCGCGTTGCGGGACTTTATGCAATATAAAATTTTACTCTATTTTGGAGGTTTTAACTCATGAACAGAGTAGTTGTAACAGGAGTAGGAGTCATTACACCTTTAGGTAATACTGTAGAAAAATTTTGGAATTCTTTAATAAATGGTGAGTCTGGAATAGACACTGTTACCAAATTTGACGTGTCGGAGTTTCCTACTAAGGTAGCAGCAGAAGTAAAAGATTTTGAACCCACTTTATACATAGATAAAAAAGAAGCAAGAAGAATGGATAGGTTCATCCAGTTTGCTGTTGCCAGCGCGAAGTTGGCGTTAGAGGATTCACAAATTGACCTTTCTAAAGTTGATTTAAACAGGTTTGGTGTTATTTACGGTACAGGCATAGGAGGAATTGAAACTTTTGAAAATCAGATGAAAATTATGTATGAAAAAGGTCCCGGAAAAGTAAGTCCCTTCTTCATACCTATGATGATAGCAAATATGGCAGCAGGTCAAATTGCAATAACTTTTGGGCTAAAAGGGATAAACGAGACTATAGTAAATGCCTGTGCTTCTAGTACTAATGCTATAGGAGAAGCTTTTAAAGCCATTCAGCGGGGAGATGCAGACCTTATAGTCACAGGTGGTACTGAAGCAGCTATAACTCCCATGTCTTTTGCAGGCTTTTGTGCAATGAAAGCTATGTCCACAAATGAGGACCCTAAAAAAGCCTCCCGTCCTTTTGATTTGAATAGAGATGGTTTTGTAATGGGAGAAGGGTCTGCAAGCTTAATTTTAGAATCTTTAGAACATGCGCAAAAAAGAGGAGCTAAAATTTATGCAGAGATAATAGGTTATGGTGCTACAGATGATGCTTACCACATAACTGCTCCTGCGCCAGAAGGAGAAGGAGCTGCTCGTGCAATGGAAGCAGCTTTAAAGGACGGAAAAGTAAGTTTTGACATGATAGATTATATCAATGCTCATGGAACTTCCACTGAATATAACGACAAATTTGAAACAATGGCTATAAAGAAAGTCTTTAAAGACCATGCGTATAAACTCTATGTAAGCTCTATCAAGTCTATGCTAGGCCATTTGTTAGGAGCAGCAGGGGCTGTTGAAGCTGTTGCTACTGTTTTGACTATAAAAAATGGCATTATACCTCCTACTATTAATTACGAAACTCCTGATCCAGAGTGCGATTTGAATTATGTGCCTAACGAGGCTATAGAAAAAGAAGTAAATTATGCGATTTCTAATTCCTTAGGCTTTGGAGGACATAATGGGACATTACTTTTTAAAAAATTTTAAAAGAGGTATGGAAGTGAAAAGAGAAAATTTGTCTGAATTAGAAAAGAGAATAAACTATAGTTTTAAAGATAAAAATTTGCTTATAGAGGCTTTAACTCACAGTTCATGGGCTCACGAAGGTAAAAATAGCAAGATTAGCAATGAAAGATTGGAGTTTTTAGGAGATTCTGTCCTAAGCCTTGTAATAAGCGAGTATTTGTACAAGAATAGAAAAGATTTAGAAGAAGGTTCTCTTTCTAAATATAGAGCTGAAATAGTTTGTGAGCCATCTCTTGCCAGATGTGCAAGAGAAATAGAATTAGGCAACTTTTTGCGCATTGGCAAAGGAGAAGAACTGACTGGAGGAAGAGAAAGAGATTCTATTCTTGCAGATGCTATGGAAGCGATACTGGCTGCTGTATATCTGGATGGAGGATTAGAAGTCGTTCGCAATGTAATTTTAGAATTGTTCAAAAATATCATTGAAGAAGTTTTGGAAGGGCTTATTTATCGCGACTATAAAACAAAACTGCAAGAAGTTGTTCAAAGCATGGAAATAGGGAAAATTATCTATGAGCTAATAGAGGAAATGGGTCCTGACCATAATAAAACTTTTGTAACTCAAGTGCGGATTGGTGATGTAATATTAGGAAAGGGTTATGGTAAAAGTAAAAAAGAAGCTGA
The DNA here is from genome assembly GCF_003722315.1 of Thermoanaerobacter ethanolicus JW 200. Lineage (NCBI taxonomy): Bacteria > Bacillati > Bacillota > Clostridia > Thermoanaerobacterales > Thermoanaerobacteraceae > Thermoanaerobacter > Thermoanaerobacter ethanolicus. Next base: position 1,950,942 of record NZ_CP033580.1, on the reverse strand, counting down.
GCAAGCTGCGGCTATGGAAGCATTGATTAAATTGGGGATATTAAAATGAAAAAAAAGATGTATATAATACCACTTTTTATACCCCATTTAGGTTGTCCTTTTAAGTGTGTTTTTTGCAATCAAAATTCAATAACAGGCCAACAGCAGGAGATAACAGAAGAATATGTAAGACAAACTATAGAAACCCATTTAAAAACTCTTCCAAGGGATGCAGAAATAGAGGTATCTTTTTTTGGTGGCAGTTTTACGGGAATACCACAGGATATGCAAAATCTCTACTTGGGAATTGCGAAAGAATATTTGGACAATGGCAAAATAGATGCTATTCGTTTGTCTACTCGTCCTGATTATATAGACACCGAGATTTTACAAAATCTTAAGAGATACAAAGTTTCAATAATAGAACTTGGAGTACAGTCAATGGATGAAGAAGTGCTTTTAAAAAGTAGAAGAGGTCATACAAGTGAGGATGTCGTAAAAGCTGTGAATCTAATTCGGCAATATGACTTTAAATTAGGATTGCAAATAATGATAGGACTACCTGGAGATAACTTAGAGAAATCTTTAAATACCGCTTATAAGATTGTGGAGTTGAAACCTGATTTTGTGAGGATTTATCCTACTTTGGTGATTAAAAATACTTATCTTGAAAGAATGTATAAAGAAGGAAGATTCTTTCCTCTAACCTTGCAAGAGGCTGTTGAAATTTCAAAGAAAATGTATATAATTTTTATTAAGAATAATATTGATGTCATTCGGATTGGACTTCAAACGACAGAAAATATTAATTACAATAAAGATGTAGTAGCAGGTCCTTTTCATCCTGCGATGGGACAATTAGTTGAGTCAAGTGTTATTCTTGACATTTTCATAAGGGTATTTGAGGATAAAAATATAAGGAACACAAAGGTTACGATTTTTTCTAATGAAAAGCGGATTTCCACAATTATAGGGCAAAAAAAATTCAACAAGTTGTTTTTAGAAAAAAAATACAACGTAAAGACGGAATTTAAAATATTAAACAGTCTGACTAATGACAAAATAGTTGTTTGTAGTGATAAAAAGATCATGCGTATTTCTATAACCGATTTTATAAAAAATAATTTTTAAAAAAATTTTATAAAAAAGAAGGAAATATTGGTTTTTTATCGAATATATAATATATATCAAATGTATTCATTTTCACAATAATGTATGAAGGAGGTTATTTTACAGTGGAGGTTCTAAAAGTATCAGCTAAATCTAAACCTAAGTCTGTAGCAGGTGCATTAGCAGCCGTTTTAAGAGAAAAATCTTCAGCAGAAATTCAGGCGGTTGGGGCAGGTGCAGTAAATCAAGCGGTTAAGGCTATTGCAATAGCAAGGGGGTTTGTGGCGCCAAATGGCATAGACTTAATTGCGATTCCTGCCTTTTCAGAGATTGAGATAGACGGCGAAATGAGGACAGCGATAAAATTTATTGTAGAACCAAGATAATCTAAACCTGCTTTTTTAGCAGGTTTTATTTTTATATAGAGGTGATTTTGATGGAAGGCTTCGTTAAAATTTTAGTGTTAGAAAATGAAATAGAAGCTAAACTGTTAGAAGGCATTTTAAAAGAAAAGGGGATACCACATTTTATAAGAAGTTATCATGATACGGCTTATGATGGATTGTTTCAAATGGTAACAGGATGGGGAGAAATATTAGCACCTTCTTCTTATAAGGAAGAAATAGAGGAGATTGTAGAAGAAATACGAAAAAATGAAGATGAAATTTAAATGTAGATGTGGTAAAATGGAAGGTGCATAAGGAGTGGTGGTATGTACCTTAAGAAACTTGAACTTCAAGGCTTTAAGTCTTTTGCAGACAAAGTAACTCTTAATTTTGAAAAAGGTGTAACAGCAATTGTAGGTCCAAATGGAAGTGGCAAAAGTAATATTTCTGACGCTATTAGATTAGTTCTGGGAGAACAAAGTATCAAAAGTTTAAGAGGTTCTAAGTTAGAGGATGTAATTTTTGCAGGTAGCGAGAATAGAAAACCTTTAGGTTTTTGTGAAATAAATCTCACCCTTGATAATTCCGATGGTTATCTTCCTTTTGATTATACAGAGGTAGTTATTACCAGAAAAATTTTTAGATCTGGCGAAAGTGAGTTTTTTATAAATAAAACTCCTTGCCGTCTTAAGGACATATACGAGCTTTTTTTAGATACAGGAGTAGGAAAAGAAGGCTATTCAATAATAGGACAAGGGAGAATAGACGAGATCCTATCTGCAAGACCAGAAGATAGAAGACAAATTTTTGAGGAAGCAATAGGTATTTCAAAGTACAGATATAAAAAAGAAGAAGCAGAAAGGAAACTCACAGCAGCTAATGATAATCTACTTCGTTTAAACGATATAGTTGTAGAATTAGAGAAGCAGCTTACTACTTTGGAAACGCAAAAAAGCAAGGCAGAAGAGTTTTTAAAACTCCACAAGGAAAAAAGGAAAGCAGATATAAGTTTATATATTCAATTAGCAAAGAGGTCTATGAATCAGTACGATGCTTTAAAAGGAAAATATGAGAACTTAAAAAATCAATTAGATGTAAAAAAAATACATAAAATCAATCAAGAGGAGAATTTGTTATATAAAGAAAAAGAAATTCATGACTTAAAACAGCAATTGGGCAGTAAAAAAGAGGAATATCACAATAAGTTAAGAGAGATAGAGATAGTCTCAGGAAAAAGGGAATTAATAATAGAGAAGCTTAGAAATTTGGAAGAAACCACAGAGCTTTACAGAGAGGAGTTAGAAAAAGCTGCAAAACGGGAAAGAGTTTTAAAGGAAGAACTTAAAAGGATAGAGTCTAATGTAGCCCTTTTACATGCAAACAAGGAAGAATTGGAAGAAAAGTTAAGACAATTTCAAGAAGAATATGTAAGTTTGCAAAAGAAACAAAAGAATGAGATAGAAGAAGTTGAAAAAGCTAAGGAAGATATAATTGAAATTTTAAATAGCATAGCAGATGTGAAAGGAAAATTGTCTTTGAACAATTCTCTAAAGGAAGAGGCAATAAGTAGGCAGCAAAATTTAAAAAAGCATATAGAGGAAATTCAAAATCGAATAGAAATTTTGGATAAAGAAAAAAATAAAATTGTTGAAGAATTACAAATTTTACAAAAAGAACTGGATAAAAAGAATCAGCAAAGGGTTACTAAACAGCAAGCTTTACAAAAAATTGATAGTGAGCTGATTTTGAGAGAAGATACTTTAAAAGTTATTAAAGAAGAAATTGAAAGAAAAAGGTCACGACTTTCTATTTTAGAGGAGATGGATAAAAATTACGAAGGCTATAGTGGAACTGTGCGGAACTTGTTAAAACTCTCTGAAAATATTCCTTCTTTTAAGGAAAATATAATAGGAGTAGTGGGGGAACTTTTAGAGGTTGAAAATACTTATAGCACAGCAATTGAGGTAGCATTGGGCTCAAGTATACAGAATATAGTTATAAAATCTTCTGAGGGAGTAGCGGAAATTATTGAAAGGTTAAAACAAAAAGATTTAGGAAGAGCTACTTTTTTGCCTCTTGATTTAATCCGTGGGAGGGGTCTTTCTCAACAGGAAAGCAATATTTTGACTGAGAAAGGCGTAATTGGAGTTGCTTCTAAGCTAATAAAGTATAACGATAATTTAGAAGAAATTTTTAATTTTTTGTTAGGTCGTGTTATTATAGTAGATACCATTGAAAATGCAGTGAGGTTATCTAAAAAATATAATCAAGCTTATAAAATTGTAACATTAGAAGGAGAAGTTATAAATCCAGGGGGTGCAATAACCGGTGGCAGTTTAAAACCTAAACTTCAAAGCATCTTTAAGAGAAAAGAAGAGATAACTAAACTGAAAAAAGAAATTGATAGTTTAAAAAATCAACAAGAAATATTGGTGGAAGAAATTGGGCAAAAAATAAATGATAAAATTCATGAAGAGGAGCAAATAGAATTATTCAACAAAGAAATTTCTGATATTAGCTACAATATAACTTCTAATGAGCAAAGGAGGATTTCATTAGAAAAAGAAATAGGAAATTTATTAAATCAACTAGAAAATTATACTTTAGAAATTGATGAATTAAAGGAAAATGTTAGAAATTATCAACAAGAAATTGACCGGTTTTTAAAAGAGTTAGAAAGCTTAGAAAAAGAAAAAGAACGATTGGATGCTTTGATCAATGGTTTTAAAGAAAAAAACAATAAAGGAGAGGAAAATTTAGCAATTTTAGACAAAGAAATCACTGCTTTGAAGATTGAAATCGCTAAAATCGAACAAAAGCTCCAGAATGAACTTCATAACTTAAAAGATAAACGACAAGAATTTGATAGAGAAAAAAACAATATAGTAGAGAAGGAAAAGAATATTAAAGAAATAGAAAGCTTAAAGGTCAATTTGAGTTTAGATAGGGAAAAGTTGCAAGGAGAAATATATAAATTACAACAAGAAGTAGAAAAAATTCAAAAAGATATTTCTTCTTTAGAAGATAATATTTTCCAAGAAGAAGAAGATTTACAAAAGCGTAAAGAAAAATTTTCGATTTTACAACAAGAATTTACTAATATTAATGAAGAATTTCATAAGGTAGAAATGGAAATGCAAAGATTCCAGATAGAGATTGACAATATCAAAAATAGGCTTTGGGAAGAATATGAATTGACCTTAGACAGAGCTTTTGAAGAAGCTGAAGAAGGCGAGATTTCAAAATTAAGACAAAGAGCAGATCATTTGGCAAAGGCTATAAAAGGATTAGGTAATGTGAATATAGATGCTATTGAAGAATATAAAGAGGTAAAGGAAAGGTATGATTTTTTAAAATCTCAGATGGAAGATATTATAAAGGCAAAGGAATCTTTAATTTCTGTAATCGAAGAAGCAAATAAAATTATCAAAACAAAATTTAAAGATGGTTTTGAAATCCTACAGATTCAATTTAAGGAGACGTTTAGGCGACTTTTTGGAGGGGGTAATGCAGAGTTAATACTTACTGATGAAGACAATCTTTTAGAAACAGGTATAGAAATTAAAGCACAGCCCCCAGGAAAGAAATTGCAAACCCTTTCTCTTCTTTCAGGAGGAGAAAAGGCATTAGTTGCTATTTCCCTTTTATTTGCAATGCTAATTATAAAACCTACTCCTTTTTGTATATTGGATGAGATAGATGCAGCATTAGATGATGCAAATGTGGAGAGATTTGCTGAGTTTCTGAAAGAATTGTCAAGAGATACTCAGTTTATAGTTGTAAGCCACAGAAAAGGGACAATGATGGTGGCAGATGCGATATACGGTGTAACAATGCAAGAAAAAGGAGTTTCCAAATTGTTATCCCTTAAACTAAATACTGACGACAAAATAGGAGGCTTGGTAAAACATGCTTAATTTTTTTGACAAATCTAAAAAAGAATCCGAAACTGCTGAAAAAAAAGGTTTTTTTCAAAAGATTAAAGAAGGACTTTTAAAAACAAGAGAAAATTTGACTTCTAAAATAGATAGTATTGTTACAATAGGTAGAAAAATTGACGAAGAACTTTTGGAAGAATTAGAAGAGATTTTAATTTTAGCTGATATAGGTATTAGTACTACTTCTAAGATTATAGAAGGAATACGTCAAAAGGCAAAAGAAAGAAAGATTTATGATGCGTCTCAAATAAAAGAACTTTTAGCTGAAGAAGTTTATGAAATTTTGCAAAAGGATGTAGAACCTTTTACCTTGACTTCTCCTATGGTGATATTGAACGTTGGGGTAAATGGAGTAGGAAAGACTACTACAATTGGAAAATTAGCTTATTTGTACAAAAAAGAAGGCAAAAAAGTTATGCTAGCAGCAGGTGATACTTTTAGAGCTGCAGCTATTGACCAGTTAGAAATATGGGCAGAGAGAGTTAACTGTCCAATTATCAAACACCAAGAAGGCTCAGATCCAGCTTCTGTTATTTTTGATGGCATTCAAGCCTCAAAAGCAAGGGAAATAGATATACTTATTTGTGATACTGCAGGTAGACTGCATAATAAAAAGAATCTGATGGAGGAATTGAGGAAAATACGCAAAGTTATAGATAGGGAATATCCTGAAGCGAGAGTAGAAACCTTTTTAGTTTTAGATGCTACAACTGGTCAAAATGCTCTTCAACAGGCGAAAATATTTAAAGAAGTTTCTGATATAACCGGTATTGTACTTACCAAATTAGATGGAACGGCAAAAGGTGGAATTGTGGTAGCTATAAAATCAGAATTAAATGTACCTATAAGATATATAGGAATTGGGGAAGGAATAGAGGATTTGCAAGCTTTTGATGCAAAATCTTTCGTTTCTGCTATTTTTCAGTAAATTAAATCGTAAAAAAATGAAAAAACACAGCTTGACAAAAAGCAGCCCTTCATATAAAATCTTAATGTAAAGGTTAGGACCTTAACGGGTGGGATTTTTGTGGATGATGATTTTTTATTTATGACTCTTTTGTATGATTTTTATGGTGCTTTGCTTACAGATAAGCAAAGAGAAATTTTTGAGATGTACTATTTAAATGATTATTCTCTTGGAGAAATTTCCGAACTTTTGGATATCTCGCGGCAAGGGGTTTATGATACCTTAAAAAGAGCAGAAAGCTCGTTAGAGTTTTTTGAGGAAAAATTAGGATTGGTAAAAAGACATCAAGAAATAATGAATAAACTGGATAAGATAGAAAAGGGCATTAAAATAATACGGCAAAGAGAAAGAGACCCAGAAATTTTAAAAATTATTGAGGAGATAGCTCGTGAAATAGAGGAGCTAAATCCGTAGGAGGTAAATTTTAATGGCTTTTGAAAGCCTATCTGAAAGGCTGCAGGAAATCTTTAAAAAGTTAAGAGGAAAAGGAAAACTCACAGAAAAAGATATAAAAGAAGCTATGAGGGAAGTAAAAGTTGCCCTCTTAGAAGCGGATGTCAACTTTAAGGTAGTAAAAGACTTTATAAACTCTGTTACAGAAAAAGCTTTAGGGCAAGAAGTGATGGAAAGCCTGACCCCGGGGCAACAGGTGATAAAGATAGTCAATGATGAGCTTATAGCCCTTATGGGGTCTACTCAAAGCCGGTTAAATATAGGGAATAAAGTTCCTGCAGTTATAATGATGGTTGGACTTCAAGGTTCTGGAAAGACCACTGCTTGTGGGAAATTGGCAAACTTGTTAAAGAAGCAGGGAAAAAATCCCCTACTAGTAGCCTGTGACGTCGTCAGACCGGCTGCCATAAAGCAGTTACAGGTTGTGGGAGCTAATGTAAATGTACCAGTTTTTACAATGGGGGACAAAGTAAATCCTGTTGATATTGCAAAAGCTTCTATTGATTATGCAAGGTCTCATAACTCTGACGTAATTATCATAGATACTGCGGGTAGGCTTCACATAGATGAAGAATTAATGGAGGAACTTGTAAATATAAAAAAAGCAGTACAACCAGATGAAATTTTGTTAGTAGTAGATGCGATGACAGGTCAAGACGCAGTGAATGTAGCGTCTTCCTTTAATGAAAGGCTAGATATAACAGGAGTTATATTGACAAAATTGGATGGAGATACGAGGGGTGGAGCAGCTCTTTCTATTAAGGCTGTTACACAAAAACCCATAAAATATGTGGGTACAGGCGAAAAGTTGACAGATTTAGAGCCTTTTTATCCTGATAGAATGGCCTCTCGTATTTTGGGAATGGGAGATGTTTTGACTTTAATTGAAAAGGCCCAAGCAGCAATTGATGAGAAAAAGGCACAAGAGTTAGGTCAAAAGCTTTTAACAAAACAGTTTACATTGGAAGATTTCTTGGAACAATTGCAGAGTCTTAAAAATATGGGGCCTTTAGACCAACTTCTCAGTATGATCCCTGGAATGAACAAAAACATGCTTAAAAATGTAGACATTTCTGAAAAAGACTTAAAGAGGATAGAAGCCATTATTCAATCTATGACTAAAGAAGAAAGGCAAAACCCTTCTATTATAAATGGCAGTAGAAAGAAAAGAATAGCCAAAGGCAGCGGTACCACCATCCAACAGGTAAATAGCCTCTTAAAACAGTTTGAAGAAACTAAAAAGATGATGAAGAAATTTGCTGATATTGACAAAGACCTAAAGAAAGGTAAAATGAGGCTGCCTTTCTTTAGATGATATCGGAAGGTGGGCAACTTTTGAAGGAGGTGAGAAAGTGGCAGTCAGAATAAGATTAAAAAGGTTTGGGGCTAAGAAAAGACCTTTTTACAGGATAGTAGTAGCAGATTCAAGGTCACCAAGAGATGGAAGGTTTATTGATGAGATAGGATATTACAATCCTATAGCCCAGCCTGCTGAAATAAAAATAGATGTTGAAAAGGCTAAAAAGTGGCTTAGTGTTGGTGCCCAACCTTCAGATACTGTAAAGTCACTGTTTAAAAAAGAAGGTATAATTGGCAATAGTGCATCTCAATAATCCTCTCTTGTGAGGAGGTGTAATAATGGGAGAATTGGTTAAAACTATAGCCAAAGCGTTAGTTGACAATCCTGATGCTGTAGAAGTCAATGAAATAGAAGGACAGCAATCTGTTATCATAGAGCTTAAAGTTGCTCCCGAAGATATGGGAAAGGTAATTGGGAAACAGGGAAGGATTGCTCAAGCAATTCGCACATTGGTTAAAGCTGCTGCCTTAAAAGAAAAGAAACGTGTGATTGTTGAGATAATCTAGGTGGTGGTATGGCTGATTATTATAATGTAGGAAAAGTTACTTCTGCCCATGGCATTAAGGGCGAAGTTAAAGTATATCCTCTTACCAATGTTCCCGAAAGGTTTTATGACCTTGAGTATGTATGGATTTTTGATGACCAACAAAGGCCCCACAAATATGACATTGAATATGTCAAGATTATATCTAAAGGAGTTTGTGTAAAATTAAAAGGAATTGATACTAGAGGCGATGCAGAAAAATTAAAAGGGGCCTTTTTAAAAGTTGACTCTCAAAATGCTTTGGAGTTAGAAGAAAATGAATATTTCATCAAAGATTTAGTCGGGATGAAGGTGTATACAGAAGAAGGAAGTTTTCTGGGTACATTGGTAGAGGTACTTAAGACAGGTGCAAATGATGTGTATGTAATAAAAACTGAGGAGAGGGAAATACTAATTCCTGCTATAAAAGAAGTGGTCAAAAAAGTTGATGTTGACAATAAAGTAATGGTGGTCCACCTTCTGGAGGGGCTATGATGATTTTTGACGTTTTAACCCTATTTCCTGAAATGTTTGATAGTGTTTTATCCTATAGTATATTGAAAAGGGCTATTGAAAAAGGAAAAATAAAAGTTAATTTGATAAATATAAGAGATTTTTCAAAGGATAAACACAAAAGAGTAGATGATTATCCTTATGGAGGCGGGCCAGGAATGGTGATGATGCCTCAGCCTCTCTTTGATGCAATTGAATTTGTAAAAAGTCAAGGAAATATCCCTGTATATTACCTTGGTCCTAAAGGTAAAATTTTTAATCAGGAAATGGCGGTTAAGATGTCTAAATTAGAAAGAATAGCCCTTTTGTGTGGACACTATGAAGGAATAGATGAAAGAGTCTATTCTGTTATTGATGAAGAAATTTCTTTAGGAGATTTTATATTGACAGGCGGAGAGATAGCCGCCATGGCTATCATTGACGCTGTAACAAGACTTATTGAAGGAGTACTTTCACACCCTCAAAGCGCTATAGAAGAATCCTTTGCTAATAATTTATTGGAATATCCACAGTATACAAGGCCAGAAGTTTTTAGAGGTATGAAGGTGCCAGAAATTTTACTAAGTGGTAATCATGCCGAAATAGCTAAATGGCGAAGGCAAAAGTCTTTAGAGATAACTCTTTTAAAACGGCCTGATTTGCTTAAAAAGGCTGTTTTGACTGAAGAAGATAAAAAGTTTTTAAGAGAAAAAGGATTTGACATTTAGAAGGTGGAAGGAGGGAAAAATAATGGACTTAATAAAAGCAGTTGAAAGTCAGCAGATGAGAAAAGACTTAACTCCTTTTAATGTAGGAGATACTATAAGGGTACATTATAAGGTTATTGAAGGAGATAGGGAAAGAATTCAGCCTTTTGAAGGGATAGTAATTAAAAAGAGTGGATCAGGTTTAAGAGAGACTTTCACTGTAAGACGTGTATCTTATGGCGTTGGAGTTGAAAGGACTTTTCCACTTCACTCTCCAAGAATTGAAAAGATAGAGGTTATAAGGAGAGGTAAAGTCAGAAGAGCAAAATTGTATTATTTGAGAAAGAGAGTAGGAAAAGCTGCTACAAAGATAAAGGAATTAATGTAAAAAGGGGTTAAAACCCCTTTTTTAAATATGTGGAGGAATTAGACATGATACAGTGGTATCCTGGACATATGGCAAAATCTAAAAAGGAGATAGTTTCTAACCTTAAGTTAGTAGATGTAGTATACGAAATAGTAGATGCGAGAATACCTAAAAGCAGTAGAAACCCAGATATTGATGATATTGTAAAAAATAAAAAAAGGATCATTCTTCTCAATAAAGCTGATTTGGCTGATGATGTAATTACGGATTTATGGATAGAATATTTTAAAGAAAAGGGAATAGAAGCGGTAAAAGTTAATTCAATTACAGGATTTGGCCTTAAAGAGATAAATGAAGCAACTCAGAGAGTTTGTCAAGATATTTTGGATAAAAAAAAGCAAAAAGGAATGATTCCAAGGCTGAGAGGAATGATTGTAGGTGTTCCAAATGTCGGTAAATCTACTTTTATTAATAAATTAATTGGCAGTAAAAGGGCAAAGACTGGCGATAAGCCGGGGGTTACAAGGGCTTTGCATTGGATAAAAACTCCTTATTTCGACCTTTTGGACACTCCTGGCATACTCTGGCCAAAATTTGACGATAAAAAAGTAGGAATTATGTTAGCAATTACTGGAGCTATAAAAGATGAAATATTGGACATAGAAGAAATAGCATTAAACTTAGTAGCAATCTTAAAAAAGTATTATCCCAATTATTTGATGTCCCGCTATAAAATTGATAAAATAGTAGATGAAGATTTTGAACTTTTAAAAGAAATAGGTAGAAAAAGAGGTTGTTTAATTGCAGGTGGAGAAGTAGATACATTAAAAACTTCTCATATTTTGCTGGAGGATTTTCGCAAGGGAAAACTGGGGAAGATTTCTCTGGAAAGACCATAAGGGGGATTTTTATGCTTTCTAAAGTAAAAAGTATGGCAGTCTTAGGGATAAATGCCTATGTGGTAGAGGTGGAGGTAGATTTATCTACAGGAATTCCTTCTTTTGATATTGTGGGCTTGGGCGATACAGAAGTTAAGGAAGCAAGAGACAGAGTAAGGTCTGCTATCAAAAACAGTGGCTTTGAATTTCCCCTCAAAAAAATTACTGTAAATTTAGCACCAGCGGATACTAAAAAAGAAGGTACTGCTTTTGATTTGCCTTTGGCAATAGGAATTTTAAAATGCACAGAGGAGATAAAAGAGGAAAAGGAAGATATAGCCTTTGTAGGTGAACTTTCTTTGGACGGAAGTCTAAGAGGCGTAAATGGTATACTGCCAATGGTAATCGGGGCAAAGGAAAAAGGTATATCCTCTATTGTTGTTCCTTATGAAAATGCTTATGAAGCGGCAGTTGTTGAGGGGATAAAAGTATATCCTATGAAAAATTTAAAAGAAGTGGTTGAATTTTTAAATGGAGATAGGGAAATAGAATCTTTTACTTTAGATATTAATAGTTTTTTTGATAATGTAGAATACGACGTAGATTTTGCTGAAGTAAAAGGACAAGAAAATGCAAAAAGGGTACTTGAGATTGCCGCTGCCGGAGGCCACAATGTGCTAATGATTGGCCCTCCTGGAGCGGGTAAAACTATGTTGGCAAGGCGTTTTCCTACTATTCTTCCTCAGTTAAGTTTTGAAGAGGCTTTAGAAGTTACCAAGATATACAGTATAGCAGGATTGCTTCCAAAAGGTACACCTCTTATCACTACTCGACCTTTTAGAGCTCCTCATCATACTATCTCTACAGTTGCTTTAGTTGGGGGAGGAAAATATCCTAAGCCTGGGGAAGTATCCCTTGCCCACTATGGAGTGTTATTTTTAGATGAGATTCCTGAATTTAAAAAAGATGCAATAGAAGTTTTAAGGCAGCCGTTAGAAGATGAAGTGGTTACAATTACTCGTGTAAATGGTAGCTTTAGTTATCCAAGTAAATTTATTTTAATTTTAGCTATGAATCCTTGTCCTTGTGGCTATTATGGCGATGATACTCACGAATGCCATTGTAGTGTAAATGAAATAAGAAGATACCAAAATAAAATTTCAGGACCTTTGTTAGATAGAATTGATTTACATGTGGAGGTAAAACCTCTTAAAAAAGATAAATATTTCGAAGAAGAAACGCCATCGGAAAGTTCCAAGGAAGTTCGCGAACGAGTTATAAAAGCACGAGAAATGCAACTTAAAAGGTATAAAGGTACTGGTATATACTTTAATTCTCAATTAAAAGGAAATATGTTAAAAAAATATTGCAAACTTGATGAAGATACTAAAAAATTTTTAAATGAGGCTTTCGAGAAGTTTTATTTAAGTGCAAGAGGATATAATAAAATTTTAAAAGTTGCTCGTACAATTGCTGATTTGGAAGGTGCAGAAAATATTAAGTTTGAGCATGTAGCAGAAGCATTACAGTATAGAATTGTTGATAGCAAATATTGGTATAAATAAAAATTACAATAAAAATTTTATGTAAAGTAATTAATTCTCAAATGTGATAAGAAGGTGTTAGCTTTGGAGATAACAAGTTTTTTTAATAGGGAAAGTATAAAAAATATTTTCTTTATTCTTATAGGGACTTTAATGTCTGCTATTGGTATTAACATGTTTATTGTTCATGCTAAACTTTTAAGTGGAGGAGTCTCTGGTATTGCACTTATTATACAGTATTTAACCAAGTTTCCTGCAGGATACACTATATTTTTGCTAAACATCCCACTTTTAATTTTGAGCTATAAAAAAGTAAATTTAAGGTTTACAATTTTTACTATTATAGGTACTGTATCACTTTCTTTGTTTTTGGTGCTTACTTATTCAATAAAAAATATATTACATATAAATGATCCATTACTTTTAAGTTTATACGGCGGAGTGTTAAATGGTTTAGGTATGGGAATAGTTTTTAGTAATCACGGGTCAACTGGCGGTTTAGATATAATTTCTGTAATTGTAAAAAAGAAATATGATAATTTTGAAATTGGGCATATTTCTTTTATTGTTAACTTTTTTATCGTAGCCATTGGAGCTATATTTTTTGGTTTGACCAGTGCTCTTTACACTCTTGTCTCAATGTACATTACTTCCTACATGGTGGATAAAACTATAAAAGGTTTTAATAGACAAAAAATGGTGCTGGTGGTTACTGATAAAGTAGAAGAAGTGAGCAAAGAAATAATGACTACATTAAAAAGAGGGGTTACTTTGCTTCATGGAGAGGGTGCTTATACCAAAGAGAACAAAAAGGTTTTATATTCCATTGTGTCTTTAACACAGCTTCCACAGCTTAAACTTATTGTACACCAAATAGATGAAAATGCTTTTATCTCTATATTAGATGTAGCCGAAGTTCATGGAAAAGGATTTATGAGGGAATTATTTTAAATTTCATTGCAAATTTTGAAATTTTCTCTTATAATTTTTTCTAAACGACATAAAATACTCAATTGAAAAGGAGTTGATAGCTTGAAAAGAGTTTTTTCAGGAGTACAACCAACGGGAGACATTCACATAGGTAATTATTTGGGAGCAATGAGGCAATTTGTTGCGCTACAAGATGATTATGAATGCTTTTTTTGTGCCGTTGATTTACATGCTTTAACAGTTCCTCAAGACCCTAAAGTTTTAAAGGAAAAAACTATTGAATTGGCAGCACTTTACCTTGCAATAGGTTTAGATCCTAAAAAAGTTACCATTTTTATTCAGTCTCACGTTCCTGCCCATGCAGAATTGGCATGGTTGCTACAATGTATAACCTATTTTGGTGAATTGAGCAGGATGACACAATTTAAGGATAAAAGCAAAGGAAAGGAATCTGTTTCAGTTGGACTTTTTACATATCCGGACTTGATGGCAGCAGATATACTTTTATACAATACCCATTATGTTCCTGTAGGAGAAGACCAAAAGCAGCACTTAGAACTGACAAGAGACATTGCGCAGCGTTTTAACAACAGATTTGGTGAAACTTTTGTAGTTCCTGAGCCTATGATTTTAAAACTTGGTGCGAGAATAATGAGTCTTACTGACCCTACTAAAAAGATGAGTAAAAGTGACAGTGATCCAAATAACAGAATCAATCTTTTGGATGAGCCTTCTGTAATCAAAAAGAAAATAATGAGAGCAGTGACTGATTCTGAGACTGAAATAAGGATTGATTGGGAAAACAAACCGGGTGTTAGCAATCTTTTGACTATTTATAGTTTATTTACAGGTATGGAAATAGAAGAAGTTGTAAATAAATTTAAAGGACAGGGTTATGGCACTTTAAAGAAAGAATTAGCAGAGGTTGTAATAGATAAATTGACTGTTATACAAAAAAATTATAAAGACCTCAGTAGAGATTATGTTTTGAAGGTTTTAAAGGAAGGGGCGGAAAGAGCTCAAGCTGTTGCAGAAAAAACTTTGAAAGAAGTAAAAGAAAAGATGGGATTGATATTAAAAGATTAAAAAGGCGTTTGGGAAATGACTTAGTTTTTCAAAGGCTAATGTATCAGGATTTAAATAAACCTCAATCACGTCAAAACGAGGCTGAAAATTTCGAAATTTTTCTGTTGAAGCCAAGTACAACTGGGCAATTTTCAATATTCTTTGTTGTTTATGAAAATTTACAGCTTCACTTCCAGTTCCAAAAGAGATAGAGGTTCTTGTTTTTACCTCTACAAAAACTATTTCTTTTTTGAATAGAGCTATTATATCTATTTCCCCAATTTTGCATTTAAAATTTTTCTCTAAAATTTTATAACCTGATTTTAATAGATATTGGGCAGCTATTTTTTCTCCTAAGCTGCCTATTGTTTTTTTGTTCAATGTTTTTCATCCTTTCAGAATTTTTTCAATAAAAGTCTTTCTGTGGATAGGACAGGGACCGTATTTTTTTAAAGCTTCAATATGTTCTTTTGTACCATAACCTTTGTTTTTTTCAAAATTATACTGAGGATAGATTTTGTGGTATTCTTTCATTATTTTATCTCTTTCAACCTTTGCCAGTATAGAGGCAGCAGCTATAGAAATACTTTTTGAATCTCCTTTTACTATCGCTTTTTGATTTATCTCTATTTGAGGAATGGTAATAGCATCTACTAAAAGGTAATCAATTTTTTGTTGTATTTTTGAAATAGCAATCTGCATGGCTTTGTAGGTAGCATTTAATATATTTATTTTATCAATTTCTTCGCAATCAACTATTCCAATGGCATACGAGATAGCTACTTTTTTTATTACCTCTGACAATACTTCTCTTTTTTCTTCAGATAATTTTTTGGAATCGTTTATTTCCGGGATAAAAACTTCTTTTGGCAATATCACACAAGCAGCAACAATTGGCCCTACTAAGGGTCCTCTTCCTGCTTCGTCTACTCCAGCAATGAAATTTAAATTTAATTGATATAATTGATTTTCATAGTATTTTAGATTATTTATTCTTTCTGTTTCTTTTTCAAGCCACTTTTTAGCCGCTTCATTTAAGCTGAGAGATTGAAAGTCACAAAAGGGATTTTGGTATAAATAGTTTTTGAGTTGGCGTAGGTTATATAAGTTTGACATTGTATCACCTTTCTTTTTTCTTTATTTTATCACAGGTTATGTATTATAATAAAGATAATTAGGGAAAACGATGTTAAAGGGGAGCAATTATGGAAAGGGAAAAGATTTTTAAAATATGGTTAAGTACTGTCAAAGGAATAGGGTATAAAAGTTTTGTTCAATTGATGGAATTTTTCAAAACTGCGGAAGGTGTCTATAAAGCAAAAGAAATTGATATTTTTAAAGCAATAGGAAATAGAAAATTAGTACAAAATATAATAGAAGCTCAGAAGTTGAACCCTTTTGATTATATAGAAAGATTGCAAAATTTAAAAATAAGTGTATATACATTAGAAGAGGAGGAATATCCGAAAGAATTAAAAAATATTTATGATCCACCTCCTGTTTTATATTTGAAGGGGAATATAAATTTAAAAGATAATTTGTGCATTGCCATGGTGGGCTCAAGAAATGCTACTTTTTATGGAAAACAAGTGGCACAAAAATTGGCATATGAGCTGTCAGAAAGAGGTATAACAGTTGTAAGTGGTATGGCAAGAGGAATTGATAGTTTTTCTCATATAGGAGCGTTGAAGGAAAGAGGAAAAACTATTGCTGTTTTGGGAAATGGCATAAACATAGTTTATCCAAGAGAAAATAAAAAGCTGATGGAGCAAATTAGTGAGGAGGGATTGCTGGTTTCAGAGTTTCCTCTTGATGCTCCTCCGCTGCCACAAAATTTTCCTCTGAGGAATAGAATCATAAGCGGGTTATCTCTTGGGGTAGTTGTGATAGAAGCAGGAATAAAAAGTGGATCTTTATTGACGGCTCAATTTGCCTTAGAACAAGGAAGAGAGGTTTTTGCAGTACCTGGGAATATAACGAGTGCTTATAGCAGAGGAACAAATGAGCTCATAAAACAAGGTGCGAAAATTGTAATTGGTGTTGAGGATATTTTAGAAGAATTTAATTTAAGAGAGGATGTACAACAAAAGATTGAGGAAAATCTTATGTCTTCTCTGACGGAGGAAGAGAAAGAAGTGTACGATTTTATTTGTGAAGCTCCAAGAGATATAGAAGAAATAGCAGGCTATGTGAAAATAAAAATCTCAAAAGTTAATGCAATTTTATCTTCTTTAATGTTAAAAGGTATGATTGAAAAACTTCCTGGCAATAAATATGAGAAAAAAATATTTTGATAATTGTCAAAAACTTTGATATAATTATAAATTGTTTTGGAGGTGTCGAAATGGCAAAATCTCTAGTTATTGTGGAATCTCCAGCTAAAGCTAAGACTATATCTAAATTTTTAGGCAAAAATTTTAAAGTAGCAGCCTCCATGGGACATGTTAGGGATTTGCCTAAAAGTCAATTAGGTATCGATATTGAAAACAATTTTGCTCCTAGGTACATAACTATTCGGGGAAAAGGGGCTATTATAGAGAATTTAAAAAAAGAAGCAAAGGATGCAGATAAAATTTTTTTGGCCACTGACCCTGACAGAGAAGGAGAAGCAATTTCCTGGCATATTGCCCAATTGTTAAATTTGAATATTGAGGAGCCTTGTCGCATAGAATTTCACGAGATCACAAAAAATGCAGTGCAAACTGCTCTTAAAAGCCCTCGCTCTATAGATTTAAATTTGGTAGATGCGCAACAAGCCAGGAGAATTCTTGATAGATTAGTAGGATATAAAATAAGTCCCCTTCTTTGGAAAAAAATAAAGAGGGGATTAAGTGCAGGCAGAGTTCAATCAGTAGCAGCTAGGCTTATCTGCGACAGAGAAAGAGAAATAGAAGCCTTTGTGCCAGAAGAATATTGGAGTATTACCGTGATTCTCTCTGATAAGAAAAACTCTGGCAAGTTTGAAGCAAAATTCTACGGTACCAAAGAGGATAAAGTTGAGTTAAAGACAAAAGAAGATGTAGACAAAATATTAGCAGCATTGTCTGAAGAATACATTATAGATAAAGTAAAAACAGGTGTCAAAAAGAGAAATCCTTCTCCACCTTTTATCACTAGTACTTTACAACAAGAAGCTTCGAGAAAATTGGGATTTACTGCAAAAAAAACTATGTTAATTGCACAACAATTATATGAGGGGGTAGAAATCAAAGGAGAAGGCAGTGTAGGTCTTATTACTTATATAAGGACTGATTCTACAAGGGTCGCAAATGAAGCTAAGGCAGAGGTATATAAATATATAGTTGAAAAGTTTGGAAAAGAGTATGCCAATCCTGAAGCAAATTATGCTTCTAAAAGAGCCAATGTGCAGGATGCTCACGAGGCTATAAGACCTACTTCTATTTATAGGGATCCGGAAAGTATAAAAGATTCCCTAACACCAGACCAATATAAATTGTACAAACTAGTTTGGAGTAGATTCATAGCAAGTCAAATGGCACCTGCAATTTACGATACTGTTTCTATGGACATAGTAAATAATGGATATGTTTTTAAAGCCTCAGGGTCTAGCATTAAATTTTTAGGTTTTATGACAGTGTATGTAGAAGGAACAGATATGCAAGAAGAGGAAGAAAAAACTGTACCTGTACTTCAAAAAGGGACCAAATTGTTTTTAGAGGAATTAAAGCCAATGCAACATTTTACCCAGCCTCCGCCTCGATATACAGAAGCTTCTTTGATTAAAGAATTGGAGGAAAAAGGAATAGGTCGTCCCAGCACTTATGCTCCTACTATCTCTACTTTGTTAGAAAGAGGATATGTGGTAAAAGATAAAAAGAATTTAAAACCTACAGAATTAGGTTTTATTGTAACAGACGCATTAAAGGAGTTCTTTTCAAAAATTGTAGATGTAAAATTTACTGCTGAGATGGAAGAGCAGCTAGATAAGATTGAAGAAGGTCAAGTGAAATGGTATGAAGTAGTGGAAGAGTTTTATAAAGACTTTTACAAAACTTTGAAGATTGCAGAAGAACAAATGGAAGAGATAGAGGTAAAGGAAGAAGTAGAAGTAACAGACATTAAATGTGAACTTTGTGGAAGAAATATGGTTGTAAAGAAAGGCAGGTATGGAAAATTTCTTGCTTGTTCTGGTTTTCCTGAATGCAAAAATACAAAACCTTTATACGAAAAGGTTGGTGTTAAATGCCCTAAATGTGGTGGAGAAATTGTAAAGAAAAAGAGCAAAAAAGGCCGAACTTATTACGCTTGCGAAAATGCACCTGATTGCGATTTTATATTGTGGGACAAACCTGTTGAGGAAAAATGTCCTGTTTGTGGTAGCATGTTAATAGAAAAAAATACAAAAAATGTACATATACTAAAATGTTCTAATCCAGGATGTGATTATCAAAAAGAAGTTAAATGAATTTAACAAAAATTTTGAATTAATTCTTGAAGCATTGTGAAAAATGTGTTAATATTAAACTATCTAAAGGGGTGTAAACATGTTTAAGGGTACTACCATAATTGCTGTGAGAAAAGGCGATAAAGTATCAGTGGCTGGTGATGGACAGATTACCTTTGGAGAAAATACAATTTTAAAACATGGAGCGAAAAAAATTAGAAGATTGTATAATGGAGAAGTAATAGTAGGATTTGCTGGTTCGGTAGCTGATGCTTTGACTCTTTCGCAAAAATTTGAAGAAAAACTTGAGCAGTATGGAGGTAATTTAAAAAGAGCAGCAGTAGAATTGGCACAGGAATGGAGAAAAGACAAGATTTTAAGAAAGTTAGAAGCTCTTTTGATTGCGGTAGATAAAAAGGATACTTTACTTATTTCTGGCACTGGTGAAGTTATTGAGCCAGATGAGGATGTGATTGGGATAGGATCTGGAGGAAATTATGCTATGGCTGCAGCCTTGGCGCTACGGTATAATACTGATTTAGATACAGAAGATATAGCAAAAAAAGCTTTAGAGATAGCTTCAAAGATTTGTGTTTACACTAATAACAACATAACAGTTGAGACTTTATAGGGGGTGCTCTAAGTGAAGAATTATACTCCCAAGGAGATTGTAGAGGAATTAGATAAGTATATTGTAGGACAAAAGGAAGCTAAAAAGTCAGTAGCAGTGGCTTTAAGAAATAGATATAGGAGAAATCTTTTACCTGACGATTTTAAAGAAGAAGTGACCCCCAAAAATATAATTATGGTAGGCCCTACTGGAGTAGGAAAGACAGAAATTGCTCGAAGAATTGCGAAATTAGTAGAAGCTCCTTTTGTAAAAGTGGAGGCTACTAAGTTTACTGAGGTAGGATACGTAGGACGAGATGTAGATTCCATGGTGAGAGACCTTGTAGAGGCTGCTGTAAGAATGGTAAAAGAGGAAAAATTAAAAAAAGTTACTGAAAAAGCGAAGAAAATTGCAGAAGATAGGCTAATTGATTACATAATTGGAAAAAGAAAAAAACAAACTAAAAATCCTTTTGAAGTATTGTTTAATTATCCTTCTGCCGAGAAAAGTGAAGAGACAGAAGAAGAAAGTATGCAATACAAAAGAGAAGAAATAAGGCAAAAGTTAAGAAATGGCGAGCTAGATAATTATGTAGTGGAAATAGAAGTAACAGATACATCTACACCAATGCTTGAGATGTATACTAATTTAGGGTCCGAAGAAATGAACATAAATTTGCAAGATATATTTGCTGACATTTTACCTAAAAAGAAAAAAATTAAAAAAGTTCCTGTGTATGAAGCAAAAAGAATTCTAGAGTCTGAAGAAGCTCAAAACCTTATAGATATGGATGAAGTAATTGAAGAGGCTATTAAAAGAGCAGAAAACGATGGAATAATTTTCATAGATGAAATTGACAAAATTGCCAGCAGCGGTTATACAGCAGGACCAGATGTATCAAGGGAAGGAGTTCAAAGGGATATTCTTCCTATAATTGAAGGTTGTACAGTAATGACAAAATACGGTCCTGTTAAGACAGACCATATATTGTTTATAGCAGCTGGTGCTTTTAACGTTGCAAAAGTGTCTGATTTAATCCCTGAGCTACAAGGAAGATTTCCTGTAAGAGTTAATTTAAAACCTCTCACAAAAGAGGACTTTATAAGAATATTAAAGGAGCCTAAAAATGCTCTTACAAAACAGTATCAAGAGCTTTTAAGAACAGAAGGAATAGAAGTTAAATACACTGATGAAGCAATTGAGGCTATTGCAGAAGTAGCATATCTTATAAATCAACAATCGGAGGACATTGGCGCAAGAAGATTGCACACTGTCATGGAGAAGTTGTTTGAAGAATTATCTTTTAATGCGCCAGAATTGGGGGGGCAGCAAATAGTGATAACTGAAGAGTATGTAAAAGAGCAATTAAAAGATAGTCTAAATAAATACGAAGTTAGTAAATACATTTTATGATAATAAAAAATAAAAACATAGGAGGATTAGAAATATGAGCACACTATTAGAAAAAACTAGAAAAGTAAATCGAATTTTGCAAAAAACAGGAATTCAACCAGTTGATTTTAATGAAATGGCCAATATTTTAAAAGATGTCATTGAGGCCAACGTATATATTTTGAGTAGAAAGGGTAAAGTATTGGGTTATAGTATATTAAAAGATTATGGAAATGACATTTTTGCTCAAAGTAAAATAATACCTGAAGAATATAATGACAAACTTTTGCGAGTGACGGAGACGCTGGCTAATGATAAAGGTAATCTTTTTAAAGAGGATAAAGTTTTATCAGATTTAATTTTGACTATAGTACCTGTCAATGGCGGTGGAGACAGGTTAGGAACTTTAGCCTTATCAAGAGGGGTAAAAGAATTTACTGACGATGACTTGATATTAGCAGAATACGGTGCTACAGTAGTTGGCCTTGAAATTTTAAGGTCAAAAAATGAAGAAATAGAGGATGAAGCGAGAAAAAGAGCAGTTGTTCAAATGGCACTAGGAACACTTTCTTACTCCGAATTAGAAGCTATAAAAAATATTTTTGAAGAGCTAAATGGAAAAGAAGGATTATTAGTTGCAAGTAAAATAGCAGATAAAGTAGGTATTACAAGGTCTGTAATTGTAAATGCCCTTAGAAAGTTTGAAAGTGCTGGCATAATTGAGTCAAGGTCTTTAGGAATGAAAGGTACCCATATAAGGGTACTAAACGATAAATTATTAGAAGAGTTAGAGAAAATGAAAAGATAAATTTAAACCCTTATTGAAAAATATAAGTCTCCGCTTTTATGCATGGGGTTGTACTTTAGCATGAAAGCAGGAGACTTAATTTTATGTAAAAGAGTCTATAAAAATAGGACTTTTTTCTTATGGTGTAAACTATTACGGCATGATATAATATTATTCGATAAAAATTGATATTATTTTACAAAAAAGGCAGTGTTAGAACAAAGTTAAATATTTATTTTTTGGCTTATTTTAGCAGGATTTTTGGTTTGTTTGTCGAATTAAGTATAGTGTGGTCGAATAAGAGGAGGCGAGAAAATGCTGGATTTAGGAATTGAAAATATAGATTTATTACAAAAGGGATTGTACGCAGCCACTGTAAGAAACAATGTGATTGCCAATAACATCGCTAATGTGGATACTCCTAATTTCAAAAGGTCTGAAGTCAAATTTGAGGATATTTTAAAAGATGCTATAAATGGTACAAAGTTAAGAGGTTATGTTACAAACCCTAAGCACATTCCTATTGGCCCACCTGCTATTGATTCCATACAACCGGAAATTATTCAAGTAAATGACACTTCCATGAGGTTAGATGGAAATAATGTAGACATAGATGCCGAAATGGCAAATTTAGCTAAGAATCAGTTGTATTACTATGCCCTTGTGCAAAGGGTAAGTGGAGAGCTTAATTCTATCATGACTGCTGTAAAAGATGGGAGGTAATTTACAATGAACTTATTTAGTTCTATGGATATAAGTGCTTCGGGTTTGACGGCGGAAAGACTTAGAATGGACATAATTGCCCAAAATATAGCTAATGTAAATACTACAAGAACAGTTCAAGGAGGGCCTTATAGGAGAAAATTAGTGGTTTTAAAAGAAATACAACCTGACAGTTTCGAAAGCATTCTAGATAAAGTTAAAGGTAAATACAGTGGCAAAGGAGTAGAAGTTGTACAAATAGCTGAGGATGACCAAACTCCTCTTAGAGAAGTTTATGACCCTGGACATCCTGATGCTGACCAAAATGGATATGTAGAGTACCCAAATGTAAACATTGTTTCTGAAATGGTAGATATGATTTCTGCTACTCGTGCTTATGAAGCCAATGTAACAGCCTTTAATGCTTCAAAAGCTATGTTTCAAAAGTCTTTAGAAATCGGTAGGGGGTAGACATAAATGGTTAATCAAATAACACCGGTTAATCCAGTAACTTTGGATAGCACTTTAGAAGCAACACAGAATGGCAGTAAAATAGATACTTTTAGCGACTTTTTAAAAGAAGCCTTTAACAAGGTAAATGATTTACAGTTAACGGCAATGAAAAATGACCAAAAACTTGTAACTGGTGAAATTGACGATATAAATCAAGTGATGATAGATGCTGCGAAGGCTGACATTGCACTGCAGCTTACAATTCAAATAAAAAATAAAGTGCTGGAGGCCTATCAGGAAATAATGAGAATGCCATTGTAATGTCTTTAATTGAAATGAGGTGAATTAATGCCAGACTTCATTGCCAATTTTAGAGAACAACTGACAAACTTTTGGAATAAGTTTGATAAGAAACAAAAGATACAGTTAGGAATTATTGCTATTTTACTTTTTATAGGCATTTCTTTATTAGTTTACATAGTTAATAGGCCTAATTATGTAGTTTTATATTCAGATCTAAGTATAAAAGATGCAGGAGCGGTAGTTGAAAAATTAAAAACCGAATTCAAGATTCCATATAAAATATCGAACGATGGGACGACAATTTTAGTTCCTGCACAATACAAAGATGAGGTGAGGATGAAACTTGCTACAGAAGGAATCCCACAAGGGGGATTTAGCTTTCAAGACGCTATGAATAACTCCCTTGCTACAACAGACCAAGAGAGAAGACAAAAGTATTTGTATTTTCTACAAAATGAAATACAAAATTCTCTAAAAACTATAGATGGAGTGCAAGATGCTATTGTCAATATCGTAGTACCTGATCAAAATGCCTTTGTACTTTCAAATACTACTAATCAAGCTACAGCGGCTGTGATGCTAACTTTAAAGCCAGGTGTGACTTTATCCTCTTCGCAAGTCAAGGGAATCATAGATTTTGTATCTAAGAGCGTAGAAGGTTTAAAACCTGAAAATGTTACTGTAATTGATAATAATGGTAAAATTCTAACTGCAGAAAGTGATACTACTGCTGAAAATGCTAATACTCAATTTGCTCTTCAAAAAAAAGTTCAAGAAGACTTACAAAACAGCCTTCAAACATTGTTAGAACAAATGTTTGGACCAGGTAATGTAGTTGTAAGAGCAAATGTTACTTTAAATTTTGATAAAAAGACGCAGGATACTATAGAGTATTTGCCTGTTCAAGGGAATGACAATAAAGGAATTGTAAGGAGTATACAAGAGCTTAAAGAAAAAGCCACAGGTACACAAGGTGGAAGCTCACCAGGTACTGCGTCAAATAATCCTCCTGTAGCTTCAACGACTGGTAATGGTACTTCTGATTACAGTAGAACAGAAACTACTATAAATTATGAAATAAATCAAATTAAGACAAGTCTTGTTCAAGCTCAAGGGAAAATTGAAAGTATTTCTGTTGCGGTTGTTGTAAATCAAAATCTTAATAATTCTATGAAACAGCAAATTGCTGACTTGGTTACAAAAGCTGCAGGAGGGGATTCTCTTGTAAAAGTATCGGTTCAAGGAATACAATTTAACCAAGACCTGTTAAAGACAATGCAGCAGCAGGCAAAAGTTTCAAAGGGAGTACCAGTGTATGTATGGGCTATATTAGCAGCTTTAGTGTTAGGAGGCGGACTATTCCTTATTATGATGAGAAGGAAGAAAAAAGAAACCTCTTTAACTACAGCTGAACAGGAGGTCTTAGCTACTGTAGAACCTATAGAACCTATCGAAGAAATAGATTTCTCTGAGAAGGACGAAAAGAAAAAACAGATAGAAAGACTTATAAAAGAAAAGCCAGAACTTGTTGTGCAGGTAATTAGGACATGGCTTAATGAAGAGTAGGTGGTGGTATTGTGGCGAGAGGTGCACTTACAGGTAGGGAAAAAAGCGCAATGCTTTTGATTGCATTAGGCCCTGACCTTTCAGCTCAAATATATAAGCATTTAAGGGAAGATGAAATTGAACAATTAACTTTGGAAATAGCTAGTATACGAAATCTTACTCCTGAAGAGAAGCAAAAAGTTATAGATGAATTTTATAACATGTGCGTAGCGCAAGAGTACATAATAGAAGGTGGAATAGAATATGCAAAAGCAGTTTTAGAAAAAGCTTTAGGTGCTCAAGAAGCTTTTGAAGTTATCAATAAATTGACTTCTTCTTTAAAAGTAAGGCCTTTTGATTTTATAAGAAGAGCGGATCCATCTCAAGTTTTAAATTTTATACAAAACGAACATCCTCAGACTATTGCGATGATTTTGTCCTATTTAAAACCTCAACAAGCAGGAGCAATTTTATCATCACTACCTGAAAACTTACAGGCAGAAGTGGCTATGAGAATAGCGACAATGGAGAGCACTTCTCCTGAAGTAGTAAAAGAAGTTGAGAGGATTTTAGAAAGAAAACTATCTTCTTTGGTTACACAAGATTATACTTCTTCAGGCGGTATTCAGACAATTGTAGATATACTAAATTCTGTAGATAGGAGTACAGAGAAAAATATCTTGGATACTCTTGAGACTATAAATGTTGAGTTAGTAGAAGAAATTAAGAAGAGGATGTTTGTATTTGAAGATATTGTTACATTGGATTCCAGATCTATACAGAGAGTATTGAGAGAAGTAGACAATCACGATATTGCTCTTGCACTTAAAGGTTCCAGTGAGGAAGTTCAAAGAGTTATTTATAGTAATATGTCTAAGAGACTTGCTGATATGATAAAAGAAGACATACAATATATGGGACCTGTAAGATTAAAAGATGTAGAAGAAGCACAGCAAAGAATTGTAAATATCATAAGAAAATTAGAAGATGCAGGAGAGATTGTAATATCACGAGGAGGAGGGGACGAAATTATTGTATAGGATATATAAGCAACGGGAAATAAATCTTTCCTCTCCCGTGGTTTTAAGAATTGTGGAAAATGGCAATTACAAAGAAAAAGTGGAGAAAGTAATTGAATTGAGAGAACAAAGAGAGGATATAAAAAAAGAAAGTGCGGATTTAGCAAAGAAAATAATAGAAAGGGCGAGACAAGTTCAGCAAGAGATACTTAGGAAGACTAAGGAAGATGTAGAAAAAATCTTAATAGAAGTAGAGAAAAAAGCTAAGAAGATTGAAGAAGAGTATAAAGAAAAGGGCTATCAAGCTGGATATACTGCAGGATATCAAGAAGGATACAAAAAAGGAGAAGAAGAGGCTAAAGCTATAATAGAAGAAGCAAAGACTATTAAAGAAGAGATTATTAAAGAAAAACAACGAATGTATAAAGAAGCAGAAAATGATATTGTAAATGTAATTTTGCATGCGGTAGAAAAAATTGTAGGTAAATATGTGGAAGAGGACAAAGACATAATATTGAACCTCATCAAAAAAGGAATGGAAAACTACAATGCTTTTGACAAAGTCACGGTAAGGGTTAGTGAAGAGGATTATGAACACTGTATTAAAAACAAAGACAAAATTCTTAAAGACATAGAGTTTTTAGATGATGTAAATATCTTAAAAGATTTATCATTAAAAAAAGGAGATTGTGTAATTGAAACAAATTCTGGAGTGATAAACTCTGGTGTTAGTACACAACTTAAAGCTTTAAAAAACTTATTTGTGGGTGTGCTAAATGAGTAATATGTTAGATAAATATAAAAAAGTTCTTCAAGAAAAAAGGCTAATTCAATATTATGGAAAAGTTTCTCAAGTAATAGGATTAACAATCGAAAGTACAGGGCCTCTTTCCAACATAGGAGAAATATGTAATATCAAGACTATTAACGGAAATACAATTTTGGCAGAAGTTGTAGGTTTTAAAGAAGAAAAAGTGTATCTCATGCCTTTAGGGAATATGGAGGGAATAGGAGCAGGCAGCAAAGTGATAGCTACAGGTCAAACACTTAGAATTAACGTAGGAAATGAACTTCTTGGAAGGGTATTAGACGGTTTGGGCAATCCTATAGATGGCAAAGGACCGATAAAATTTGAAAAATCTATTCCTATTAATAATGTGCCGCCTGATCCTTTAGAAAGGAAGCGAATTAGAGAAGTCATTCCTCTTGGTATAAAAGCGATAGATGGACTACTTACTTGCGGCAAAGGGCAGAGAATTGGTATTTTTGCAGGAAGTGGTGTAGGAAAAAGTACGTTATTAGGTATGATGGCAAGAAATGCTAAAGCTGATTTAAATGTAATAGCTCTTATAGGAGAAAGAGGAAGAGAGGTAAATGAATTTTTAGAAAAAGATTTAGGGGAAGAAGGTTTAAAAAAATCTGTAGTTGTAGTAGCTACTTCTGATACTCCAGCTCTTATAAGAGTAAAAGGCGCTATGACTGCAACTGCTATAGCTGAATATTTTAGAGACCAGGGGTTAGATGTTCTTTTGATGATGGATTCAGTAACTCGTTTTGCCATGGCTCAAAGAGAAGTAGGGCTTTCTATAGGGGAAGCTCCTGTTTCACGAGGTTATACTCCTTCTGTCTTTTCAGTTTTACCTAAGCTTTTAGAGCGATCTGGATGTTCTAAAAAAGGCTCTATTACAGCTCTTTACACTGTGCTAGTAGATGGGGATGATTTGAATGAGCCAATTGCTGACGCAGTAAGGGGTATACTCGATGGGCACATAGTTTTGTCAAGGAAACTGGCTAATAAAAACCATTATCCTGCTATTGATGTATTAGCAAGTGTTAGCAGGGTGATAAATGACATAATTACAGAAGAACATAAAGAACTAATAGCGAGGTTTAAAGATATTTTGGCGACTTACACAGAAGCGGAGGATTTAATAAATATAGGAGCATATAATTTTGGCAGTAATCCTAAAATTGATGAAGCTATTGAGCTAAATGAAAAAATGAATAGTTTCTTAAGGCAGAGAATAGACGAATCTTATGACTTTGAAACTACAAAACAACTTTTATACGAATCTATTAAAAGGTGATAAACATGAAAAAATTTGAATTTAATTTGCAGCCGGTATTAAATTTAAAAGAACAGTCAGAGAAGATAGAAAAAGAGAGATTGTCTAAAATTATGGCAGAAATAAATTTACAAAAAGAAAAATTACATAATCTGACTAAGCATCTCAATGAGGTTTTAGAAGAGAGAAAAGATGAAATAAGTAAAGGGACTACAGCTCTTAAAATAGCCGAGTCTGATGCTTATGTAAGAAAAATACAACAGATGATTGAAGACAAGAGAAATCTTATAAAAAAATTAGAAAAAGATGCTGACTTAGTAAGAGAAAATCTTTTAAAGATTTCTAAAGAAAAAAAGGCATTGGAGAATTTAAGAGAAAAGCAATTCACTGAATATCAATATCTATTGAACTTAGAGCAAAATAAGGTGATAGATGAGCAGATAAGTTTTAGAGTAGCTAAATCCTATTAGGAGGATAACCATATGCAAAATGAAGAAACACAAGTGAAAAAGCGGCCAAAAACGAGGCTAATATTTTTAATACTTTTGCTGGTGATTATAGGGGGCATGGCTGCGATAATTTACTTTAATATAGGGGGAAGTCAAACCTATCTAACAAAACAGTTATCAAAAGTTCCGATTTTAAAAGGCTTGATTTCTCAGCCATCAGTCCAGGACAAAAATGCAGAAATAGCAAAACTTACTAATGAATTAAAAGCAAAGGAACAACAAATTGCTGACTATGAGGCTAAGTTAAAAGAAAAAGATGACCAGATTAATGCTTTAAAAGCAGAATTAGAGAAAATACAGAATGAAAGTAGTACTTTAAAACAACAGTTAGAAAATAAGCAAGCTAGTTTAAAAGATATAGCTACTTATTATCAAAACATGGACCCTCAAAATGCAGCTCAAATTCTTAACAACATGTCAGATGAAGATGTAATAAAAATATTAAGTTACATGAATAAAGACAGTGCATCAAAAATATTAGAGTCATTAAAAGCAGATAAAGCAGCTAAAATAACTAATATTCTTTTAAAAAATGCTACAATGATTCCTTAGAAAGGAGGTGAGAGGGATTGAGTGGAATACTACTTGATACTGAATTGTTGCCATTTGCAGTAGTGAATGTAAAACCTGATGGAATCAAAGCAGCTACAAATTCACAAAAAAACTTAGCTACCAAAGGAGATAGTCCTCCTAAATTTTCAAAAGTGTTAAATCAACAATTGCAGTTAGCTGTTAAAGAAAATGGTGAAACTCTGTCCTCCAAAATCGAGAAAGATAAAAACATCGAAGAAGGTCAAGATGCAAAATTTGCTGATATAGAAGATACGCTGATTAAAGATGTTTTTAATTGGCTGCAATACTTAATAAATACTTTAAACGTAACAGGACAAATGAGGGAGGGCGAACAACAGTCAGTTGGCTCTCAGGAATTGGTTAGAGTTTTTCAAAAAGAAGTGGGACAACTGCTGCAGAATTTTTTTCAAGGCAAAAATTTGGATATTGACAAAATCTCTCAAAAAATTAGCCAACTTTTAGAGAAAAACTTCGGCATCAAATTGCAATCAGATACAATAGCTAACGCTATTAAAACCGGCAATTTTGAAGAAATTTTAAGTCTCTATAAAAATAAAAATCCTGATGGGGAAATTGCGAAAGTACAAGAATCAGATATGTACGTTTCTCGTTTACAATCCTCTAATGCTAAAGAAGGAAAAAATAATTTGACACAAGTTAAAGAAGAAGATGAGAATTTGACTCAATTAAATTCACAGCGTCTTTTGAGTACAGTCAGTAAGGATAACAGTACAAAATCAAAAAATTTACCATCAAATTCAAATAACGAATTCTTTGCAATTAAGAAAGACGGAGATTTTGAGCAAAATCAGTCGTTTCAACAAAATGACTTTGCATTTTTAAAACACGACACAAAAATCTTTGATAATCAATTAATACAACAAAACTCTAAATTCCATCAAAAACCTGAAATTCAAATTTTTGACCAAATAATAAACAACGTAATTCTTTCAAAAAATGAAGTTTCTTCGACTATTAGTATACAATTAAAACCAGAATTTTTAGGGAAACTTCAAATTAACCTTAAATCTATAGATGGTAACATCATCGCTACCATAATAACAGACAGCGAGAAGTTAAAACATCAGATTGAATCTAATTTAGCAATTTTAAATAGTCAGTTAGATTTAAAAGGAATTAAAATAGATAGTTTTAATGTGACAGTAGACAAAAATATGCAATTTACTTCTCAATACAATGGCCAGCAAGGTTTTAACGATGCATCAAAGCAGCAAAATATGCAAAAAGGATATGTCAATTACTTAGTTTATGAACTTCCACAAACAGAAGAGATAGATCTGCCACAACAAAATTATCAGATTTCACAAGACCATATTGACGTAAAAGCGTAGAAAGGAGGGAATATTGTGGATATAAATACCAATTACAATATTACAACTGTTTACACTAACAGAGTAACAACATCAAAAGACCAATTGGGAAAGGATGATTTTTTAAAACTTTTAGTCACCCAGCTAAAAAATCAAGATCCTTTAAATCCAATGGATGATAGAGAATTTATTGCACAATTGGCACAGTTTTCAACGTTAGAACAAATGCAAAACATGAATAGTAGCTTTAATGCGGTAAGAGCTATAAATTTGATAGGCAAAAATATATATGCTACCATTACTGACAATAATGGGAATTCTCAAACTGTGACAGGAAAAGTAGATGTTGTTTATAAGCAAAATGGAGAATACTTTTTACAAGTGAACGGCATAGATGTGCCAGTGGATGCTGTGACAGCTGTTTCAGAATGAGGTGATAAAATGTCTGAGATAGTGAAAATCCCTCAAAACCTAAATGTCAATTACTTAGCCCAGAGAGTAGCAGGTAACAATGGGACTTCTACAGCCTTCAAAGAAGTTTTAAATGAAAAAATTGATGAACTAAAATTTTCAAAGCATTCACTTATGAGGATGGAAATGAGAAATGTTAAAATTACGCAGAAAGAATATCAAAAGCTTTTGGAGGCAGTAAACAAAGCTAACCAAAAAGGAATAAAGGATTCTCTAATCATAATAGATAACAAAGCCTTTGTAGTAAATTTAAAGTCTAAGACGGTTATAACGGCAATGGATGGAGAAATGTTAAAAGATAGTGTTTTTACAAATATAGACGGTGCTGTAATAATTTAAGCCGGACCTTAACGAGGGGGCTTATCGCTTTTGACTGACAGAGAAAGCGAGCAGCACCGAAAATAAAGGGAGGAGAAAAAATGTTAAGGTCAATGTATTCTGCAGTTTCAGGGTTGAAAGCTCATCAAGCAAGGATGGATGTAATAGGAAATAACATAGCAAATGTCAACACTGTTGGATATAAAGCCAGCAGAATGACTTTTAAAGAAATATTTAGTCAGACGATAAAAGGGGCTTCTGCGCCTCAAGGAAATGGCGGTGGAACTAATCCTCAACAGATTGGTCTGGGAGTAGCTATAGCTTCAATTGATACGTTGTTTACAAGAGGCGGTGCTCAAAGAACAGATAATCCTACAGACCTTTCAATTGATGGAAATGGATTTTTCATTGTCTCCAATGGAGGAGCAAATTTGTACACAAGGGCAGGAAACTTTAGCTTTGACTCTAATGGAGATTTAGTGACACCTGATGGATATAAAGTTTTGGGTTGGATGTCAACAGATGGGAAAACAGTAAACACTGATACAGGAAATTTAGTGCCAATAAGCCTTAAAAATTGGTCAAGCATAGACCCGGTAGCGACTACACAATTAGAAATAGGAGGAAATCTAAATGCTTCAACAGCAATAGATGCAGATATAAGCTATAATATCGTTGTATATGATTCTCAAGGAGGAAGTCATGTAGCTACAATTACTTTTACTAGAAAAGGGGCAAATTCATGGGATTGGAAAGTATCCTCTTCTGATCCAGCAATTTCATCTATCGATGGTACAGGTACTCTTACTTTTGATTCTGAGGGGAAAATTGCGCCAGATCAAAGTGGAAATAGAATTGCAACTGGTACCCTGACTTTTAATATGGATAGTAATATGACAAACGCAACTATTGGTCCTGTTTCACTTGACCTTTCAAAACTTACTATGTTCTCAAGTGAGACCGATTTGAGAGAACTTAGTAAAAATGGAAATGAAGCGGGTTCTTTGGAGAGCATTAACATAGACAAATATGGAGTTGTATCAGGTATATATTCCAATGGTCGCCG
Source organism: Thermoanaerobacter ethanolicus JW 200 (assembly GCF_003722315.1). Taxonomy (NCBI): domain Bacteria; kingdom Bacillati; phylum Bacillota; class Clostridia; order Thermoanaerobacterales; family Thermoanaerobacteraceae; genus Thermoanaerobacter; species Thermoanaerobacter ethanolicus. The sequence goes on along the minus strand of NZ_CP033580.1, from coordinate 1,918,693 downwards.
ACAGATAATTGGGCAAATTGCTATTGCAGATTTTCAAAACCCCATGGGATTAGAGAAGATAGGAAATACCATGTTTATTAATACAGTAAACTCAGGAGAACCAATGATAGGAGCAGCTGGTACAGGTACAAGGGGCTCTATAAATCCTGGAACCTTAGAGATGTCTAATGTAGATTTGTCTAATGAATTTGCAGATATGATTGTAACTCAAAGAGGTTTTCAAGCTAATGCGAAAGTTATAACTGTCTCTGATGAAATATTGCAAGACCTTGTTAATATGAAGAGATAATTATAGTCTGCTGGGCTTTGTGCCCAGCAGATGTAATGGAGGAAAATTATGATTTATGTTACCCGTCTTAATAATGAAGAATTCATTGTCAACGCTGAGTTAATTGAATTCATAGAGAGAACACCAGATACGGTCATAAGCCTTACCACTGGTAAAAAAATAGTTGTAAAAGAAACGCCAGAGGAAATTATACAAAGAGTCATAGAATATAAGCAAAAAATTTTCACTAAAGAGGTGTTAGAATGAATACAAAGACGATTCTTATAGCAGTAGTTGCGGCAGTTTTATCGTTTGGTATTGCTTTCGTATATTTTAATAATTTTGCATTTACTAACAAACCTAAAGAAATCACCTATTATAATTACTCTCCTGGCGGAGAATTTATAACTAATTTAAAGGGAGACGGAAAATTTGTCAAGGCAACAATAGAGTTGCAAGTTGCAGATAAAAATATTTTAAAAACCTTAGAAGAGAGGAATCCCCAGATTAGAGATTTGATAATCCAAATTTTAAGAGGAAAAACAGAACAAGATGTGGAAGGGCCTGAAGGACAGGAGAAGTTAAAAAACGATATAAAAAATGAGATAAATAAAATAATAGGTGAAGGAAAAATTGTAAATGTATATTTTGATGAATTTATTGTTCAATAGGGAGGAGGGGGGCTTTTGGCTGAAATATTATCGCAGAGCGAGATAGATGAACTATTAAAAGCTTTTAGTTCAGGTGGGTTAGATGTCCAAGAAATTGAAAAAGCAGAAGAAACTAAAAGTAAAAAGATAAGAAATTATGATTTTAGAAGGCCTAATAAATTTTCAAAAGAACAACTGCGAACTCTTCAAATGATTTTTGAAAATTTGTCAAGGTCTCTAACTTCCTTTTTGTCAGGATATTTGAGAACAATAGTAAATGTTACAGTGGTCTCTGTTGACCAGCTGACTTATTATGAGTTTAGTAATTCTTTAAACAATCCAGTTTTCATTGCTATTATTGATGCAGCTCCTTTAGAAGGCCCTTTTCTCTTGGAATTTAATAATAATACTACTTATGCAATACTTGATAGAATTTTGGGGGGAATGGGAAAAGGCGAGCTTTTGGATAGGGATTACACTGAGATCGAGATTAGCCTTTTGACTAAAATTGTAAAACAAATACTTCCACTTTTCAAGGAACCGTGGAGTAATATATTAGATATTAATCCCTCTTTAATAAGAGTGGAAACTAATTCGCAGTTTGCTCAAATAATATCTCCTAATGAGACTGTAGCTTTGTGTACTTTATCTATAAAAATCAATGAAACAGAAGGAATAATGAATTTTTGTATGCCTCATTTGACATTAGAACCTATTGTACCCAAATTAACGACGAAATTTTGGTTTTCTAGCATGAAAAAAGAAGATAAGGTAAATCCGGAACTTATAAAGAGTAAAATAAGCAAAACTTATATACCCCTTACTGCTCAACTTGGTTCTACAACCATTACTGTAAAAGAATTTTTGGAGCTTGAAATAGGAGATATAATTATGTTAGATAAACATTTCAAAGAGCCCGTAGACATAATAATCGATAAAAAAGTCAAATTCAGAGGTATACCTGGCATCAAAAATAACAAATACAGTGTAAGAATAACAGAAGTTATTTACAAAGGAGATGAAGAAAGTGAATGACTTTTTATCACAAGAAGAAATAAATGCACTATTAAAGGGATTAACGGAGGAATCTACTGAAAACCAAGTTGCAAATTTAAAAGAATTAACAGAAGAAGAAAAAGATATATTAGGTGAAATTGGAAATATAAGTTTTGGCACTTCAGCCACTACTTTATATACTTTATTGAGAAATAAAGTTACTATTACTACTCCAAAAGTTTCAGTATTATCTTGGGAAGAGTTGAAAAAGGAATTTAATATTCCTTACGTGGGTGTTGAAGTAGAGTACACGGAAGGACTAAAAGGTCATAACCTTCTTATTTTAAAAAAAGAAGATGTACTTAAAATGACAGATTTGATGATGGGGGGAGAAGGAAAAGTAGAAGATGGAGAAATTACTGATCTGCATTTAAGTGCAATAGGAGAAGCCATGAACCAAATGATAGGTTCTGCTGCTACTTCCCTTTCTACCCTTCTCAATAAAACTATAAATATTTCACCGCCTAAAGCTTTTGTTGTTGATTTTACTGCCTCTTTGCCAACAGATATTTCATTTCCGGAAGGCGATGTAGTAAAAATTGCCTTTAAAATGGAAGTAGGAGAAATAATCGATAGTGAAATTATGCAGCTTTTGCCTCTTGATTTTGCTAAGGAACTAGTGCAAAGTGTTTTGTCGAAAAATGAAGAAAAACCATCAGAAGTGACTTTCCAAGAAGAGAGTTCTAATGTTATAATAGAAAATGATGAAAAGATTGTCGAAACAGCTAATAATATATCACCAGGGGGGAAAGTTACCAAGAAAGAACAGAAAGTCAATGTAAGTCCTGTAGTTTTTCAAAGCTTTGACGAAGATTCTTCTTCTAAAGGTAAAAAAGATAAAGAAAATTTAGATTTAATTTTAGATGTTCCTCTTACTATTACTGTCGAATTAGGCAAGACTAAAAAACTTATAAAAGATATTTTAGAATTAAGTGAAGGTTCTATTATTGAATTGGATAAATTGGCAGGTGAGCCAGTAGATATTTTGGCAAATGGAAAGTACATAGCTAAAGGGGAAGTAGTGGTAATTGATGAGAATTTTGGGGTTAGAATTATAGATATTGTTCATCAAAGCAAAAGAATTAGCAATATAGAATAAAGATGAGGAGGAATCATTTGTGAGCAAAATAATGATAGTTGACGATGCTGCTTTTATGAGGATGATGATTAAAGATATTATTTCAAAAAACAATTTAGGGAGTGTAGTAGAAGCCGAAAATGGTGCTGTAGCAGTAGAAAAATATTTTCAAGAAAATCCAGATCTGGTTATTATGGATATTACTATGCCGGAAATGGATGGAATACAAGCAGTAAAGGCAATCCGTGCAAAGGATCCCAATGCAAAAATAATAATGTGCTCTGCTATGGGGCAACAAGCTATGGTTATCGAGGCAATTCAAGCAGGAGCAAAAGATTTTATCGTAAAGCCTTTCCAACCTGATAGAGTAGTGGAAGCTATTAAAAAATTGTTGAAGTGAGGCGCTTAAAGTGTCTAATGGCACAGAATATGTTTTTCAATTGATATGGTATTTAATTGCTTTCCTTTTAGTAATTGGAGCGGCTTTCTATATAACCCGATTTATAGGACAAAGTACTTTAAGATATACTCGCTCTACTAATTTACAGGTGATAGACTATATTATTTTAGGTAGAGATAAAGGTTTATATATAGTGAAGGTAGGAGACAAATTTTTTCTTATAGGTGTGAGTAACAACAATATAACTTATCTTACAGAGATAAATAAAGAAAATATAAAAGTTCTAACTAATGATAAAGATTTTGTGACAAATTTGAATATTTCAATAGAGAGATTAAAACTGCTAAAAAACAGATATTTGTCTAAAAAAGATGGTGAGCAAAAATGAATTTAGGAGATTGGGTTTCATCGGTAACAGCTCCTTCAAATATAGCTACAAGCCTACAAATAGTTCTTCTGCTGACAGTTTTGACTTTGGCACCTTCTATTTTGATAATGATGACTTCATTTACTCGCATAGTAGTTGTGCTGTCTTTTTTGAGAAACGCGTTAGGACTTCAACAAATGCCTCCTAATCAAGTGCTAATTGGTTTGGCGCTGTTTCTCACTCTGTATATAATGGCTCCTGTGGGGCAAGATATCAACAATAATGCTATTAAACCTTATACTGAAGGAAAAATAACTCAAGAGGAAGCGTATCAAAATGCTATCAAACCATTGAAAAATTTTATGTTGAAGCAAACAAGGCAAAGTGATTTAAATCTTTTTGTAAGTTTAGCTAAAATTAAAGTAAATAATGCAGAAGACCTTCCCATGAGAGTGGTCATTCCTTCTTTTATCATCAGTGAATTAAAAACTGCTTTTGAAATTGGCTTTATAATTTACATTCCCTTTTTGATAATTGATATAGTAGTCGCCAGTGTTTTAATGTCAATGGGTATGTTTATGTTGCCACCTGTTTTGATATCTCTTCCTTTTAAAGTATTACTTTTTATTTTGGTGGATGGATGGAACCTGGTTGTAAAATCTTTGATTTTAGGTTTTAGATAGGAGATGAAACAAGTTGAATACGGGAATGGTTATAGATATAGGAAGAGAAGCTTTAACTATTGCCTTAACAGTTGCTACTCCTTTATTAGCAGTAGCATTAGGGGTAGGACTTTTAATTAGCATTTTTCAAGCTACTACACAAATTCAGGAACAAACTTTATCTTTTGTTCCTAAAATTGTCGCTATACTTATAAGTCTAATTCTATTTGGGCCATGGATGCTTACTACTTTGGTCAACTACACTCAAAGGTTGTTTTTAAATATTAATAATTTTATAAAGTGATGTAAAATGGATATAATTCAGTATTTACTTCAAAATGTTCAAGTTTTTATATTACTTTTCGTCAGAATGCTTGGCATTTTTATACTTACACCTTTTTTTGGTACAAAAAATGTTCCTACTACTTTTAAAATAGGTTTAGGTTTTTTTGCTGCAGTAATTGTTTTTGATACCATGGGACCAGTGGATTTGCAAATAAATAATGTTTTAGATTACTTTATTGTTGTCATATCTGAGTTCATTGTTGGACTCGTGATAGGGCTGGCATCTATGATATCCTTCAGTGCTATACATTTAGCCGGTCAGCTAATTGATTATCAGTTGGGTTTTGGACTAGTAAACATTTTAGACATTCATAGTGAAACCCAAGTTCCTTTAATGGGAAATTTCATATATATTTTGACAATCCTTATCTTCATGCTTATGAATGGCCATTATACCTTATTTACAATGTTGGCTAAAAGCGTTGATATAATTCCTGTTGGGAAAGTTGTCTTTAATTTACCTGATATGTCTCAAGTCTTAACAAAAATGGTCTCTGATATGTTTATATTAGGTTTTAGAATAAGTGCTCCTATAATTTTAACAACTCTTTTGACAGATTTAACTCTGGGAATAATCTCCCGTACTATACCTCAGCTTAACGTCTTTATGATAGGAATGCCAGCGAAGATTTTTGTTGGAATCTTTACTTTGCTTATTATGTTGCCGATGTACCTGACAATTATAGATTTTATGTTTAATGGAATGAATGCTGACATTTTTAGATTGATGAAATTTATGACAAGGTGATAGTTTTGAGTAAAATAAATTTACAATTGTTTGCTGAAGAAAAAACTGAACCAGCTACTCCTAAAAGGCGACAAGATGCAAGAAAAAAAGGGCAAGTCTTCCAAAGTAGGGAAATAACTTCTGCTTTAGTAATTGTAGCAGGTTTTTTGGCAGTAAATATACTTGCAATGCCTTCTTTAGGAAAAATGATGGCTTTAATAAAATATTTGCTTTATACTTATTCTGGAGCTAATGACGATGTTTTTAACGTAGTAGGTATACGAAATCTGTTTACATACGTCTTGCAGCAAGCAATATCAATAATTATGCCTATAATCTTATTGATTTTTGTCGTTTCTCTTGCATCAACTTATCTTCAAGTAGGCTTTGTATTTACAACCGAGCCCCTTGCCTTTAAATTCGAAAGATTAAATCCTGTGGAGGGCTTTAAGAGAATTTTTTCAAAAAGAGCATTAGTAGAATTAGCTAAATCTATTGCTAAAGTGGCAGTTCTTTTCTATATAATGTACTCTTTTTTAGCTTCTCAATATAAAGGTATACCAATGCTTCTTGATATGTCAGTTCAGGATATATTAAAATACGCTTTAAACATACTTTTGGGAATTACTATTAGAATAGGAATTGTACTTATTGTTCTTGGAGCGTTAGATTATTTCTTCCAGTGGAGAGAATATGAAACAAGTCTTAAAATGAGTAAAGAGGACATAAAGGAAGAGTTTAAAGAGACAGAAGGAAACCCACAGATAAAAGCAGAGATAAGAAGAAAGCAGCGACAAGTTTCTATGAAAAGAATGATGCAAGACTTAAAAAAGGCAGATGTCGTAATAACAAACCCAACTCATCTTGCTGTAGCTCTTATGTATGACAGCAATGTCAATGATGCACCTGTAGTGATAGCTAAAGGACAGGATATGATCGCCCTCAGAATAAAAGAAGAAGCTAAGAAGTTAAATATCCCTATAGTAGAGAATAAGCCATTGGCTCAAGCACTGTATAGGTCTACTGAAATAGGAGATATGATTCCACCAGAGCTTTATCAAGCTGTAGCTGAAGTTTTGGCTTATGTCTACAGCTTAAAGGGAGAATAGGAGGGATAATTTGAAAGCCTCTGAGTTTACTGTGGTTCTTTTTGTAGTAGGAATAGTCTTGCTCATAATAATTCCTGTACCACCTGTTATCATGGACTTTTTATTAATATTTAACATAACTTTGTCTATAATAATACTTTTAACTACTATGTATGTAAAAGATGCTTTAGATTTTTCTATATTTCCTTCTATATTATTAATAACTACTCTTCTGAGACTGGCTCTTAACATTTCGAGTACGAGACTTATTTTAAGCAATGCCTATGCAGGTGGCGTAATACAGGCCTTTGGAAGTTTTGTAATAGGTGGAAATCCAGTTGTCGGATTTATTATTTTCTTGATAATTGCAATTGTACAATTTATCGTCATAACCAGAGGAGCAGAGAGAGTATCTGAAGTGTCAGCAAGATTTACTTTGGATGCAATGCCGGGAAAGCAAATGGCAATAGATGCTGATTTAAACGCAGGTCTTATAACAGAAAAAGAAGCTCGTGAGAGGAGAAAAGAAATACAGCAAGAGGCAAAATTTTATGGGGCAATGGATGGTGCTAGTAAATTTGTCAAAGGCGATGCAATTGTTTCTATAATTGTTATAATTATAAATATTGTTGCAGGTCTCATTATTGGAATGGTAATGAAGGGGATGGATATAAATAGGGCTTTAAATACTTATACTGTTTTAACAGTAGGCGAGGGTTTGGTAAATCAAATACCAGCACTTTTAATATCAACTGCTACTGGAATGATTGTCACTCGTTCAGCTTCTGAATCAAATTTAGGAGGGGATGTAATAAAGCAGCTTTTCAATCAGCCTCGAATTCTGAAAATAGCAGCTGGGTTGCTCTTCGCATTGGTATTAGTACCTCTTTTACCTAAACTCCCACTTATCTTAATGGGTTCATTGTTTGCATATCTTGGATTTGCAGGGACTCAAAAAGTAACAGTAAAAGAAGAAGAACAAGAAGAAAACATAAAAGAGTTAGAGAATATAAGAGATCCTAAGAAAGTATATGAATTATTGCAAGTTGACCCTATTGAACTGGAATTTGGTTATGAATTGATTCCTCTTGCAAGTGGAGAATTGTTAGATAGAATTGTCATGATAAGAAGACAAATTGCTCTTGATTTGGGTATTGTGGTCCCAATGATTCGTTTAAGAGATAATATTCAATTAAAACCAAATGAATACGTCATAAAGATTAGAGGAAATGAAATTGCCAGAGGCAAGGTATACGTTGATAGGTATATGGCTATGACTGCCGGAGAAATAGATGAAGATATTTCTGGAATTCGAGAAAGAGAACCAGCTTTTGGATTGCCTGCAATTTGGGTAGATGAAAACGAAAGGTCAAAGGTTGAGGCAAGAGGATATACCGTAGTAGATGTTCCTTCTGTCATTGCTACTCACCTTACTCATATTATAAGACAGCATGCCCATGAACTTTTAGGAAGGCAAGAAGTGCAGAGTTTAATTGACAATGTAAAAACTACAAATCCTGCCTTAATAGAAGAATTAGTTCCTAAGCTTTTAACAATAGGTGAAATAGAGAAAGTACTTTCTAACCTTTTAAGAGAGGGGCTATCTATTAGAGATTTAGTCACCATATTAGAGACTTTAGCAGATTATGCCCCTATTATACGAGATACAGATGTTTTAACAGAGTATGTAAGACAGGCTTTAGCTCGTACTATTTCCAATAAATATGCTGCAGGTGGTAAAATTGAAGTTATAACGTTAGATCCGAGTGTTGAACAGTTAATATCCTCTAGTATAACTCAGACAGAACATGGTTCTTATTTAGCATTGGAGCCTTCTTCGGCACAAAGGATTTTAAAGAGTATCCATGAATTAGTAAAAAAGGTAACTTTAAAGGGTGGACAACCTGTAATTCTGACAGCGCCTGTAACTCGATTTTATCTCAGAAAGTTAGTAGAACAAATTTCTCCCGATATTGCTGTTTTGTCATATAATGAACTTTTACCAAATATTGAAGTTACATCGGTGGGGACGGTGAGGTTAAATGAAAGTTAAAAAATATATTGCTAACGATTATCAAGAAGCTTTAAGAATGATAAAAGCGGAAATGGGAAGTAACGCTGTAATACTTCATCAAAACAAAATTAAAGAAAGAGGGATTATAGGACTTTTTAAGAAGAGTAAAGTGGAAGTAGTAGCAGCGGTAGAAGATTACCCACCGGTAATACCTAAAGAAAGTATTACAAAAAATGATATAAATGAACTTAAAAATTTGATAAAAACTATAGCAGTCAATAAAAATGAAGCGGTTACAGAAACTAAGGAAAAAACTTTAGTTTCTAGATTAATGGATTATGGGATAGAAAGGGAAGTATCACACTTGTTAGGAGAGGGAATTGATGAACTTGATAATAAAGGAATAAAAATTTTAAAAGAACGAATAGAGGCTTTTATGGGACCTCCTCAAAAATTGAATACTGAAAAAAGCAAAAAAATTTTGTTCATTGGACCTACTGGAGTGGGGAAAACTACTACAATTGCAAAAATTGCTTCTAATTTGATATTGAATGAAGGTAAAAATATAATGCTCGTTACAGCAGACATTTTCAGAATAGCGGCGGTAGACCAGCTGAAAACTTATGGGGAAATTTTAGGAGTGCCAGTAAAAGTAGTAAATAATATTTTTGACCTTCATAAACTTCAGCCAGAGCTTGAAAAGTACGATGCTGTTTTGATAGATACAGCGGGAAGAAGCCATAAAGATGAAAAGCGAATAAATGAATTGAAAACCTTCATTAAATATGCAAACTGTGATGAAACTTATTTATGCTTGAGTGCTACGACTAAATCGGAAGATTTAAAGGAAGTGATAAAAAGATATGAATTTGCAGGAGATTATAAATTAATTTTTACAAAATTAGATGAAACCGATAATTATAGTTCCATTTTAAATGCTGTTTATTATTCAGGGCGGCCAATTTCTTATTTTACAAATGGACAAATAGTTCCTGATGATATAACTTTAGCAGGAAGTGAAATTATCGCCTCAAGTATAGTAAAGGGGAATTAGTATATGATGGACCAGGCTGAAAGTTTAAGAAAATTGGTTTCCCAAAAAAATAAAATAAAAAGAAGCAGGGTTATTACAATTACAGGCGGAAAAGGCGGCATTGGCAAAACATGTATCTCAGTAAATCTTTCTTTGGGGCTTAAAAAATTGGGCTATAATGTTACGATTATTGATGCAGATTTGGGATTTTCAAATGTCGAAATTGAATTAGGAGTTACTTCTAAGTATACTTTATTAGATGTTTTATACAACAACAAAATGATAACAGAAGTCATAAGCGAAGGACCTTTAGGCATAAAATACATATCTTCTGGTGGAGATTTCAACCTTATCAATGAAGGAGTAGATTTAAGCCTTTTTCTAAACAACATTAAAATTTTAGACTATTATTCCGATTTTATTATTATAGATACGGGTGCAGGGCTCAATAACGTAATTAGCAATTTTTTAAAAGCGGCCGATGAAGTTTTACTCATAGTAACTCCTGAACCCACGTCTATTATGGATGCATATACTCTTATTAAGTATTCACTGGTAGGTGAAGATAAAAAGATTAATGTGCTGATAAATAAGGTAAAAAATTTTAATGAATACAAAAAAATTTATGAGAGGTTTGAAGCAGTAGTTAAAAACTATTTGGGCGTTCCTTTGATTGATTTGGGTTATTTGGAAAATGACGAAAAGATGATGGAATGTATAATTGAGCAACATCCCATTGTCCTTAAATATGAAAATAGTAAAACCTCAAAAAGGATATTGCAAATTGCAGCTCAAATAGCTAATCAACCTCCTCCTATAGAAAACAAGGGGTTGTGGGGTATTTTTTCTAGACTTATAAATAGAGGAGGATTTAGATGAATCAGATAAATTTACAACCAGGGCAGAAATTAAGATTAGGGTTAAACAATGGTCAAAATATGTACTCATCTCAAGTACAGGATATTTCTAAAAATGGAACTATATTAATTGATACTCCAGTATACAGTGGACATTTAGTTCCTGTGAGAATAGGTTCAATAGTTCAAATAATTTATTTTACAAAACAAGGCTTATTTACCTTTTATGCCAAGGTTTTAAATAGATTTTCTGGAAAACTTGCTCTTTTAGAAATAATGCCTATAAGCAGTGTAGAAAGATTGCAAAGGAGACAGTATTTTAGATTAGAAAAAGTGATTCCCTTTACTTATACTATTAGTGGTGGAGAAGAAGATAAGGTTTATAAAGGCCTTATTCAAGATATAAGCGGTGGAGGATTAAGATGTAAGGTAGATAAAAAATTAGAGGTAGGGACTATCATAAATTGTGTTTTTACATTAGACCAAGAGATAACAGTAAGCGGAAAAGTAGTGAGATATGAAGAATTATTAGAAAAAGGATATGAAATTGGTCTCTGTTATGTGGACATTGATGAAAAAGTAAGAGAAAAAATTATAAGCTATATCTTTGAAGAACAGAGAAAAAGTAGACAAAAAGGGATTGAATGATTTATGAAAAATGATTGTCTTGTTATAATTGGGGCTTCTACTGGGGGGCCTAAAGCACTGCAATATATATTGACAAATTTACCAAAGGACCTTTTTGCTTCAGTAATTGTAGTACAACATATGCCAGAAAAGTTTACTAAAATGATGGCAGAAAGATTAGACCAAAGTTGTAATCTCAAAGTAAAAGAAGCAGTAGATGGAGAGGAAATTTTGAAAAATGTAGCTTATATCGCACCTGGCGATAAAAATTTATTATTAATTGAAGAGAATGATAAAGTAAAAATTAAACTTTCTACTGATTTTGAATCTGTTTATAAACCTTCCATTGATGCTACTTTCATAAGTGCTTCCCAAATAAATGCTTGCATAATAGCTGTTATTTTGACAGGTATGGGAAGTGATGGTTCGAAAGGACTTAAGTTTTTAAAAGAGAGAGGAAGTTTTATTATATGTCAGGATATCAATTCTTCTTTAGCGAAAGGAATGCCTTATAACGCTATAAAAACAGGATTTGTTGATAAAGTTCTTCCTTTGGATAAAATTCCAGTAGAAATAATTGAGAAGGTGAGGGAATTTTATGGAAAATAATCAATACATCGATATATTTATTGAAGAATCACAAGAGCATATAGAAAATTTAAATAGCAATTTATTGCTTTTGGAAAATGACCCTGAAAATAGGCAAGTAATCGATGAGATTTTTAGGTCTGCCCATACTTTAAAAGGCATGGCTGCTACTATGGGCTTTGAAAACATGAATAAATTAGCTCATAAAATGGAGGATGTATTACAAGAGGTAAAAAATGGTCAATTGCATATTTCTCATGCAATCATGGATATTCTTTTTAAGTGTGTAGATACTTTAAGTGAAATGCTGGATTCAATATCACAAACAGGAGAAGATAATGTACCTATTGATGAGTTGATATTTTTACTTTCAGGTGTTAGTTCTAAATCTGGAAACAAAGAAAATATTGTACAAAAGGAAAATGATGCTTCTGGGAGCGATACTCTACTAAATGTATACGAAGAAGATATAATAAGAGAGGCAGCAAAAGATAATTACAAAGCCTATAAAATAACAGTACATATTGACAAAGGGTGTGTTATGAAATCAGCTCGTGCTTTTATAATCTTTAATAGTTTAGATGAAATAGGAGACATAATAAATTCTTCTCCCTCTGTAGAAGACATTGAAGATGAAAAATTTGAGGATAGTTTCACTGTTCACATCATTACAAAAGAGGATAAAGAAAGTATTGAAAAAAGATTATTGTCTATTGCTGAGGTCAACAACGTGGAAGTGGAACTAATAAACATTGATTTAAATAAAGAAGGGGAAAGATTTGTCAAAGAGGTATCTTCTTCACAATCTCAAAGTTTTGAGAACATAAAAAAATCTCAAAGCAATAATAAAACTTCAAAAAGTGTAAGAGTAGATATAGACAGATTGGATAATTTAATGAATTTAGTAAGTGAGCTTATAATCATAAAAACCCGCCTTGAAGGGTTAGAGGCAGATAATAAAAACTCTGAAACTGTAAGTGCTATTGAATATTTAGAAAGAATAACTACTAATTTACATGACGCGGTTATGAAGGTAAGAATGGTACCGGTTGAAAGAGTATTCAATAGGTTCCCAAGAATGGTAAGGGATTTATCTTACGAGTTAGGCAAAAAAATTATTCTCAATATGTATGGACAAGATACAGAAGTAGATAGAACTGTTATAGATGAAATCGGTGACCCTTTAGTTCACCTCATAAGAAATTCTATTGATCATGGTATCGAAATGCCGCAAGAAAGGTGGCAAAAAGGGAAACCAGAACAAGGTACCATTAATTTGAGAGCTTATCATGAAGGTAATAATGTCATAATAGAAGTTAGTGATGATGGAAGAGGAATTGATATAGAAAAAGTCAAAGCAAAAGCAGTAGAGAAAGGCATTTACACTGCTGAGCAAGTAAATGACCTTTCTAAAGATAAAATTTTAGACCTTTTATTTAGGCCAGGTTTTAGCACTGCTGACAAAGTTACAGATATTTCTGGCAGAGGCGTAGGATTAGATGTAGTAAAAAATAAAATCGAATCCTTAAACGGCTCAATTGAAATATTATCAGAAATAAATAAGGGAACAAAATTTATAATTAAACTTCCTCTTACTTTAGCAATTATACAAGCTTTATTAGTAAAAGTAGGAGATGAAAAATTTGCAATTCCCCTTAATTCAATTTCAGAAATAGTTCATAAAAAAGAGGAAGAAATACACAATGTTCAAGGAAAGGAAGTAGTTCTTTTTAGAGGAAAGGTAATTCCAATAATAAGATTAAATGAAGTATTAGAAACCAAAAAGATTTCTAATAATGGAAATTTGGTGTGTGTAATTATCAAAAAAGGCGAAAATTTAGCATGCTGTACTGTAGATGAATTAATTGGTCAGCAAGAGATAGTCATAAAACCATTAGGGAAGTATCTTTCTAATGTCAAAGTTATTGCAGGAGCTACAATATTGGGAGATGGCCAAGTGGCCTTGATTGTCGATGCCAACAATTTGTTTTAACAGGGAGGGAGAATTTTGAGCCTATATGTTATCGCCAAAATTGATGAGGAAGAATATGCAATAAACATAGAAAAAGTGCAGACTATAGAAAAAGTAATGCCTATAACAAGAGTTCCTCAGACTGAAAGTCATGTAAAAGGCGTTATAAATTTAAGAGGAGAAATAATTCCTGTGATTTCTTTAAGAGTAAAATTGGGTTTAGTTGAAAAAGAGTATGATGAAGATACAAGAATTGTGGTTTTAAAGGCTTACGATATGTTAGTAGGCATGATTGTAGATAATGCTAATGAAGTGGTTGATATTGCAGAAGAAGATATTGATAACTTGGTTTTTAATGAGGCTTCTGACGAATTTGGAAAATTCGTCAGCAAAGTAGGAAAAATTAAAGATAAGGTATTTCTCATTTTAGATTTAAAAAAATTATTAGATGTCAGGGTGTGAGAAATGTGGATATTAACCGATTAAATGAAATGTACTTAGACATTTTAAAAGAATTAGGAAATATTGGAGCAGGAAATGCTATAACTGCTCTTTCAACAATGATTGGCAAAAAAGTGGACATGCAAGTGCCAAAGGTAAAAATTCTAGATTTTCAAGAAGTATCAGATATATTTGGCTCTGCTGATACGATCATTGTTGGTATTTATTTCGATCTAGATGGAGATGTAAAGGGTAATATTCTTTTTGCACTTGATATAAAAAGCGCTGCTTCTCTTATTTGGAGCCTCATGGGATTGGAAGTAAAAGAAGAATTTGATGAGTTAGAAAAATCCGCTTTAGAAGAAATAGGAAATATTATGGCGGGTAGCTATGTAGCCTCATTATCTACTCTTACTTCTTTAAATATGAAAATTTCACCTCCCGCAATAAGTATAGATATGGCAGGAGCAATTTTGAGTGTTCCGGCTATTAAATATGGAGAAATTTCTGATAAAATTTTGTTTATTGAGACCCAATTTATAGAGGGAGAAAAACTTATAAAAGGTGATTTCTTCTTAATACCAGATATTAACTCTTTTGATTTAATACTAAAAGCGCTTGGAGTTGAAGTGAATGGAAAATAAGATTTACAGGGTTGGAATGGCAGATGCAAAGGTCACACAAAGCCCAGGAATTCTTACAACTATTGGGCTGGGGTCTTGTGTCGGAATTGTTCTTTATGACCCAATTACAAAAATATCAGGTCTAGTACATATTATGTTACCTTATAGTAACAAAATATCTGATAATTCTAATAAACTTAAGTTTGCCGATACCGGTATCCAAGTTTTGATTGAAGAGATGGTAAAATTGGGTGCTAATCCCAAAAGGTTAATTAGCAAAATTGCTGGAGGAGCGCAAATGTTTTCTTCTAAGATAAATTCTGACATTATGAACATAGGAGAAAGAAACGCAGTTGCTACTAAAGAAGTACTAGGAAAACTTGGTATACCGATCGTTGCGGAAGATATAGGTGGAAATTATGGAAGAACTATTGAGTTTTATTCTGAGGATGGAAGACTATTAGTTAAAACTATTGGTTATGGAATAAAATATATTTAAAAATTGGGGGAATTTTGTATGTCATTAGCGGAGGAGGATATATGGAAAACTTATAATTCTAATAAAGACCCAAATTTACGAAATGAAATAATAATCAAGTATATGCCACTTGTCAAACATATTGTTAAAAAACTCATTATTTCTGATATTACTCAATCTGAATATGAAGACTTAATAAATCAAGGAGTAATTGGCCTTATCGATGCAATTGAAAAATATCAGCCTAGTAAAGGTGTAAAATTTGAAACTTACGCTACTTTAAGAATAAGAGGAGAAATAATAGACTATTTGCGAAGAAAAGATTGGATGCCTCGAAGCCTCAAAAAGAAGTACAAAAAAATAGAAGAAACCGTAGAAACACTTCAACAAAAATATAATAGAGAACCTACAGTTGAAGAAATAACAGAAGCTTGCGGCTTAAATGAAATAGACGTTTTAAAAACTTTAAGTTATATCAATGTTTCTAATGTTAATTCTTTAGAGGAAGCTATTGAAAATAATTTTAAATTACATGCTATTTCAAATGTAGAATTAAAAAATCCAGAAGAAGAAGTATTGTACAAAGAACTAAAAAGAAAGCTAGCAAGTGCTATTGAGAGTTTACCAGATAAGGAAAGATTAGTTATAACATTGTATTATTATGAAGATTTAAACTACAAAGACATAAGCAAAATTTTGAATTTAACAGAGTCTAGAATATCACAAATTCATACAAAAGCTATTAAAAGGATAAGGGAAATGTTAGGCGAATACTTTTAAAATGGGGGCTTTAAAATGGATGAAAAAAAGTATAAAGTACTTGTTGACGTATCAAGAGATAAACAACAAGCTTATTTGACTTTAATTGAAGACCCCAATGGCATTAGTATTAATAAAGAAGTTTTATTACAAGAAATAGCAAAACATAATATAGTATATGGAATAAAATTCGATGTTATAGATAATATTTGTAAAGATTTGAAAAAGGTAAAAGGTGTATTAATTGCAGAAGGTAAAAAGCCTATAAATGGAGAAGATGGAAAGATAATTTTTGAGATAGACGTAGAAAGTGCTGCAACCCCAAAAATTTTGGAGGACGGAAGTGTAGACTATAAAAATTTGGACTTGTTTAAAAACGTTAAAAAGGGCCAAATAATAGCTCGAAAAATAAATCCTACTGAAGGACAACCAGGAATTAATGTTTTTGGACAAAAAGTTGATGCTCTAGGCGGCAAAGATGTAAGACTTCCTCTTGGAAAAAATACTTATATTGATGAGGATAAGCTTGTAGCTGCTGTAGATGGCCATATTGTGGTTTTAAACAACAAAATAGAAGTACATACTCTTTTGGAAGTAAAAGAAGTCGACACTTCTGTAGGAAACATAAAAACGGTAGCAAGTGTAAAAATTACTGGAAATGTTAAATCAGGTTTTACTGTTGAAAGTGAAGGTAATATAGAAATTTTTGGAGTAGTGGAAGCAGCCACTATAATAGCAAAAGGGAATATCAGTATTCATAAAGGAGTACAGGGCGCTGGAAGGGCAAAAATTATCGCAGAAGGAAATATTACAGCAAAGTATTTACAAAACTGCAGTGTAGAAGCCGGAGAAGATATATACAGTGAAGCGATAATTTATTGCGATGTAAAAGCAGGAGGAAGTGTAAAACTTTTAGGAAATAAAAGCCAAATTATTGGCAGTAAAATTGTAGCTGCAAGAGAAATTTCAGCGGCAAATATTGGTTCAAAAATGGGAACGTATACAGAATTACAAGTAGGTATACTGCCTCAAAAGAGACTGAAAATAGCGGAATTAACTTGTCAAATAGAACAAAACAATGCCCAATTAGAAAAAATAGGAAAAATTCTTAAGTACATAGAAAAAATCGAAAACTTACCTCCTGATAAAGAAGAGATTTATCATAAAGCTAAAAAATCTTTCCAAGATTTAATTTCTCTAAATCATCGTCTAAGTGAGGAATTAAATTCTTTAAAGGAGGAAATAAAAAGTTCTAGTATTGGAATTATAAAAGTTTTTGATACAATATTTCCAGGAACTAAACTCGTCATTGATGACGTGACTTTAAAAATACAAGAACCTATTAAATATGCTATGTTTATAAAAAATGAGGAAGAAATAAAATTTTTTCCTCTAAAATAAGGAGATGAATTTTATGTCCTCCAATGTCCCTATTGATTTAAAATCTATTCTACCCCGTACTGTAGAGGTAGGAAATTTGAAACAAATTGACCTTCAAAAGCCTATCATTTATTCTCAGCAAATAACAACCCTTTCTAATAGAGAAAATGAAATAAAGAAGACAAAGCCTAATGAACTCGAGAAAACAGAAAAAACTCTTATAAAAGATCGTCGAAACTCTGAACAAAAAAATAAGCAGGAAAAAGATAAGGATAAAAAACGTAAAAAAAACATAGGCCATTTAGACATAAAAGTGTGATAATATATTGACATTTAGCAAAATATATAATATAGTATTCATTGTCAGTCAATAACACACGCCTAATGATTGCAAAAAGGGTGCCTGAAAAGGTCTTTTTGCAAGAGGATTTAGGCGGAGGAATAACCATAGGAGGTGTAATGTATGTCGGTAATTTCAATGAAGCAGTTATTAGAGGCAGGGGTACATTTTGGTCATCAAACAAGAAGATGGAACCCTAAAATGGCTCCTTATATTTTTACAGAAAGAAATGGAATTTACATCATTGATTTACAACAAACGGTAGAAAAACTGGAACAAGCTTATGAATTTGTCAAAAAGTTGGCCATGGAAGGAGGCACTATTCTTTTTGTTGGGACCAAGAAACAGGCTCAGGATTCTATTAAGGAAGAAGCAGAAAGATGTGGTATGTTTTATGTAAATCAAAGGTGGTTAGGTGGAACCCTAACTAATTTTAAAACAATTAGAGGAAGGATTCAACGATTAAAAGAACTTAAAAAAATGGAGGAAGATGGAACTTTTGATGTTCTTCCTAAAAAAGAGGTAATAAAACTTAGAAAAGAAAAGGAAAGATTGCAGAAATTTTTGGGCGGAATAGAGAATATGCAGTCTCTGCCTTCCGCTTTATTCATAGTTGACCCCAAAAAAGAAGCTATCGCTGTGGCAGAAGCTCGAAGCTTGGAAATACCAATTGTAGCTATTGTAGATACCAATTGCGATCCTGAGCTAATCGATTATCCTATTCCAGGAAATGATGATGCTATAAGAGCTGTCAAGCTTATTACTTCAAAGATTGCAGATGCAGTGATTGAAGGCAATCAAGGCGAACAATTTGCTGCTTCAGAAGAGTGAAAATTTTGGTCTAGTGGTAAGGAAAAAGGCAAAGCTCCTTACCACTATTGTATATCATTTATCATTATCTAAGGAGGTTTTTCTAATGATATCAGCACAAGCTGTTAAAGAATTAAGAGAACGAACTGGCGCTGGAATGATGGATTGTAAAAAAGCTTTAATGGAAGCAAATGGAGATATGGAAAAGGCCATAGATATTTTAAGAGAGAAGGGATTGGCTGCTGCTGCTAAAAAAGCAGGTAGAGTTGCTAATGAAGGCTTAGTTGATGCCTACATACACAGTGGTGGAAGAATAGGGGTTTTAGTAGAAGTAAATTGTGAGACAGATTTTGTTGCAAATACTGATGAATTTAAAAATTTTGTTAAAGAAATATGCATGCAAATTGCTGCCGCAAATCCAAAGTATATTTCTCGTGAAGATGTGCCACAAGCTGTTTTGGAAAAAGAAAGAGAAATTTTAAAAGCACAGGCGTTAAATGAAGGGAAACCCCAAAATGTCGTAGATAGAATAGTTGAAGGACGTATTGAAAAATTTTACAAAGAGAATTGCTTGTTAGAACAAGAATACATTAGAGACCCAGAAAAAACAGTGAAAGATTTGTTAAATGAGACGATTGCAAAATTAGGAGAAAACATTGTAATAAGAAGATTTGTCAGATTTGAAAGAGGAGAAGGTATTGAAACTTCCTCAAATGAGTAATAAAATTAAATAGGCAACCACATAGGGACACGGTTGTGTCCCATTTTTATAAATTACTTAAAAGATTAAGAAGGATTTTCAAAATTTTTATAGAACTTATAAGAATGGGGTGTTATTGTGTCGTCAGTTGTTTACAAGCGAGTAGTTCTGAAAATCTCAGGAGAAGCTTTGGCAGGAAATAAGGGATTTGGAATCGATTTTGACACCGTTAATCGAATAGCAGACGAGATAAAAGAAGTGAAAGAAATGGGAGTTCAAATTGGTCTTGTAGTTGGCGGAGGAAATATATGGCGGGGAAGAGAAGGTATTGGGATGGACAGAACTACTGCAGACCACATGGGAATGCTTGCGACTGTAATTAATGCTCTTGCACTGCAAGATGCTTTAGAGCAACGGGGAGTTCCCACAAGAGTTCAGACTGCTATTGAGATGAGAGCAATTGCAGAACCCTATATACGCAGAAGAGCAATAAGACACTTAGAAAAAGGACGAGTTGTTATATTTGCTGCTGGGACAGGGAATCCCTTCTTTTCAACTGATACTGCTGCTTCATTAAGAGCAGCAGAAATAGATGCGGAGGTCATACTATTAGCTAAAAAAGTAGATGGAGTCTATGACAAAGACCCAAATAAATACAAAGACGCTGTAAAATTTAAAGAATTATCTTATTTAGATGTTTTAAACAAAGGTTTAGGAGTAATGGATTCAACAGCAACTTCTTTATGCATGGACAATAAAATACCAATCATAGTTTTTGACCTTACTACCTACGGAAATATAAAGAAAGTAGTAACAGGAAAAGATATTGGTACAATAGTGAAGGAGGTTTAAGTATGAGTGATTATTTAAAAGCTAGCGAAGAAAAAATGCAAAAATCTTTGAGCGTTTTAAAAAACGAATTAGCTGCTATAAGAGCAGGTAGAGCAAATCCTGCACTACTTGACCGAATTATGGTAGATTATTATGGTACTCCAACTCCTCTTAACAGATTAGCCACCATTACAGCTCCGGAGCCAAGAGTACTAGTTGTACAACCGTGGGATGTTTCAAAAATAAGCGATATTGAAAAAGCAATACAGAAATCAGATTTAGGAATTAATCCAGTTTCTGACGGTAAAGTGTTAAGATTAGTTTTTCCTGAATTGACTGAAGAAAGAAGAAAAGAATTGGTAAAGTTAGTTCATAAAAAAGCAGAAGAGGCAAAAGTAGCAGTAAGGCAAATAAGAAGAGATGCTAATGATGCTGTAAAAAAGATGGAAAAAAACGGCGAAATTTCGGAAGATGAAAGAAAAAAGAGAGAAGAAGAAATTCAAAAATTAACTGACAAATATATTAAAGAGATAGACAAAGCGGTGGAAGCTAAAGAAAAGGAGATAATGGAAATTTGACAGATTATTATAATAATTTTATAGGAATGGATTTACATAAAATAATAGAAAAATTACCTAAGGACTTAAAATTTAACGTTGTAGAGACAAAATCTATTTTTAAATATGAGGGTTCTCGTTTAAAAGTTGCCAGGATAAAAGAACAAAATAACATTCTTGAAATTACTGTTATTAGAATTTAATCCCCCTCTGACGAGGGGGTGCCCTTATAAAATGAGGAGGAAAATAAATGGTGTTTTTTAGACAAAAAAATAGAGACTTGAGTGACAAGATTGATAAAAATAAATTGCCTATTCACATAGGTATTATCATGGATGGAAATGGAAGATGGGCTCAAAAAAGAGGGATGATGAGATTTTATGGCCATAAAGCTGGTGTTAATGCTGTAAGAGAGGTTGTAAAAGCCTCTAGAGAATTAGGGATAAAATATTTAACTTTATACGCTTTTTCAACTGAAAACTGGAAAAGACCTAAAGAAGAAGTAAATTTTTTAATGGATTTACTCGTTGAATATCTCTCTAAAGAAGTAGATGAATTGAATAAAAATAATGTATTGATTAACTTCATAGGGGATATTTCTGTTTTACCAGAGAAGTGTAAAATTGAAATAGATCGGGCGCAAAATGTAACAAAAAACAACTCTGGCCTTGTACTTAATATAGCGTTAAATTATGGCGGAAGAGATGAAATAGTAAAGGCTGTGAAAAAAATTTGCACAAAGATTTTAAATAAAGAATTGTCCATTGAGGAAATTACAGAACAAACTATAAGTGAAAATTTGTATACTAAAAACCAGCCAGATCCAGATCTTATAATAAGAACAAGTGGAGAAAAAAGATTGAGCAATTTCTTATTATGGCAATCTGCTTATTCTGAGCTTTGGTTTACAGAGGTACTGTGGCCGGATTTTGGCAAAGAACATCTTATTGAAGCAATATTGTATTACCAAACTCGCCAAAGAAGATTTGGGGGAGTATAGTAAGGAGTGGTAAATAAATATGCTAAAAACAAGAGTTATAAGTGCGATAGTAGGCTTGCCAATTTTATTTTTCATTTTAATAAAAGGGGGAAATATGCTTAAAATTGCATTAGTTTTAGTAAGCATATTAGGACTTAATGAATTTTATAATGCTACAAAAAATATTGGGGTACGGCCTGTAAAAATTTTTGGATACTTGTCAGCAATCCTTTTATATTTTTTAGAAAGTAAAATCGCAAAAGTAGATGTATTAGTTATAATCACAATGATGCTTTTTTTGCTGTTTTTGACTAATAAAAAATATAATCTCAAAGATTACGCTCTAACTTTAATGGGAATCATTTATATACCTCTTTTCTTTTTATACATACAAAAACTTAGAGAAATGCCTGAAGGAATGTACATAGTATGGTTTGTTTTTATAGTCTCTTGGATGACAGATACTTTTGCCTATTTTACCGGTAGATTTTTTGGAAAGCACAAACTTGCTCCTACAATCAGTCCCAAAAAGACGATAGAAGGAGCGATTGGAGGAATCATAGGCTCTACCATAAGCTGTGCTGTATTTGTTTGGTTATTTCCTCAATCGAATGTCAGTATATATCTTTCTGTAATTATAGGTTTATTTGGCAGTTTGATTGCTCAATGTGGAGATTTAATTGCTTCCTTTATAAAAAGAAATTGTTACATTAAAGATTTTGGAAATACAATTCCTGGCCATGGAGGAATTTTAGATAGATTTGATAGTATTTTATTTGTTTCTCCTTTCATATACTTTATTTTTCAGTACTTAATTTAGAAAGGGATGTACTTCATGAAAAAGGTAATAATTCTCGGCTCAACTGGTTCTATCGGTACGCAAACATTAGACGTAATAAAAAATTTTAGAGAAAATTTTGAAATAGTAGGACTTACAGCTTATAACAATGTAGAACTTTTATCGAAACAAATTAGAGAATTTAATCCTAAAGTTGTAGCAGTAAAAGATGAAGATAAAGCTAACCAATTAAGAGAGAATCTAAAGAAAAATGTCGAAATTCTAACTGGCAGCAAAGGGCTTCAAGAAATTGTGAAGTACGATGCCGATTTAGTGGTGGTAGCCGTAGAAGGGATTGCTGGCCTTATTCCAACAGTTACAGCTATCCAGAGGGGAAAAGATATCGCTTTAGCGAATAAAGAAGTACTTGTAACAGCTGGACAAATTGTGATGGGTTTGGTAAAAAAGAAGGATATAACTCTTTTACCTGTAGATAGTGAACACTCTGCTATACTCCAATGTTTAAGAGGAAATGACAAAAAAGAAGTATCTCGATTGATTTTAACAGCCTCTGGAGGTCCTTTTAGGGGGAAGAAAAAAGAAGATTTGAGAAAAGTAACTGTAAATGAGGCTCTAAATCATCCTAATTGGAAAATGGGGAAAAAAATCACGATAGATTCTGCCACTTTGATGAATAAAGGGTTTGAAGTAATAGAAGCAAAATGGCTCTTTGACATTTCTGAAGATAAAATTGATGTGATTGTGCATCCCCAGAGTATAATTCACTCAATGGTAGAATATATAGATGGTAGTGTAATTGCACAATTGGCTACTGCCGATATGAGGATACCTATTCAGTATGCATTAAATTATCCTACTCGCAATTACATAAATGGAATAAATTTTTTAGATTTTTCTCTTACAACTCAGCTAACTTTTGAAAAACCCGATTTAGAAACTTTTAGATGTTTGTCGTTGGCATATGAGGCTTTAAAAATTGGCGGCACGATGACTACAGTGTTAAATGCGGCTGATGAAATAGCTGTGTCACTGTTTTTAAATAAAAAAATAGAATTTTTGCAAATAGCTGAAATCATAGAGGAAAGCATGAAAGAACATAATAATATACAAAATCCAACTTTAGATGATATAATAAATGTGGATAAAGAGGTTAAGGAAAAAATAGCAAAAAAATATATGAGGTGATACATTTTGACAATATTGATAAGTATAATTGTTTTAAGCGTTTTAGTAATGTTTCACGAATTTGGACATTTTATCGTTGCAAAACTTTCTGGAGCTAGAGTAAATGAATTTTCTATTGGCTTTGGTCCACGACTTTTTAAAAAGAAATACGGAGAAACAGAGTATTCTTTTAGAGCATTGCTATTCGGTGGTTATGTTGCTTTAGAAGGTGAAGATGAAAAATCTAATGACCCGCGGGCTATAGTAAATAAGCCTTGGCCTGTAAGGTTAGCTGTCTTTGCTGCAGGTCCTTTAATGAATATATTATTAGCTTTTTTATTGCTTTTTATTGTATTTTTTAATATAGGAAGTCCGATACCACAGGTAAAATCCGTAATGGAAGGCTATCCCGCTGAAAAAGCAGGAATTTTGCCGGGGGACAAAATTGTAATGGTAAATAATACAAAGATAAATACATGGGAGGAGTTAGAGAAAGCCATAAGTTCTAATGGAGAGCGAGTATTGACAATTGAAATTCAAAGGGGAAATCAAATTTTACAAAAACAAGTAAAACCAATTTTTGATAAAAACGCTTCAAAGGTAATGATAGGAATTGTTCCAGACTATGAGCGTTCTATCTCTCTTGCCTTTAAAACTGCCATCAATCAGACAATATATTTTTCGAAACTTATTATTTTGTCTCTTGTAATGTTAGTAACCGGAAAAGTCTCTGTCAATGATATTATGGGACCTGTGGGAATTGTTCAAGCTGTTGGAACAGTCGCTAAAACAGGTGTTATAAATTTACTAGCTTTTTCCGCTCTTATAAGCGTAAATTTAGGCCTTTTTAATCTATTGCCACTACCGGCTTTAGACGGTGGAAGGATTTTGTTTGTGTTAGCAGAGGCAGTAAGAGGTAAACCATTGCCACCTGAAAAAGAAGGCTATATTCATTATTTAGGTTTTTTACTGTTGATTGCTTTGTTGATTTTTGCAACCTATAGGGATATTCTACGCATTTTTTAAAAGGTGATAAAAATGAGAAAAATTACTCGCGAAGTCAAAATAGGCAATAAAAAAATTGGAGGAAATAATCCAATTTTAGTTCAGTCTATGACTAACACGGATACCCACGATATTGAAAAAACAATAGAGCAGATAAAAAGACTAGAAGCTGAAGGCTGTGATATTATAAGAGTTGCTGTTCCAGATATGGAAGCAGCTGAAGCAATAAAAGAAATAAAGAAAAATATAAATATTCCTTTGGTAGCAGATATTCATTTTGATTATCGATTAGCTATAAAATCAATTGAAAATGGAGCAGACAAGATAAGAATTAATCCTGGAAACATAGGAAGAGAAGAAAATATCAAAAAAGTGGTAGAAATAGCAAAAGAAAAAGGTATTCCTATTAGAATAGGTGTAAATTCTGGTTCTTTAGAAAAAGAAATATTACATAAATACAAGGGAGTAACTGCCGAAGCAGTTGTGGAAAGCGCTTTAAAAAATGTTTTAATTTTAGAAAAGTTAGGCTTTTATGATATAGTTATTTCGCTTAAAACTACAAATGTACCTCTTACTATAGAGGCTTATAAGCTCGCTTCTTCAAAAGTAGACTATCCATTGCACGTAGGCATAACAGAGGCAGGTACCATTGAAGCTGGCACTATAAAATCTGCTATAGGAATAGGAACATTGCTTTATTTAGGAATAGGAGACACAATACGAGTTTCTCTAACAGGTGACCCAGTCCATGAGGTAAGAGTAGGAAAACAAATTTTACGCTCTTTAGGCTTTCTAAAAGAAGGAGTAGAAATTATTTCCTGCCCTACCTGCGGCAGAACAAAAATTGACTTGATAAGGTTAGCAGAAGAAGTAGAAAAAAGGACGAGGCATATTAAAAAGCCTTTAAAAGTTGCTGTTATGGGATGTGTTGTAAATGGACCAGGGGAAGCAAAAGAAGCGGATATAGGAATAGCAGGAGGAGATGGAGAAGGAGTTATTTTTAAAAAAGGAAAAGTTTATAAAAAAGTTAAGGAAGAAGAGTTAGTAGAAGAATTGATGAAAGAAATTGAAAAATTACTTGAGGAGGATTCTTAATGATTTCTGTTGTAATCCCAGCTTTTAATGAAGGAAAAAATATTGGGAGAGTTTTGTCAGTCTTAGAAACAATAGACCTGATTGATGAAATCATAGTTGTAAATGATGGTTCTACAGATGATACAAAAGAACAAGCTCTAAAATACAATGTAAAACTTGTTGATTTAGAAAAAAATCAAGGAAAAGGAAAAGCGTTAAAAGCAGGAATAGATAATTCTAAAGGTGATATTATTGTTATGTTAGATGCCGATTTGATTGGACTTACTGAAAAACATTTTGTAAATCTCGTATCTCCTGTATTAAAAAATGAAGCAGATATGACAATTGGAATTTTTTCTGGTGGAAGAAAATCTACAGATTTTGCACAAAAAATAGCACCCTTTTTGTCAGGCCAAAGGGCAATAAAAAGGCAGTTTTTAGAAAACATTGAAGAGATGGAAATCAGTAGATTCGGAGTAGAAATTGCTTTAAATAGACATGCTGAAAAGAATAAGTTAAGGGTGGTAAATGTGCCTCTTGAGAATATGAGTCATGTCATGAAAGAAGAAAAGCTGGGATTAGTTAAAGGCTTTTATGCGCGATTAAAAATGTATTTTGATATTTTAAAAATGTGGATTTAGAAAGAGGGATTTGATGATTCCAGCATCTTTTCCGCAGGAATTTGAAATAAAAAAAGTAAAATTGTTAAAAAAAGAGAGAAAATTAATTGTAAGCGTATCTTCCAATAATAACATAAATTCTCAAATAAGAAAATTCCAGGATTTTTTGCTTAATAAATTTCCTTTAATTAAAGAAGTAGAAGTCGTAGTAGAACAGGAGAAAAAATTTAATAGTCTTCAGGACATATTAGACAATTTTGAGGAAATAATTTTAAAAATAAGCGAAGAATACCCTGCTTCTCTTAGTTTTTTAAAAACCTGTGATGTAGTAACAGAGAATCAAAAGATAATAATTAAAGCTCCCAACGAAGTAGTCTATCAATTTATAAAAAGCAATAAAATTGATTTTGTTCTTAAGAAATTTCTAAAGGATAAATATGGGTTTAAAACAGAAATAGATGTAGTCCTTTTAGAAGAGTTTGAAGATACAATGGAAAGAATGATAATGGAGGAAGATATAAAAGTTATTGAAGAAATCACTAAAAGCGGGCAGAAGCAAGAAACCGGCAAAACAACAGAAAAAATGGAGGATAAAGAAGATTCCCAAGTACTTTTAGGAAAAGAAATAAAGGCTGAAGCGATATCTATCAAAGATATTACTGCAGAAACAGAAGAAGCGGTAATTGAAGGTGAAATCTTTTCTCTCGAGTTTAAGGAATTAAAGTCCAAAATTTTAATGACTTTTGATATAACTGATTATACTTCATCGATACTTGTAAAAGCCTTTTTAACTGAGGAAAAGTATAATTATTTAAAAGAGAATATCCAAGGAGGCAGTTTTGTAAAATTAAGAGGGAAAGTTTTCTACGACAAATATGAAGGAGACTTAGTAATAAGTCTAAAAGACCTGCAGTTGATATCTCCGAAAGAAAGAAAAGATTTAAGTGAGGAAAAAAGAGTGGAACTTCACTTACACACTCAAATGAGCAGTATGGATGCAGTAGCCTCTGCAACAGAAGTGATTAAAAGAGCAGCAAAATGGGGACATAAAGCCATTGCTATAACAGACCATGCAGTTGTACAGGCATTTCCTGAAGCGATGGAAGCATCTTCTAAATACGGTGTAAAAGTCATATACGGTGTAGAAGGTTATTTAGTGGATGATGGTGTACCTATTGTAACAGGAGATACAGAAGCCACTTTAGAAGATGAATTTACTGTTTTTGATATAGAGACGACGGGTCTTTCCAATATAAATGATGAAATAATTGAAATTGGTGCAGTAAAAATAAAAGAAGGCAAAATAATAGATACTTTTGAAACCTTTGTTAATCCCAAAATTCCTATTTCTTCTTTTATAACAAAACTTACTGGAATTGACGAATCTATGGTTAAAGATGCTCCTTCTATAGAAGAAATATTACCTAAATTCTTGGAGTTTGCTTCTAACAGTGTTTTAGTAGCTCATAATGCAAATTTTGATGTGTCTTTTATAAAATCTAAAGCTAAAAAATTTAATTTAAATGTAAACAATGCAGTTTTAGATACCTTAGAACTAAGTAGACATTTATATAAGGACTTGAAAAATTACAAGCTAGACACACTGGCTGACCATTTGCAAGTAAAATTGGAACACCACCACAGAGCAGTAGACGATGCTATGGCTACAGCTGAAATATTTATAAAAACTATTGATAGGTTAAAAGAATTAGGAGTAGAAAAGGTAAAAGATATAAATGCTATATTAAAAGAAAGTGAAGTTGACATACGGAAACTTCCTGTCTATCATGTCACGATTTTGGTAAAAGACCAAAAAGGATTGAGAAATTTATACGAAATAATCTCTAAATCCAATTTGGAATATTTTCATAGAACACCTCGTATTCCCAAAAGTTTACTTATTAGTATGAGAGAAGGTCTTATCATTGGTTCTGCTTGCGAACAAGGGGAAGTTTTTAGGGCGATTGTATCTAACTTAGAAGAAAAGAAACTAGAGAATATTATTTCTTTTTACGATTACTTAGAAGTACAACCTGTTGGTAATAATGAGTTTTTAATTGAAAAAGGAGAAGTAAAAAGCGTAGAAGAATTAAGAGAAATTAATCAAAAAATTTATCTTTTGGGTAAAAAATACAACAAATTAGTAGTGGCAACAGGAGATGTGCACTTTTTAGATCCATGGGATGATATATACAGAAAAATTTTAATGGCAGGAAAAGGATATAAGGATGCAGATAGGCAGCCGCCTCTTTATTTTAAAACAACTGATGAGATGCTAAAAGAATTCGAATATTTAGGAGAAGAAGTAGCGAAAGAGATTGTAATTGATAATCCTAATAAAATTGCTGACCTTGTAGAAGAAGTAAAACCTATACCAGATGGAACATTCCCTCCTGTGATAGAGGGAGCTGAAGAAGAATTAAGAAGGCTTACTTTAGATAAAGCCCATGAAATATACGGTGACCCTTTGCCGGAAATAGTACAAAATCGCTTAGATAGAGAATTAAATTCTATAATTAACAATGGATATGCAGTTATGTATATTATAGCTCAAAAATTAGTGTCTAAGTCTTTAAAAGATGGGTATTTGGTTGGTTCTAGAGGTTCTGTAGGCTCTTCTTTAGTAGCCACTATGAGCGGAATAACAGAAGTTAACCCGCTGCCGCCTCATTATGTTTGTCCAAATTGTAAGTATTCCGAGTTTATAACTGATGGAAGCTATGGTTGTGGTGTGGACATGCCGGATAAGACTTGTCCTCACTGTGGAACTTTGATGAGGAAAGATGGTTTTGATATACCCTTTGAAGTGTTTTTAGGTTTTGAAGGGGATAAAGAACCAGATATAGACCTTAATTTTTCTGGGGAATACCAACCTATTGCTCATAAGTATACAGAAGAACTTTTCGGAAAAGGCCATGTTTTTAGAGCAGGTACTATTGGAACTTTAGCAGATAAAACTGCTTATGGATATGTCAAAAAATATTTTGAAGAACGCAATTTAATAGTTCATAAATCAGAAATCAAAAGACTTACTGTTGGTTGTACAGGAGTGAAAAGAACCACAGGGCAACATCCAGGTGGAATAATGGTAGTGCCAAAGGACAAGAGTATTTATGACTTTACTCCAATACAGCATCCTGCTGATGCAGAAGACACCGATGTTATAACAACTCATTTTGACTACCATTCAATAAGCGGAAGGCTTTTAAAACTGGATATTTTAGGGCATGATGACCCTACAGTTATAAGAATGCTGGAGGATTTAACCGGCATTAATGCAAGAGAAATTCCTTTAGATGATAAAAAAACTATGAGTTTATTTACCAGTGTAGAAGCATTGGGAATAGACCCTGAAGAGCTAAATACTCCTGTGGGTACTTTAGGATTACCTGAGTTTGGTACGAAGTTTGTAAGACAAATGCTTATTGACACTCGTCCTACTACTTTTGCAGAACTAGTACGCATAAGTGGACTTTCTCACGGCACTGATGTATGGCTTAACAATGCTCAGGATATAATAAGAGAAGGAATAGCTACATTAAAAGAAGTAATATCTACAAGAGATGACATAATGCTTTATTTGATAAGCAAAGGTATGGACAAAAAATTGTCTTTTAAAATAATGGAAAATGTGAGGAAAGGCAAAGGTGTAACACAAGAAGAAATAGAAGAAATGAGAAAACACGGTGTTCCAAATTGGTTTATTGAGTCTTGCCAAAAAATAAAATATATGTTTCCTAAGGCCCATGCTGTGGCATACGTAATAATGGCATTTCGAATTGCTTATTTTAAAGTTCATTATCCAGAAGCCTTTTATGCTACTTACTTTACCGTTAGAGCAGATGACTTTAATTTGGATATTGTATTAAAAGGGAAAGACAGCATAAAAAATGCTATAAAAGAGATAGAAGCGAAAGGAAATAATGCTAGTCCTAAAGAAAAAAGCCTTTTAACAGTATTAGAAGTAGCTTTAGAGATGTACCTAAGAGGATTTAAGTTTATAAATGTAGACTTATATAAATCTGATGCAGTCAAATTTTTGATTACTGAAGAAGGATTGCTACCACCTCTTAATTCTTTAGAGGGAGTAGGAATACAAGCAGCCAAAACAATTGCACAAGAAAGAGAAAATGGCAAATTTCTATCTGTTGAAGATTTTAGAAACAGAACAAAGGTCAGTAAAACAGTTATAGAAATATTAAAACAGTATGGCTGTTTAACCGATTTGCCAGAATCTAATCAATTAAGTTTATTTTAGTGTTGCGTTGGTAAAAGGTGTATGCTATAATTGTTATGTCAACATAGATTTTTTGCACAAAGAGTGGGTTTTCCCACTCTTTAGTTTATATAATGAAAAATAAAAAGTTTTAGGAGGAGAAGGATATGTCCAAAATAGAACAGATTGCAAAGGATTTAGTAATGCCTGTTTTAGAAAAAAATAATTTTGAACTGGTAGATGTAGAATACAAAAAGGAAGGAAGCCACTGGTATTTGAGAGTCTATATAGATAAAGAAGGAGGTATTACTTTAGATGATTGTCAATTGGTTAGCGAGTATTTAAGCGATAGATTAGATGAAGTAGACCCAATAGAACACAGTTATATTTTAGAAGTATCTTCTCCCGGTCTCGATAGACCTCTTAAGAAGCCTCGAGATTTTGAAAGAAATATCGGAAAAGAAATAGAAATCTCCCTATATGCCCCTATTGATAAGAGAAAAAAGTTTGAAGGTGAACTTATAGAGTTTACTGGTGATAAAATAATTATTCTCTATAATGGAGAAAGAAAGGAATTTGATATGAAGAATGTAAGTCTTGTTAAACCAGTAATAAAGTTTTAAAATTAAGGAGGGAGAATAATAATGAACGCAGAATTCATAGAAGCTTTAAATTCTATCTGTGAGGAAAAAGGTATCCCAAAAGATACAATGTTTGAAGCAATAGAAGCTGCTTTAGTTTCTGCTTACAAGAAAAATTATGGAACTTCTCAAAATGTTAAAATTGTCATGGATAGAGAAACAGGAGATGTTAAAGTTTATGCACAAAAAACGGTAGTAGAAGAGGTCTACAATGACCTACTAGAAATAAGTTTAGAAGAAGCGAGAAAAATAAATAAAAAATACCAGATAGGAGATATAGTTGATATAGAAGTAACTCCTAAAAACTTTGGCAGAATTGCAGCACAAAACGCAAAACAAGTTGTGATTCAAAGGATTAGAGAAGCTGAAAGAAATGTAATTTATGAAGAGTTTTTAGCCAAAGAAACAGAAGTAGTAACAGGTATTGTAACTAGGGTTGACAAAAAAAATGTGTTAATTAATTTAGGAAGAGTAGAGGCTATATTAGGCCCATCAGAACAAATCCCGGGGGAAACTTTTGCACCGGGAGACAGAGTTAAGGTGTATATTGTGGAAGTAAAAAAGACTACTAAAGGACCTCAGATTTTAATTTCTCGTTCTCATCCAGGACTTGTAAAAAGATTGTTTGAATTGGAATCCCCAGAAATTCAACAAGGGATAGTGGAAATACGGAGCATTGCTCGAGAAGCTGGTTCACGGACAAAAATGGCGGTTTTTAGCAGGGATGAAAATGTGGACCCTGTAGGGGCTTGTGTTGGATATAAAGGTGCGAGGGTACAAGCTGTTGTCAATGAACTAAAAGGAGAAAAAATAGATATAGTCAAGTGGAGTTCAAAACCTCAAGAATTTATAATGAACGCTTTAAGTCCAGCAAAGGCTTTGAGTATAGAAATTTTAGATGAAAAAGAAAAAGTAGCAAGAGTAATTGTACCTGATTATCAATTGTCTTTAGCAATTGGAAAAGAAGGACAAAATGCGAGGCTGGCGGCAAAGCTCACCGGTTGGAAAATAGACATAAAAAGCGAATCAATGGTAAAAAGTTAAGTGAGGTGAAAAGATGAAGACCAAAAAGGTTCCAATGAGAATGTGCTTAGGCTGTCAGCAGATGAAACCAAAAAAGGAATTAATACGCATTGTAAGACGAGCGAAAGATTCAGTTGTACAGGTGGATTTAACAGGTAAAGTGCCGGGAAGAGGTTGTTATATTTGCAAAGATATAAATTGTCTTGAAAAAGCTTTTAAAAACAAAAGGTTAGAAAAAGCGTTAGAAGTACCGATCTCTGATGAAATTTACGAACAATTAAAGAGGGAGATAGAGGATGAAGAATGACAGATTTCATTCTATGCTCGGAATAAGTAAAAAAGCGGGTAAACTTGTCTCTGGTAATTATAGTGTGGATAAATACCTTAAACTTAAGAAAGTTTTTTTAGTTGTATTGGCTACCGACGTGTCAAAGAATACTTTTAAAAAGTTTGCTACAATGTGTGAACGAAATAAAGTCCCCTACATTGTATATTCCACAAAAGAGTTATTGGCAAAAGCTATAGGAAGAGAAATGGTCGGGGTAATTGGTATTACAGATGAAGGATTAGCAAATGTATTATTAGATGCTGCAAAGGAGGAAAATTATGGAGGTGAATAATATGTCTAAAACAAGAGTTTATGAATTAGCAAAAGAATTAAATTTATCTAGTAAGGACCTTATATCCAAATTAAACGATTTGGATATAAAAGTTAAAAATCATATGAGCACATTGGAAGATGAAGAAGTAGAGCTGATACTGGATTTATTAAGAGACAAACCACAACAAATAGAAGAAGTCAATCAAAAAGAGGAAGAAGATATATTTGAGGACAATTTAGAGGACATAGGAGAAGAAAGAGTTTATAAAAAGAGCTTTAAAAAAGGTAGCAAAAAAAATAAGAAGAATAACAAAAAAGCGGTTTTAACAGAAGAAAAAGAAGAGGACGAAATTAAAATAATCACTATTCCTGAGTTTTTGACTGTAAAAGAATTAGCAGAAAAAATGAAAGTTAATCCTACAGAGATAATTAAAAAGTTAATTGCAAAAGGAATAATGGTTACAGTAAATCAACAAATTGACTTTGAAAATGCAGCTAAAATTGCTGAAGAATATGGATTTTTAGTAGATAAAGAGGAAGTAAAAGATGAATTAGAAATGTTATTAGAAGAAACGCCCGATGATGAAAAAGATTTGCAACCTCGTCCTCCTATTGTCACTGTAATGGGACATGTGGACCACGGTAAAACTTCTTTATTGGATGCCATCAGAAATACAAATGTCACTATGAAGGAAATGGGAGGAATTACACAGCACATAGGAGCTTCTGTAGTTGAGATAAATGATAAAAAAATTGTCTTTTTAGATACACCCGGCCACGAAGCTTTTACTGCTATGAGAGCAAGGGGAGCCAGCATCACAGATATTGTCGTGCTAGTAGTAGCCGCAGATGACGGTGTTATGCCTCAAACAGTAGAAGCAATAAACCACGTGAAAGCCGCCAATGTACCTATGATTGTAGCCATAAACAAAATAGATTTGCCGACTGCAAATCCAGATAGGGTAAAGACAGAGCTAAGTGAGTTAGGTTTAGTGCCAGAAGAATGGGGAGGAAATACAATTTGTGTACCTGTTTCTGCTAAGAAAAATATAGGTATAGATAATCTTTTAGAAATGATTTTGCTGGTTGCTGAAATGGAAGATTTAAAAGCTAATCCAAATAAGCCAGCAAGAGGCACTATAATAGAAGCAAAGTTAGAAAAAGGAAAGGGTCCTGTTGCAACTGTCATTGTGCAAAATGGAACTTTGCAAATAGGAGATGCTATTTTAGCAGGTACTGTTTATGGAAAAGTAAGGGCAATGTTTGACGATAGAGGCAGAAGAATTAAAAAAGCAGGACCTTCTATGCCAGTGGAGGTTTTGGGCTTTTCTGAAGTACCAGAAGCCGGAGATAAGCTCATAGTAGTAGAGGACGAGAAAAAAGCAAGAGAATTAGCAGAAAGACGTAAAGAACTTCAAAAAGAAATGGAACTTAAACGCAAGCAAAAAGTTTCATTAGAGGACTTATTTAGTCAAATACAGGAAGGTAGTGTAAAAGAGTTAAATATTATCATAAAAGCGGATGTTCAAGGTTCAGTAGAAGCACTAAAAAAATCCATTGAAGACTTAAGCAACGAAGAAGTTAGAATAAAGGTAATACACGGAGCAGTAGGCGCAATAACTGAAACGGATGTTATGCTTGCATCAGCTTCTAATGCCATAATAATAGGTTTCAATGTAAGACCAGAGACTAACGCTAAAAATCTCGCAGAAAAAGAAAAGGTAGATATAAAGCTTTATCGAATTATATATGAGGCTATTGAAGATATCAAAGCTGCTATGAAAGGTCTGTTGGAGCCAAAATATAAAGAAGTAGAGCTAGGAAGAGCAGAAGTTAGAGCTGTTTTCAGAGTACCTGGTGTAGGAAATGTAGCTGGATGCTATGTGTTAAGTGGTAAGATTTTAAGGAATTCTGATATACGTGTAGTAAGGGATGGTATTGTAGTTTATGAAGGTAAAATTGCTTCTTTAAAGAGGTTTAAAGACGACGTAAGAGAAGTACAACAAGGATTTGAATGTGGTATAGGTATAGATAGGTTCAATGACATTAAAGAGGGGGATATAATAGAAGCTTACCAAATGGAAGAAATTCCTCGTTGAAAGGATGAGTATAATGCAGTCCAGGAATAGTCGACTTTCAGAAGAAATGAAAAGAGAAATAAGTAAAATGATTTTAGAAGAAATTAAAGACCCAAGAATTAAAGCAATGGTTAGTATAACTGACATAGAAGTTACTAAAGATTTGAGATATGCTAAAGTTTATGTAAGTATTTATGGAAGTGAAGAAGATAAACAAGAAACTTTTGAAGGGCTAAAAAGTGCAGCTGGCTACATCAGACACGAAATTGGAAGAAGAATAAAAATGAGATATACTCCTGAAATTATCTTTGAATTGGATCGATCAATAGAATACGGAGCTCACATTTCTGAAATATTAAAAGAACTAAACAAGCAAGAGGGTGATGGTAATTGATATTAATTGATGCAATAAATCACATAAAAGATGCTAAAAGTGTAATTGTAGTATCTCACATTGCACCCGATGGAGATGCTATAGGCACTGTTACAGGAATGTATAAAGTATTAAAAAAAATGGGAAAAGAAGTAGATGTATTCATAGATGACGAAATCCCTGAAATGTACTACTTTGTTCCTAATGTAGAGAAAATATCAAGACCATTTTATAAAGAGGCAGACGTGGTTTTGATTTTTGACTGTGCTGATGAAGAAAGATTGGGCAGTACCAAAGAACTTTTAAAAACTTCTGCTGTAACTATTAATATTGACCATCACATTTCAAATACTTTGTATGCCAAATTGAATTATGTAGATACTAACGCAGCAGCGACAGCAGAAATAGCCTATCAAATTGTTAAATTGTTAGGAGTAGAATTTGATGAAGAAATAGCTACAAGTTTCTATACAGCGATTTTGACAGATAGTGGTGGATTTATGTACGAATCAACTACTTCTATAACTCATCAAATAGCTGGAGACTTAATAAACAATGGCGCTAAATTTAAAGAAATAGGAGATAAAGTTTTTAATACTCTCAAATTCAACAAAGCAAAACTTTTAGGAAGAGCCTTAAATAGCCTTACATTATATAAAGATGGAAGAGTTGCTTATATGGAAATTTTAAAAAAAGACTTCCAAGAAACAAACACAAACCTTTCACATATAGAAAATATTATCACTTATGCTAGAAATATTGAAGGAGTAGAAGTAGCGGTACTTTTAGTTGAAAAAGAAGGAGAGATAAAAATTAGTTTAAGGTCAAAAGAAAAAATAGATGTAAATAAAATTGCAAATATTTTTGACGGTGGAGGCCATGTAAGAGCTGCTGGATGTAGCATCAAAGGAAATATTGGAGAAGCCAAAGAAAAAATTTTACAGGCAATATTCAAAGAATTAGAGGGATAAAAATTGGAGGGAATGCTCAATATTTTAAAACCCCCTGGTATGACTTCTCACGATGTTGTAGATTTTATTAGGAAAATCTATAATATACGAAAAGTAGGGCATACAGGAACTTTAGACCCAGATGCAGCAGGAATACTGCCTGTTTGTGTAGGGAATGCCACTAAATTTGTCTCTTATCTTCTTGAGCAGGATAAAAGATATAGATTTGAAATAACTTTTGGCTTTACTACAGACACTTTGGATAAAAGCGGCAAAATTGTAAAAGGCGGACCTGTAAGGATTCTGAGGGAAGAAGAATTAAGGCAAGTCTTAAATGAATTTAAAGGGAAAATAAAACAAATTCCTCCAATGTATTCTGCAAAGAAAATAAAAGGAAAAAAGTTATACGAATATGCAAGAGAAGGAAAGACAATTGATATTCCACCTATTGAGGTTACCATATATGATATTGAATTAGTTGAATATGAACCACCTTATCGGGTATTAATAGATGTGAAATGTTCTAAAGGCACCTATGTGAGAGCTTTAGTAAGAGATATATGCGAAAAATTAAACATGCCGGGATATATGTCTATGTTGATAAGAACAGAGGTTGGTGCTTTTAAAATAGAAGATGCTTATACTCTTGAAGAAATAAGGGAAAAGAAAGTATTATTGCAGCCAATAGATAAGTTTATTGAATTACCTTCTGTACAATTAAACAAAATGGAAGCTGAAAAAATTTTAAAAGGCCAATTTATTCAAAATAGATATCCTATTGAAACTTCACTTTTGAAGTTATATGATAATAATGGTAAATTTCTCGGCATTGGGATTTTAGAGCGAAATAAAATCCGTCCAAAAAGACTTCTTTGAGGGGGAAATGATAATTTGCAGATTGTTTATGAAAGCAATGCATCAAAATACAAAGAGGCCAAAGTAATAGCTTTAGGCAATTTTGATGGAGTTCATATAGGTCACCAGGAATTAATTAAGCAAGCAATAGCTCTTTCTAAAGAGAATAACTTAGCGAGCGCTGTTTTCACTTTTAAACAGCATACTTCAAAAATTTTAACCCCTGACAAGCAACCAGAGCTTATAACTACTTATCAAAAAAAGGTAGAAATTTTAAAGCAATTTAACCTTGATTACGGAATATTTTTTGACTTTACTGAAAGTTTTTCTAAATTAACTGCTGAAGAATTTATAAAAAAAATTTTAGTAGAGCTATTAAACATTAAAATAGCAGTGGTGGGACATAATTATAGATTTGGCTACAAAGCTTTAGGGAATGTAGATACATTAAAAAAATATTCCAAAGTATATTCATATAAAGTTTATGTTGTCCCACCAGTTATAAGGGAGGGTATTGTAGTAAGCAGCAGCTATATCAGGGAATTAATAAAATCAGGTAAAGTTGAAGAGGCAAATAGTTTATTAGGACGTTTTTTTCCCTTGCAAGGAAAAGTGATTCATGGACAAGAAATTGGGCGAAAATTAGGTTTTCCTACTGCTAATCTACAAATATCAGAAGATTTGGTTTTGCCAAAAGCAGGAGTATATGTGACGCGAGTAAAAATAGAAGACAAATTTTATATAGCTGTCACAAATGTTGGCTCGAAGCCTACTTTTGGTGGCAAAAGCATTTCTGTCGAATCTTACATTTTAGATTACAATGAAAATTTATATGATAAATATTTAGAAGTTGAATTTATAACAAGAATAAGAGATGAAATTAAATTTCAAAATTTAGAAGCCTTAAAAGAACAAGTTTTTAAAGATATTAATTATGCTAAAAACTTTAAAAATATTTTACAACAGAAACATTATGTGATAAAATAAAATAGCGATTTACCTTATGCTTTGATACCCGTATCTCCGGCGGTATTCTATGCATAAGGCGTATTCTAAAAGATGGAGGTGAAAAAAGTGCTGGACAAAGAAAAAAAGGCAGAAATAATCAATAAGTTCAAGCTCCACGATACTGACACAGGTTCTCCAGAAGTTCAAATTGCCCTTTTAACTGAGAGAATAAATAACTTAAATGCTCATTTGCAAGTTCATAAAAAAGACCATCATTCAAGAAGAGGTCTTCTTAAAATGGTTGGGCAAAGAAGGGCACTGTTAAATTATTTAATGAAAACAGATATGGAGAGGTATCGTGCCATTATCGAAAAATTAGATTTAAGAAAATAGAGCGAGATACCTCGCTCTATTTTCTATAAAATTTTACGAAAGGAGGATAACATGGAAGAACGAACTTTTGAAATGGAACTAGCCGGGAGAAAGTTGTTAGTCCAGATAGGAAAAGTAGCTCAACAAGCAAATGGAGCAGCTTGGGTAAAATACGGAGACACTGTCGTTCTAGTTACTGCCTGTGCTTCCAAAGAACCCCGAGAAGGAATTGACTTTTTTCCTTTAACTGTTGAGTACGAAGAAAGATTGTACTCTGTCGGTAAAATTCCTGGTGGTTTCATAAAAAGAGAAGGGAAACCTAGTGAAAAGGCAATTCTCTCTGCTCGGTTAATTGACAGACCAATTAGGCCTTTATTTCCCCATGGTTATAGAAATGATGTACAAGTTATAGCTACAGTTTTATCTGTTGACCCTGACGTACAACCAGAAATAGTCGCAATGATTGGTTCGTCTGTTGCTCTTTCAATTTCTGATATTCCTTTTAATGGTCCTACAGGAGCGGTAGCAGTAGGATTAGTCGATGGGCAATTTATAATTAATCCTAACCATGAGCAAAGAGAAAAAAGCTTAATGCATTTAGTGGTTTCAGGAACGAAAGATGCTATTGTAATGGTGGAAGCAGGGGCAAAAGAGATTCCTGAAGAAACTATGCTAGATGCTATAATGTATGCTCACGAATATATCAAACAGATTGTAGAGTTTATAGAAGGAATAGTTAAAGAAGTAGGTGTTCCGAAAAGCGAAGTAATTTTACATGAAATAGACAAAGACCTAGAAGAAAAAGTAAGAGCCTATGCAACAGAAAAAATATACAATGCGTTAAGAACAGCAGAAAAGAAAGAGAGAAACGACAACTTAGATAAAGTTGAACAAGAAGTTTTAGAGCACTTTAAAGAAGAATATCCTGATAATCTTGCTGATATAGATGAAGTACTTTACAATATAATGAAAGAACAAATGCGAAAAATGATAACAGAGGAAAGAATAAGAGTAGATGGCAGGGGCCTTGACGACATAAGACCAATATGGTGCGAAGTAGGAGTGCTACCCAGAACTCACGGTTCTGCGATTTTCACAAGAGGACAAACTCAAGTGCTTACAGTAGCAACATTAGGTGCATTAGGAGATATTCAGATTTTAGATGGCATAGGAGATGAAGAAGCAAAAAGATATATGCATCATTACAATTTTCCACCCTACAGTGTTGGAGAAGTAAGGCCTCTAAGAGGTCCTGGTAGAAGGGAAATTGGTCATGGAGCTTTAGCAGAAAGGGCTTTAGAACCGGTGATTCCTTCTGAAGAGGAATTTCCCTATACTATAAGATTAGTGTCAGAAGTTTTAAGTTCCAATGGTTCTACTTCTCAAGCTAGTGTTTGTGGCAGTACTTTAGCTTTAATGGATGCAGGAGTTCCAATAAAAGCTCCAGTTGCAGGAGTTGCTATGGGGCTTATCAAAGAAGGAGATGTAGTTTCTGTACTCACTGATATACAAGGAATTGAAGACTTTTTAGGGGATATGGACTTCAAAGTAGCAGGCACAGAAAAAGGAATCACAGCGATACAAATGGATATAAAAATTCCTGGAATTGACAAAGAAATTTTGAAAATGGCTTTAGAAAAGGCCCGAAGGGGCAGACTATACATTCTCAACAAAATGTTAGAAGTTATAAAAGAACCGAGAAAACAGTTATCAGTATACGCACCTCGTGTTATAAGGATGGTAGTTGACCCTGAAAAAATTAGAGAAATAATCGGACCTGGTGGCAAAACCATAAGTAAAATTATTGCAGAAACGGGAGTAAAAATTGATATTGAAGAAGATGGCAGGTTATACATTACTGCTTCTGATTTGAGATCTGGCGAAAGAGCTAAGCAAATGATTGAGGCTATAACAAAAGATATAGCAGTAGGAGAAATTTATTTAGGAAAAGTGCTTAGAATAACACCCTTTGGAGCTTTTGTAGAAATTGCTCCTGGTAAAGAAGGACTTGTCCACATCTCTAAGCTATCAAAAAAACGGGTACAAAAAGTAGAAGATGTAGTAAAAGTTGGCGATGACATATTGGTAAAAGTCACAGATATAGACAAACTCGGAAGAATAAGCCTTTCAAGAAAAGACGCATTGCCTGATGAAGAGGAAGAAGAAAGAAACTAAAGGCATAAACCGACCCACGGTTTATGTTTTTTATTTTTTAGTAATATATTCGCCGCCTGTTTGAATAAAATTAAAGTGAGAATATCAACGGGTGGTGTTATAATGAAAATATTTTATATAAAATATCCTAAAAAAAGCTTTTGGATTATTTTTTCCTTAGCAATATTACTGCTCATCTTTTTAATTTACATAATTACACGCAGCGTTTCTGTTTTTAACAGCAATGAACCTATTTATAAAGGAGATACAAAGGAAAAAAAGATTGCCTTTGCTTGCAACGTCGCATGGGGAGATGAGTACATACC
This sequence comes from Thermoanaerobacter ethanolicus JW 200, assembly GCF_003722315.1. Taxonomy (NCBI): domain Bacteria; kingdom Bacillati; phylum Bacillota; class Clostridia; order Thermoanaerobacterales; family Thermoanaerobacteraceae; genus Thermoanaerobacter; species Thermoanaerobacter ethanolicus. The sequence continues at coordinate 1,877,864 of NZ_CP033580.1, read as the reverse complement.
AAAAATGTTAGATATTTTTAAAGATAACAATATCCATATTACATTTTTTTTTGAAGGAAAATGGGCAGAAAAAAATCCTGATGTTGTAAAAGATATTTATCAAAAAGGCCATGAAATCGGAAGTCATGGATACACACATGTAAAATATACAAATTTAAGTCGGCAACAATATGAAGAAGATATTAAAAAAAGCGGTGAAATTTTAGAAAAAATTACAGGAACAAAACCTACCCTTTTTGCACCACCGTATGGTGATTTCAATGATGAAGTAGTAAAAGTAGCAGAACAATTAGGATATAAAGTTATTCTATGGAGTTTGGACACCATAGATTGGAATAATCCAAGTCCTCAAACAATTGTAGATAGAGTTATGACTAAATATCACAACGGTGCTATTGTGTTAATGCACCCTACTCAAAATACTGTGGAAGCATTGCCACAGATAATAAAACAACTTAAAGAAAAAGGTTATAAAATAACTAAAGTATCGGAAGTAATTGTAGATAACAATTAAATTTGCTATAATAATAATTAAATTTGCAAAGGAGGATAAAATGTACGAACAAAAGATTATTGAAGGAGTAAAAGTTGTAACTTGTAAAATTCCTCACGCATATTCTGTATACATAGGGATATGGATTAAAGCAGGTTCTATGTACGAACATAAAGCTATAAACGGAATATCTCATTTTATAGAACACATGGTTTTTAAAGGTTCTAAGCTAAGAAGTGCAAAGCAAATTGCGGAAGAAATGGATAGTATTGGTGGACAGTTAAACGGCTTTACTGAAAAAGAAAGTACCTGTTTTTATATAAAAGTCTTAAATACTCACGTAAAACAAGGTCTTGATATACTTTTTGATATGGTATTTAACCCTGCCTTTAAAGAAGAAGACATAGAAAAGGAAAAGCAAGTCATCTTTGAAGAAATATTGACAGAATTAGATTCTCCTGAAGACGTAGCTTATAATCTTTTAGCAAAAACAATATGGAAAGGACATCCCTTGTCTTTCCCTGTACTTGGTACTTTTTCTACTATTAAAAAGCTAAACAAAGAACAAATTGTAAATTATTATAATGCCCATTATAACAAAGATAACATAGTCATTTCTATAGCAGGAAATTTTGGCGATGATATCTATGAAATACTGCAAAAATATTTATCAAAAATTCAAAAAACTAATGTTATTTCTCAATTAACTTCTCCAATTTGGCATAAAAACAAAGCTTTTTATGAAAAAGATTTTGAACAGGTAAATTTATGTATTGGTTTACCTGGGATAACTTATGACTTAAGGAAAGTATATGCATTAGCCGTCATTAATAATGCTTTTGGTGGAGGAATGAGTTCAAGACTATTTCAAAAAATAAGAGAAGATAAGGGATTGGTTTACTCGATTTATTCTTATCCTTCTACCTATCACCATGCTGGGGTTTTTTCTATTTTTGCTAGTATGAACGCTAATAATTTTAGAAAGGTATATGACTTAATTTTGCAAGAAATAGAAGAGGTGTATTCAAAAGGTTTAGCAAAAGAAGAGATTGATAAATTTAAAGAGCAACTTCGCATAAATGTATTAATGGATTTAGACAGTATAAGCAGTAGAATGAGCACAATAGGAAAATCCATGCTTTTATTTAATAAAGTGCATACTGTAGAGGAAATACTTCAAACAATAGATAACTTAACTTACGAGGAAATAAATGACTTAGCTAAAAAAATTATAAATCCTGATGACATGAGCATAGCCGTGGTTGGAAAACTAAACAAAAGAGATAAAGGGTGGTTAGAAAATGTCCATAATACTTAAGATTAAAAAAACTGATGATGCTAAAGACTTACCTTTGCCTGCTTATATGAGTGAAGGAGCCGCTGGCATGGATTTATATGCTAATGTTAAAGAGGAAGTCATATTACAACCTGGCGAAATAAAACTAATTCCAACAGGTATACAAATTGAACTTCCTCCAAATTTTGAGGCCCAAATAAGGCCAAGAAGCGGCCTAGCTTTAAACTACGGAATAACTCTTTTAAATACTCCTGGTACAATTGATTCCGATTACAGAGGAGAAATAAAATTGATAGTCATCAATTTAGGAAAAGAAGCAGTCAAAATCGCAAGGGGACAAAGAATTGCTCAAATGGTAATCAATCAAATAGTAAGACCAACAATAGTAGAGGCAGAAATCCTTTCAGAAACTAAAAGAGATGAAGGAGGATTTGGCCATACCGGTATATAAGGAGGGGTTCTATGCGGTTAAGCGAATTTGGAAATAAAGAAATTGTAAATTTAACGGATGGAAGAAGATGGGGATTAGTAGAAGATTCAGATTTAGTTATTGATGAAGAAACAGGAAGGATTCATTCAATAATAGTATATGAATCAAAAGGTTTATTTAGAGGAAAGACAAACTATATTGAAATAAGTTGGGACTCTATAAGAAAAATTGGTGACGATATGCTTATTGTGGAATTCGAAGAAAAGAAAAGACGGTTTTATTAAAAATATTACTTTTCTTTATCACTTTAATGAAGTATAATAATATAAAATGTCTCAACTTAGATACCTTCAAAAGGAAAGGATGAGAACGTGAAAATATTGGTACAAAAATTTGGTGGAACTTCTGTATCAACACCTGAGAGAAGAGAAATGGCTACATCAAAAGTAATTGAGGCAGTTAAAAACGGTTTTAGCGTGGTAGTAGTAGTTTCTGCAATGGGAAGAAATGGAGATCCTTATGCCACAGACACTCTAATAAACATGGTTAAATCAATAGATAGCAATATTTCAAAACGAGAATTAGATTTATTGATGAATTGTGGTGAAATAATCTCCAGTGTGACTTTTGCTGCAACCCTATCAAAGAAGGGTTATAAAGCAAAAGTATTTACCGGAGGACAAGCAGGCATTATAACAGATGATAATTTTGGCAATGCGGAAATTATAAAAGTAGAACCAACAAGACTTTTAGAAAGTTTAAAAGAGGGAATTATTCCTGTAGTAGCAGGTTTTCAAGGTATCACAGAAGAAGGAGATTTAACTACGTTAGGGCGAGGAGGCAGTGATACAACTGCTGCTCTTTTAGGTGAAGCTCTAAAAGCTTCCGCGGTAGAAATATATACAGATGTAGATGGAATAATGACAGCAGATCCTCGCATTGTTTCAAAAGCTCATATTTTGAAAAAAATAAGTTATAATGAAGTATTCCAATTTGCAGAACAAGGAGCAAAGGTAGTACATCCTAGAGCGGTAGAAATAGCAATGAGAGGTAATATACCCCTTGTTATAAAAAATACCATGTCAGACAGTCCAGGTACCATTATAACTCAATATAATGAGGCTTACGATAATATTTACGATATAGACAAATTAGTCACTGGAATTGCCAATATGGACCATAGAGTTCAAATCGTGCTAGAAAACAGTGAAAATACAGAAAGTATATTCGAAAAAATTGCAGAAGAAAAAATAAGCATTGACCTTATTAATATTTTTCCTGAAAAACAAGTTTTTACAATATCAGAGATGGATTTTAAAAAGTTACAAAAACTTCTTGAAGAAAACAATATAAAATATTCCTACAGAACTAATTGCTCAAAAGTCTCTATAATTGGTAATAGAATAAGAGGCGTTCCAGGAGTAATGGCAAGAGTAATAAAGGCATTATCAAGGCATAATATAGAAATTTATCAAACAGCTGACTCTCATAATACTATTTCTTGCCTTGTAAGTCAAGATAAAGCTGAAGAAGCAGTTAGAGTTCTACATGACGAATTTAATCTTTAAAAGGGGAGCGCATACTATTGCGCTTTTTTTTTATACTAATTATTAGGAGCGTGATAAAGATGAGCAATTTTTTAAAAAATGAAGAAACAGAACAACCTCAGACTTTACCACATGTTCAGGAGAATTTAAAAAATTTAGGCCAGACAAACGTACCTAATTTTGAAAGCAATATTCATTGTCTTACTATAATAGGGCAAATTGAAGGCCACATGATACTGCCTCCACAAAACAAAACCACAAAATATGAACACATAATACCACAATTGGTAGCAATAGAAGAAAACCCTAATATAAAAGGAGTTTTGATTTTATTAAATACTGTAGGAGGAGATGTGGAAGCAGGTCTTGCTATTGCAGAAATGATAGCAAGCCTTTCTAAGCCTACTGTATCTATAGTATTAGGTGGAGGTCACAGTATCGGGGTGCCTTTAGCAGTTTCAGCAAATTATTCTTACATAGTGCCAAGTGCTACCATGACAATACACCCTATCAGAATGACAGGATTAATAGTAGGAGTTCCCCAAACTTTTGATTATTTCAACAAAATGCAAGATAGAATAGTAGAGTTTATTGTGCGAAATTCAAAAATAAAAAGAGATACTTTTATGAAGCTTATGCTTAAAACTGGAGAATTAGCCAACGACATAGGAACAATCTTAGTTGGAAAAGAAGCAGTAGATTACGGTTTGATTGACGAAATAGGGGGTATCAAAGAAGCTTTAAAGAGGTTACACAATATGATAGAAGAAAGAGAAAAAAAGAAAGGTGAAGAATAATGTTATATACAATAATTCCCTATGAATTAATTTTTGAAAAAAGAGAAGATATACCCACCAATTATATAGAACTAAAGATGGGGAATAAACAGTTAGTAGTAGAAAAACTCTCAAATGGAAATTATATAATTCAAAGAATGTATTCTACTAATCCTTTTGATTACCTAGACGCAAAATATACTCCAGGAAGCATGATAAGTATTTATTAGAAAAATTTTTGTGTTATAATAGATGTGTTTAAAAAATTAGCACATCTATTTTTTTGTTGCTATTTTACATAATTAATACTAAAATTTTTATAGAAGAAATTATAAACAGGTGGTATATATGATTGATAAAAAACAAAAGTCTCTCAAAAACGAAATCATTGGAATTATATTTTTGGCTTTTACACTTATTTCTTTTTTAAGCCTTTATACAGATACAACTGGTGCTATAGGTAAAAACATAGGAATTTTTTTAAAGGGTTCTTTTGGGATAGGTTCTTATGTTGTATCTGCTTTACTTTTAGTATTTGCGTTGATGTTTCTTTTTAATAATCGAGATTTTATAAAATTACATAAAGCTGCAGCACTTTTTGGACTTTTTCTAACCCTCATAAGTTTAGATCATTTGTATTATTTCCCTTCTAATGAAGGATTAAAAAATTATATTTTAGCTGCTTACACTAATGGTATAAACAATATGGGTGGAGGAGTTGTTGCTGCCTTACTGGTATATTTTCTAGTAAAACTTTTGGGTATCACAGGAAGCTATATATTATTGTTTTCTTCTTTGGCAATTTTTATAGTGCTTATTACAAATGTATCTATCGTAAACCTGATGGAATCTTCCTATCAGAAGTTTAAACAACGTAAAAAAAAGATAAAAAAAACAGACCATGAGAAGGAAGTAATTTCTACCTCTACTTCTCAGGAGGATTTCACACCTTTAATTGAAGAAAATATAACAGAAAAAAATAGAACAATCGATATAATTGAACAAGTAGAAGAAGAAAGAAAAATCTATGAAAAAGGTACAAAAGATAAAGAAGAGGTTATAGAAAGCGAGTATCTTCCTCCTCCTATAACCCTTTTAAAAGAGGCAATTCCCCCACCAAAAATAAAAAATGAAGTGTTAATAGAGAAAGTAAAAAAAATAGAAGACACCCTTAAAAACTTCGGAGTTGATGCAAAAGTTATCCAAGTGACAAAGGGGCCTGCAATTACTCGTTTTGAATTGCAACCTAGTGCAGGAGTCAAAGTTAGCAGAATTGTGAGTCTAACAGATGACATTGCTTTAAGTCTAGCTGCGCCTTCTGTGAGAATAGAAGCGCCGATTCCTGGTAAATCTGCTATTGGAATAGAAGTCCCAAATGATAAAATAGCTCCAGTATATTTGAGAGAAGTAATAGATAGCAAAAAGTTTAGAAATTTTAAATCAGGCTTAGCAATTGGTTTAGGAAAGGATATCGCTGGTAATATTGTCATAGCAGATTTATCTAAAATGCCTCATTTGCTCATTGCAGGTGCGACAGGTTCTGGTAAAAGTGTTTGCATAAATTCTCTTATAGTGAGTTTGTTATACAAAGCCCCTCCACAACAGGTGAAAATGATATTGATAGATCCAAAAGTAGTAGAACTTAATATTTACAACGGCATTCCTCATCTCTTAACTCCGGTTGTCACAGACCCTAAAAAGGCAGCCGGTGTCTTAAATTGGGCAGTACAAGAAATGACTAAGCGTTATAATTTATTTGCCCAATATGGAGTTAGAGATATAGACAGCTATAACGAAAAATACAAAGAAAACAGCTTATATAAAATTGTAATCATAATTGATGAGCTTTCTGACTTAATGATGGTCTCTCCTGCAGAAGTAGAAGAATATATATTTAGGTTAGCTCAAATGGCAAGAGCTGCTGGCATTCATTTGGTCATTGCTACCCAAAGACCCTCTGTTGATGTAATAACGGGAGTTATTAAAGCCAACATCCCTTCAAGGATTTCTTTTGCTGTATCTTCTCAAATTGACTCAAGAACAATCTTGGATATGACAGGTGCAGAAAAACTTTTAGGAAAAGGCGATATGCTTTTTAACCCTATAGGAGCAGCAAAACCTATGCGAATTCAAGGAGCTTTTATCTCTGAAGAAGAAGTAGAAGCTGTAGTAAATTTCTTAAAAAATCATTCTAAGCCTCAGTACGAAGAAATAGAAATTGAGGAAAAGACAAATGGAAAAATTTTTGAACAACAAGAGGATGAGTTATTAGAAGATGCTATTTCTGTAATTTTAGAAACAGGGCAAGCTTCTATTTCAATGTTACAAAGAAGATTAAGAATTGGGTACGCGAGAGCTGCCCGAATTATAGATCAATTAGAGCAAAAAGGTATTATAAGCGGTTATGATGGTTCTAAGCCAAGGCAAATTCTTCTATCAAAAGAAGAAATAAAAAAAATATTAGAAGAATCTTAAAATAGAAAGGAAATGCAGATGAAAAATGTAGGAATTATATCCCTTGGATGTCCCAAAAACACAGTTGATTCGGAAAAAATGTTAGCAATTTTAAAAGAAAAAGGTTATAACATAGTAAATGATAAAAATAAAGCTGACATACTCATTATAAATACTTGTGGCTTTATAGAAGATGCAAAAAGAGAGTCGATAGAGTACATCATTGAGATGGGAAAACTCAAAAACCGCAGGCTAAAATACCTTATTGCAACTGGTTGCTTGTCTGAAAGATATAATAAAGAATTATTAAAAGAACTTCCCGAATTAGATGCAGTAATTGGCACTGGAGATTTCCCCAAAATTGCAGAAGTAATAGAAGAAATAGAAAAAGGAAAAACTGTTTTAGAATATGGACACGCTAATTTACTAAATGATGAAGGAATACAGCGCATTTTAACTACGCCAAATTATTACGCCTATTTAAAAATTGCAGAAGGTTGCAGCAATGCTTGTTCTTTTTGCATAATTCCAAAGATTAGAGGAAGATACAGAAGTCGCAAAATGGAGGACATACTTAGAGAAGCCGAGGAACTCGTCAAAAAAGGTGCAAAAGAACTTATACTCATTGCTCAAGACACTACAAAATATGGAGTAGACGTTTATAAAAAATTTATGCTGCCCCAACTTTTAAAAGAAATTTCTAAGATTGATGGTTTAAAGTGGATTAGGTTACTTTATGCATATCCTGATAGTGTAACAGAAGAACTTGTTGAAGAGATAAAAAACAATGAAAAAATAGTAAAATATATTGATATTCCGCTACAACATTCTCATGATGAAGTCCTAAAAAGAATGAATAGAAATACTAATAGACAAAAAATAGAAGAGGTTATAAGTAGATTGCGTAGCATTCCAAACATGGTAATACGCACTACTTTTATGGTAGGCTTCCCTGGAGAGACAGAAGAAGAATTTGAGGATTTAAAACAGTTCATAAAAGAAAAAAGATTTGAGAGAGTAGGAGTTTTCACATATTCTCGAGAAGAGGGAACTAAATCGTATTATATGAAGCCTCAAATTAAAAAGAGTGTCAAAATTAAAAGACAACAAGAGTTGATGGAGATACAAAAAGAAATTTCTTATCAGCATAATCTTTCAAAAGTGGGGAAGCAGTTAGAGGTACTAATTGAAGGCTTTGAAGATGGAATATATTATGGCAGAAGTTATATGGATGCCCCTGAGATTGATGGTGTTGTTTATGTAAAAAGCAACAAAAAACTCAAAGCTGGAGATTTTGTGGTAGCAACTATAACAGATGCCTATGAGTACGATTTGGTGGGGGAATATTAATGAATTTAGCAAACAAACTTACAATGTTAAGACTTTTTTTAATACCTATTTTTATGTTTTTTATGCTTGTCAGAGGTCCCTACAACGATTTTATAGCTGCAGGAATATTTTTACTTGCAGCATTGACCGACAAATTTGATGGATATGTGGCAAGAAAGTTTAATCAAATAACTAATTTTGGGAAATTTATGGACCCACTGGTAGACAAAATAATGGTTTCTTCTGCTCTAATAGCCTTAGTGCAAATGGGACGCATTCAAAGTTGGATTGTAGTAGTTATATTAGCAAGGGAATTTTTAATAACAGGTATTAGGACAGTTGCTGCTGATAAGGGAATTGTCATTGCTGCCAGCAATTACGGTAAATACAAAACTACTTTTCAAATGATAGCAGTAATTGCACTGATGCTTAATAATTACCCTTTTAGCCTTATAAATTTTCCTTTCGACACTATAATGGTGTATATAGCTTTAATTTTGACAATTTATTCGGGTGTAGATTATATTATAAAATCTAAAAATTTATTCAAAGATTAAAGAGGTGTTTTAATTGAGAGGAGAAATTATTTCTGTTGGCACAGAGCTTTTATTAGGACAAATTTTAAATACTAACGCCAAATATTTATCTGAAAAATTGGCTCTTTTAGGTATAGATATATATTTCCATACTAACGTTGGAGATAACGAAGAAAGATTAAAAGAATGTTTAAATATCGCTTTTAACCGCTCTGACCTTATAATAACAACAGGTGGATTAGGCCCTACTGTTGATGACATTACAAAAGAGACAGTGGCTTCTTTTTTAGGTCTTCCTCTTGTAGAAAACATAGAAGCAAAAGAAGAGATAATAAGATTTTTTGAAAAAATAGGACAAACACCTACCATGAACAACTTCAAACAAGCCTTTTTCCCAGAAGGTGCAAAAATCTTGCCAAATAAAAATGGAACAGCTCCTGGCTGTATAATAGAAAAAGATAACAAAATCATCATAATTTTGCCTGGTCCACCTTCTGAGCTAATTCCGATGTTTGAGGAATCTGTATATCCTTATCTTAAAAGCAAAACTAATGAAACTATAAAGTCTCGAGTAATCAAAATATTTGGCTTAGGTGAATCAAAAGTAGAGGAAATGGTAAAACCTCTTTTGTTTAATTCTAATCCTACTGTTGCTCCTTTAGTAGGTGATGGATACGTAACTTTGAGAATAACTGCAAAAGGACATGATGACAAAGAAATTTTAGAAATGATTGAGGATATGGAATCAAGGATTAGAGGTATCATAGGTGACTATATATACGCTGTAGATGAGGAAGAAATGGAAGAAGTCGTGATAAAATTACTACAGAAAAACAAATTAACTCTTGCTGTCTCTGAATCTTGTACAGGTGGTTTATTGGCAAAAAAGATAACAGATGTATCAGGGGCTTCAAAAGTCTTTAATTTAGGTGTTGTTTCTTACAGCAATGAAGCTAAAGAAAATATCTTAGGGGTTAGAAAATCTACTTTAGAGTCTTATGGAGCAGTAAGCCATGAGACAGCAAAAGAAATGGCAGAAAATATAAGAAAATTGGCCAATGCTGATTTTGGTTTGTCTACTACTGGAATTGCAGGACCTACAGGTGGAACACCTGAAAAGCCCGTAGGATTAGTGTATGTGGGTTTTGCTACCAATGAAAAAGTCTATGTAAAAAAACTAATGTTAAGTGGTGATAGAAGTAAAATAAGGACAAGGACAGTACTACATGCTTTAGACATTGTAAGAAGATATCTTCTGGGAATAAAAATTGACTAGTTATGTCCATTAATATATAATTAATTTAATACAATACCTTGTATTCTTGGGAGGTAAATAATAAATGATAGAAAAACAAAAGGCTTTAGAAATGGCTATAAGTCAGATAGAGAGGCAGTTTGGCAAGGGCTCTATCATGAGATTGGGAGATACTGCAAAATTGAATGTAGAAGTAATACCTACAGGTTCTCTTGAATTAGACATTGCTTTAGGTGTCGGAGGTGTCCCCAGAGGGAGGATCATAGAAATTTTTGGCCCTGAGTCTTCAGGAAAAACTACCTTAGCGCTACATATGATAGCAGAAGCACAAAAAATGGGAGGAACGGGTGCTTTTATAGATGCAGAACATGCTCTTGATCCTGTATATGCAAAAAATCTTGGGGTCAATATTGAGGATTTATTGGTGGCGCAGCCTGATACGGGCGAACAAGCCTTAGAAATTGCAGAAGCCCTTGTTAGAAGTGGTGCTGTTGACATAATTGTGATAGACTCTGTTGCTGCTTTAGTACCTAAGGCGGAGATTGATGGTGAAATGGGAGATAGCCATGTAGGGCTTCAAGCGAGACTGATGTCTCAAGCTTTGAGAAAATTAGCAGGGGTTACTAGTAAGTCTAAAACTATTGTGGTCTTTATAAACCAGCTTAGAGAAAAAGTAGGTGTTATGTTTGGAAATCCTGAAACAACCCCTGGAGGAAGAGCACTGAAATTTTATGCCACAATAAGACTAGATGTGAGAAAAGTAGATGCAATAAAGCAGGGAAATGAGATAATCGGCAATAGAACGCGTGTAAAAGTTGTAAAAAATAAAATTGCTCCGCCTTTTAAACAAGCAGAATTCGATATAATGTATGGAGAAGGTATTTCAAGAGAAGGAAGCATTTTGGATATTGGCACAAGTATAGACATAATTGAAAAAAGTGGTGCTTGGTATTCCTATGGAGATATACGATTAGGGCAAGGAAGAGAAAACGCTAAGCAATTTTTAAAAGAAAACAAAGAAATCGCAGATGAAATTGAAAGAAAAATTAGAGAAAATTTCAATCTAGCTTATAATAAAATAAAATCCTCCCCTGATGCAATAGTAGAATGACCCCTTATTGTGGGGTTATTTTATTACAAAAGGAGAAATAAGCATGATAATAACTACTATAGAAAAGCAGAAAAAAAATAAAAAATATAATGTTTACATAGATGGAGAATATGCCTTTAGTTGCAATTTAGAAGATTTGATCTATTTAGGCATAGAGGAAGGAAAAGAACTAGATAGTGAACAGTATAATTATTATGTAAACTATACTGCAACAAGACAAGCGAGTGACTACGCATTTAAACTTTTATCAAGAAAAATGTTAACAGAAAAAGAACTTTCTCAAAAGCTTGAAATAAAAGGTTTTGAAGAGAATATTATAAAAAGTGTTATTGAAAAGCTGAAAAGCTATAACTATATCAATGACGAAGTTTATACCAAATTATTTATAGAACAAAAAATAAACCAATTGTATAGCAGGCGAAAAATTTATTACGAACTTGTAAAAAAAGGAATTAATAAAGAATTGATCCAAGAAAGTTTAAACAATTTTTATCCTGAAGAAAAAGAAGTTGAAATAATAAAAAAAATAATTGAAAAAAAATTAAAATCCCAAGAAGAAACTAAAAAGTTAAAAAACTATCTTTACAACAATGGTTTTCAAATTGAAAACATTAGCGATGCCTTGAAAGAAAAGGATTTATAACTTGACATAATTTTGAAAAGGGTCTAAAATAAAATATGAATAACTACTAAGGAGGTGTAAGAGTATTAGCCATGTTGAATTGATAATCACAGCACTTATTGCAATAGCAGTCGGCTTTCTAATTGGTTATTTTGCAAGAAAGATTATTGCAGAATCTAAAATAAAAAGCGCAGAAAATTTAGCGCGTACCATATTAGAAAGTGCAAAAAGAGACGCTGAAAATAAAAAAAGAGAGCTCTTATTAGAAGCTAAAGAAGAGATTCACCGCATGCGAACTGATTTAGAAAAAGAGATAAGGGATCGCAGAGGTGAATTACAGCGTTTAGAAAAAAGACTCCTTCAAAAAGAAGAAACCCTGGATAAAAGAGCCGAAACTTTAGAACAAAAAGAAAATCTTCTAGAAGAAAAACAAAAAGAAATTCAACAATTGGAAGAACAAATTTCTTTACTCCATCAAAAAGAAATAGAAGAATTAGAAAGAATTTCGGGACTAAGCCGTGAAGAAGCAAAAGCCATTTTATTAGAAAGTGTTCAAAAAGATATACAACATGAAATGGCTGTAATGATTAAAGAAATGGAAAACAAAGCTAAAGAAGAAGCAGAAATGAAAGCAAGGGAAATAATTAGCAATGCCATTCAACGTTGTGCGGCTGACCATGCTGCAGAAACAACTGTGTCTGTTGTTACCCTTCCTAATGATGAAATGAAAGGTCGCATAATAGGTAGGGAAGGTAGAAATATAAGGACAATAGAGACATTGACGGGAATTGACCTTATAATAGATGATACTCCTGAGGCTGTTGTTATTTCAGGCTTTGACCCTATACGAAGAGAAGTTGCGCGGATTGCGCTGGAAAAATTAATTGAAGATGGGCGAATACATCCCGCAAGAATAGAGGAAATGGTAGAAAAGGCTAAAAAAGAAGTAGACAACATGATAATCAAAGCAGGAGAAGAAGCGGCTTTTGAAGTAGGAATTCACGGTTTGCATCCCGAGCTGATTAAGTTACTAGGAAGACTTAAATTTAGAACTAGCTACGGGCAAAATGTCTTAAAGCATTCAATCGAAGTAGCTCATTTGGCAGGACTTATGGCTTATGAATTAGGTGCAGATGCCCTAGTTGCCAAAAGAGCAGGACTTTTACACGATATAGGTAAGGCCGTAGACCATGAGGTGGAAGGCCCTCATGTAATGATAGGTGCAGAACTAGCTAAAAGATATCATGAGTCTGATGCTGTCATTCATGCCATAATGGCTCATCATAATGATGTAGAGCCTCAGACTGTTGAGGCAGTATTAGTACAAGCGGCAGATGCTATCTCTGCTGCAAGGCCAGGTGCAAGGCGGGAAGCTTTAGAAGCCTATATTAAGCGTTTAGATAAGTTAGAACAAATTGCTAATTCTTTTGAAGGTGTAGAAAAGTCTTATGCTATACAAGCAGGAAGAGAAATCAGAATAATGGTAAAACCTGAAATTGTCAATGATGATGATATTGTCATTTTGGCGCGAAATATAAGCAAAAAAATTGAGGAAGAAGTTGAATATCCAGGTCAAATCAAAGTGACTGTCATAAGAGAGACAGTAGCTGTAGATTATGCAAAATAAAGGATTGAAAAAAAGCGTGCGATGAGCACGCTTTAAAAGTTTCATCATAAATTTTTATTAGCTATTGTTTTAATAGCCAGGTTTGTGTAATAATAAGTTTAAGAAAATTATTTTTTGGAGGTTAAGAATGAAGATACTTATCATCGGCGATATAGTTGGAAGACCAGGTAGAAACATATTAAAAGAGCACTTACAAGAATTAATATCAGAATATAATATTGACATAGTTATAGCGAATGGAGAAAATGCTGCCGGAGGAAATGGACTGACTCGCAAAGTTGCTGATGAACTTTTTGAAATGGGAATTTCTGCATTAACAATGGGAAATCACGTGTGGGATCAAAAAGAAATATTAAAATTTATTGATGAAGAAATTCGAATTGTAAGACCTGCCAATTATTTAGAGGAAACACCTGGCAGAGGATCTATAGCACTTAATTTTAAAAATACAAAAATTGGTATTATAAATTTGCAGGGAACTACCTTTATGCCTTGCAATAGAAATCCTTTCTTTGTCGCCTTAGAAGAAATAGAAAAGTTAAAAAAAGAGACGAATATAATCCTCGTAGATTTTCATGCAGAAGCTACTTCTGAAAAAATAGCAATGGGATATTTTTTAGACGGAAAAGTAAGTTGTGTTTTTGGCACTCATACTCATGTACAAACGGCAGATGAGAAAATATTACAAAATGGGACAGCTTACATAACTGATGTTGGCATGACAGGTCCTAGTGATTCTATATTGGGAATAGATAAAGAATTAATAATTAAAAAATTTACATCTTCTGTACCTGTACGCTTTGAAGTTGCAAAAGGTCCTGCCCAAATAAATGCCATTGTAATTTCTGTTAATGAAATAACAGGAAAATGCTATAGCATAGAACGGATTAATAAAATTTATGCATAAAAAGGAGGATTTTTAAAACAAATGTAGAATATTAACAAAGAGAAAATCATTTGTTTTTAAGGGGGAAAAACAATGGAAGTGTTAAAAGTTTCAGCAAAATCTAATCCAAACGCTGTAGCAGGAGCGTTGGCAGGGGTGTTAAGGGAGCGTGGAGGTGCAGAAGTACAAGCAATAGGTGCAGGTGCAATAAATCAAGCTGTAAAAGCTGTTGCAATTGCGAGGGGTTTTGTAGCACCAAGCGGGATTGACTTAATTTGCATTCCTGCTTTTACAGACATTGAAATAGACGGTGAAGAAAGGACAGCAATAAAGTTAATTGTAGAGCCACGATAAAAAATAACCTGCATTTTGCAGGTTATTTTAAATTGTAAAGGTAAAATTTAGAAGAAAGGTTGGGATATAATGTTTGCAGACCTTCACATGCATTCAAAAGCTTCTGATGGAACTAATTCACCTTCTGAAGTAGTTCGATTGGCAAAAGAACACGGACTTAGTTGTATTTCTCTGACAGATCATGATACGATTGATGGATTAGAGGAAGCCATAGGAGCTTCTTCGAGATATGAAATAGAAGTTATCCCTGGAATTGAATTTAATTGTTATTATCAAGATCAAGAAATTCACATTTTAGGTTATTTTATAAATTATCACGATAAAAATTTTACTGAAAAATTAGAAGAGATGAAAAAGCTGAGAAATGGCAGAGCTAAAGCGATTTTAAAAAAATTAAATGAATTAGGAATTGATATTTCTATAGAAGACGTATTGGAATTCACAAGTGAAAAATTCATAGGAAGACCTCATATTGCAAGAGCCATGGTAAAAAAGAATTATGTAGAAAGTGTAAAAGAAGCCTTTGAAAAATACATAGGAGTGGGTGCTCCTGCTTATGTAGAAAGATACAGAATCACTCCTTTTGAAGCAATAAACCTTATTTTAGAAAATGGAGGTGTTCCTGTTTTAGCTCATCCCGGGTTACTTCAAGATGATAGTATTATTGAGGAATTAGCCCCAAAAGGTTTAATCGGAATAGAAGTTTACCATTCAAAACACACTACTGAAGATGTAGAAAAGTATTTAAACAAAGCTAAAAAATACAAGTTAATCATAACTGGAGGCTCAGATTTTCACGGTATAGAAGTAGATGGCAGAGACCTTTTAGGAACCATAAAGTTAGACTATGAATATGTAAAAATATTGAAAAGTAAAGCTAAAAATTTTGTAGAAATATCAAAATAATTAAGTTAAAATAATATTGTGATTCATATAGCAAAACCCTCTGGAGGTGTAAAAATTGGATTTATCCCAAAATGCCTTACAAATTACCCCTTCTATGACATTAGAAATAACTGCAAAGGCAAAACAGCTAAAAGCTCAAGGCATAGACGTTATAGACTTCGGAGTAGGAGAGCCAGATTTTGATACACCTGATTACATAAAAGAAGCTGCAATTGACGCTATAAAAAAAGGCTACACCAAATACACCCCTTCTTCAGGCATTTCTGAATTAAAAAAAGCAGTATGCGACAAGCTTTTAAAAGATAATGGCCTTAAATACCAACCAGACCAAATTGTCATATCAAATGGTGCTAAACACTCTATATATAACGCTCTTTGTGCAATTTTAAATCCTGGCGACGAAGTTATAATTCCTGTACCTTATTGGTTAAGCTATCCTGAGATGGTAAGGCTGGCTTATGGAAAGCCTGTCTTTGTAAAAACAAAAGCAGAAAATGACTTTAAAATTACATCCGAAGAATTAAAAAATGCTATTACCTCTAAGACAAAAGCTTTAATTTTAAATACCCCCAACAATCCAACTGGCTCAGTGTATACTAAAGAAGAGTTAGAAGAACTTGCAAAAATTATTGAAGAAGCAAATATTTTTGTCATTTCAGATGAAATATACGAAAAATTAATTTACGAAGGCAGTCACATCAGTATCGCCTCTTTAAATGAAAAAATTAAAGAACTGACAATTTTGGTAAACGGTATGTCTAAAGCTTATGCTATGACAGGATGGAGAATTGGATATACTGCTTCTTCTTTAGAAATTGCAAAGGTTATGTCAAACATTCAAAGTCACACCACCTCAAATCCCAATTCAATTGCTCAATATGCCAGTGTAGCCGCTTTATCAGGAGATGAAACTGTTATTAAAAGAATGGCAGAAGAATTCAATAAAAGAAGAATTTATATGGTGGAAAAGATAAATAAAATAAAGGGATTGAAATCAAATAAACCTCAAGGGGCTTTTTATGTAATGGTAAATATAGACGAATACATTGGGAAAGAAATAAAAGGAAAAATTATTAGAGGTTCCATAGATTTTGCAAATGCTTTAATTGAAGGAGCAAATGTAGCAGTTGTTCCTGCTTTGCCCTTCGGAATGGACAATTACATTAGGATTTCTTATGCTACTTCCATTGAAAATATTGAAAAAGGCTTAAATAGAATCGAAGAATTTTTAAATAAAGCATAATGAGGAGGTAAATATGCGAGATACTTATCAGAATCCGTTAATAACAAGATATGCTAGCAAAGAAATGGCCCAAATCTTCTCTGACGACGAAAAATTTAAAACTTGGCGAAGATTATGGGTAGCTTTGGCAAAAAGCGAAAAAGAATTAGGGCTCAATATTACAGATGAGCAGATTAAAGAAATGGAAGAAAATATAGACAACATAAACTATGAAGATGCGGAAAAATTCGAAAGAGAATTTCGACATGATGTTATGGCTCACATACATGCCTATGGTCTTTTGTGCCCCAAAGCAAAACCTATAATCCATTTAGGAGCTACCTCTGCTTTTGTAGATGACAATACAGACATTATTTTGATGGATAAGGCTTTTAAGCTAATTGAAAAGAAGCTTCTTAAAGTAATAAAAGTTCTATCCGAATTTGCTTTAAAATATAAAGATTTACCTACTTTAGGTTATACTCACTTTCAACCAGCTCAACTTACTACGGTTGGTAAAAGAGCATGCCTTTGGATACAAGATTTAATTCTCGATTTACAAGATTTAAAATATAGAAGAGAAAACATAATGTTAAGAGGAGTAAAAGGCACCACTGGTACACAAGCAAGTTTTATGGAACTTTTTGGTGGTGATGAAGAAAAAGTAAAAGAGCTAGACAGATTAGTAGTAGAAAAAATGGGATATAAAAAGTCCTTCCCTGTGACAGGACAAACTTATACGAGAAAATATGACTTTATGCTTTTGTCTGTTTTAAGCGGTATTGCTCAAAGTGCTCACAAATTCAGCAATGACCTAAGGCTTTTACAACATTTGAGAGAAATTGAAGAACCTTTTGAAGAAAAACAAATAGGTTCCTCTGCGATGGCTTATAAAAGAAATCCTATGAGAAGCGAGAGAATGGCAGCTTTAAGTAGGTATGTTATTGTCACACTTTTAAATGCATCTATTACTTCTTCTGCTCAATGGTTTGAAAGAACTTTAGATGATTCAGCTAACAGACGAATTGTAATACCCGAAATGTTCCTTGCCACAGATGCTATATTAAATCTTTATATAAACATTGCGTCTGGTTTAAAAGTAAACAAAAAAGTAATTGAAAAAAATGTGATGACGGAATTGCCTTTTATGGCTACAGAAAAGATTTTAATGGAAGCTGTACTTAAAGGTGGGGACAGACAAGAGTTACATGAAGCTATAAGAGTATACTCCTTAAAAGCGGCAGAAGAAGTTAAAAATGGAGAAGAAAATAGGTTGCTTGATTATATACAAAATGACCAAAGATTTAAACTTTCCCAAGAAGAAATTAAAGAATTAGTTGACCCTATAAAATTTACCGGAAGAGCTGTAAGCCAGACTGAAGAATACATTAAGGAAATTGTAAACCCTATTTTAGCAGATTTTAAAGAAGATGTAGAAGCAAAAGTAGAAGTGTAAAATTCGTTCACTTTCCACATCCCAATATCATAGAATAACAATAAAAATGGTATTGGGATGTGGTGGTAGATGGGAATATGGCCAGTTTTCTTTGAAGGATATAAATTTGAAGGATATAAAATAGAAAAAAAGTCAGAAGATAAACCTAAAGAAGTCACAACAACTGTAGATGATAAAAAATTACAAGAAGAAGCTTTAAAAGAGCTAAATTCTTTGATAGGCCTTAATAAAGTGAAAGAAATTATACAAGAAATTTACGCTTTCTCGCAACTGCAAATAAAGCGTAAAAAGGAAGGATTAGCCACTGAACCTATAGTATTACATATGATATTTAAAGGTAATCCAGGAACAGGCAAAACTACTGTAGCAAGGATATTAGGAAAACTTTTAAAAAGTATAGGAGTTTTAGAAAAAGGCCATGTAGTTGAAGTAGAGAGAGCTGATCTAGTAGGAGAATACATAGGACATACTGCTCACAGAGTCCGTGAAAATGTAAAAAAAGCTTTGGGAGGAATTTTGTTTGTAGATGAAGCTTATTCTTTGGCAAGGGGTGGAGAAAAAGACTTTGGCAAAGAAGCTATTGATACTCTTGTCAAAGAAATGGAAGACAATAGGAATAAATTTATACTTATATTAGCAGGTTACAAACACGAAATGGAATATTTTTTAAATACCAATCCCGGACTTCGCTCCAGGTTTCCAATCCAGATAGATTTTCCTGATTATACTATAGATGAACTTCTTCAGATTGCGGAAGTCATGGTAAAAAACAGGCAATATAAGCTTACAGAAAGTGCAAAGAGAAAATTAATGAAAATATTGATTCGTGACGACAATTCAAGAGAAATAGGAAACGCGCGCCTTGTAAGGAATATCATAGAAAGAGCAATTAGAAAACAGGCTGTAAGAGTTTTAAACAAAATAAATATAACCAAAGAAGATTTAATAACAATAGACAGTATAGACATTAGAGAGGACTGAGAAAATGGACACAAAAAAATTTTTGCAGAACAATTTCCATATAAACTCAAAAATAATCGAAGTTATAGAAAAAGCAGAAAAAGATTGTTATCCTGTATTTAGAAAGATTGATAAGACTGTAGAGTACAATCAGTATAAGGTCATATATCATTTCCAAAAGAACAAATTAAGCGATATCCATTTTAATGGCACAACTGGCTATGGATATGGTGACATCGGGCGAGAGACAATCGAAAAAATATATGCAGGAATATTTGCCGCAGAAGACGCTTTAGTAAGGCCTCAAATCGTATCTGGAACTCATGCTATAGCATTATGTCTATTTGGCAATTTAAAACCAAATGAAGAGCTAATTTCGGCTTGTGGGAGGCCTTATGATACGTTAGAAGAAGTAATAGGGATAAAAGGGGAGGGGAGGGGAAGTTTAAAAGAATACGGAGTTATATATAAAGAAATTCCCCTCCTTAATGATGGAAAAATAGATATAGAAAGTGTAAAAAAAGCAATAACCTCAAAAACTAAAATGGTGATGATTCAACGATCAAAAGGGTATGACTATAGAAAGTCTTTGAAGATAGAAGATATAGAAAAGGCAATTAGTGAAATTAAAAAGGTAAAAGAAGATGTAATTATATTTGTAGATAATTGCTATGGAGAATTTACTGAGATAAAAGAACCAACAGAAGTAGGAGCCGACATTATAGCAGGTTCTCTTATAAAAAACATAGGTGGGGGAATTGCCCCTACAGGTGGATATGTAGTAGGAAAAAAGGAATTAGTTGAAAATGCTTCTTATAGGCTATATGCCCCTGGCATAGGAAAAGAGGTAGGTCCTTCTTTAGATTTAAATAGATTGATTTTACAAGGGTTATTTTTTGCACCTCAAGTGGTAGGACAAGCTTTAAAAGGAGCTGCTCTTTTAGCGAAAATTATGTCAGACTTAGGCTATGAAGTTACTCCAAAATATGACGAAGAAAGAACTGACATAGTTCAAGCTATCAAATTTAAAACTGCTAAAGAGTTGATATCTTTCATCCAGGGAATACAAATGGGGTCCCCAGTAGACTCTCATGTAATTCCTGAGCCGTGGGACATGCCAGGATATCAGGATAAAGTCATAATGGCAGCAGGAGGATTTATACAAGGATCTTCTATAGAGTTAAGTGCAGATGCACCTATAAGAGAACCTTATATCGCATACGTGCAAGGTGGTCTTACTTATCCTCAAGTAAAATTGGCAATAGCTATTGCTTTAAATAATATTTACAAAGAAGAATAAGCTACGAAATAAAATTCAAGAGGAAAATCTTTCCTCTTGAATTTTATTTTCAATCTTCCTTTTGTGATAAAGGGTTTTTATTTACAGCTTCTTTTAATTGCGAATCATCTACATGGGTATAAATTTGCGTCGTAGACACGTTAGAATGCCCTAGGAGCTTTTGTAAAGTCCTTATATCTACATTACCATATCTGTACATCAAAGTCGCGGCTGTATGGCGCAATTTATGGGCAGAATATTTTTTTCCTTCTAAATTAGCATTTTTTAAATGTTTTTTTACGGTATATTGTACAGTTTTAACACTTATGCGTTTAAGCCTTTTGCTCAAAAACAAAGCCTTTTTATCTTTGACTCCTTCTTTTGGCCTTACTTCTAAATATGTATTTATTGCATCAATACACGCATCATTTAAATAAACTGTTCTTTGTTTATTTCCTTTTCCTATAACAGTTAGTTTATCATCTTTTATGTCGTCTAGATTTATATTCACCAGTTCAGAAACTCTGAGCCCACAGTTTAAAAACAAAGTGATAATAGCGTAATCTCTTTCTTTAAAAGGCCCATCTATAGAATTTAAAAGCTTCTTGCTTTCATCAAGGGTGAGGTAAATAGGCTGTCTTACAGAAAGTTTTGGCGACTCTAATTCTTGAGTAGGATTTTTGCTTAGCACTTTAGCTTTTTTGTAAAGATAATTATAAAAAGACCTTAAACTTGCTACTTTTCGAGCACGAGCAGGGGGAGTATTAGACCTTTCGTTAGCTACAAAGTTAAGGTAGGCGTATAAGTCGTTTAAATCAACAGATTCTATCAAATCAACATCTACATCAGAAATATCTATTTCATCAAATTCTACATTAGGACTAACTTTTCCGCGTCTTTGCTTTAAAAAGCGCAAAAACAAAACTAAATCATAAGCATAAGCTTTTACAGTATTATAAGAACGGGCTTTTACAGTTGAGAAGTAGTTTAAAAATTCTTCAAGCAGAGGGGGATATTTAATAGAACCATTATTGGAAGTATTATTAGAAATTTCATTAGACATTCTCAAAACTCCTTTCTACAATTCTAATTATACGAAATAGTTATTTCGTATAATTACTTGTATATATAATACCATACATATAATGCTTAAATCAAGCTACTTTAGAGACTGCGTTCAAAATTATTAAAAAGCTCAAGGAACCTTACTAAACTAAGATTCCTTGAGCTTAAAACTCTTATAACTTTTTAGTATTTCTTTTTATTTGCTCTGTAGCCAGTCTATCACATAAATTATTGTATTCACTATCTGCATGACCTTTTACTTTAATCCAATTGATTTGATGTCTTTTTGAAACCTTTAAAAGCTCCTTCCATAACTCTTGATTTTCTACTGGAGTTTTATCTGATTTTAGCCAATTGTTTTTCTGCCACTTTTCAAGCCAGCCTTCTTTAAAGGCATTTATTACATAACTACTGTCACTATATAAATTAACTTTACAAGGCCTTTTTAAGGCTTTCAAAGCTTCTATTACTGCTTTTAATTCCATTCTATTGTTTGTAGTATTTTCTTCAAATCCTGATATTTCTTTTTTTGTTCCTTTGTACAGTAAAACTGCTGCCCAGCCACCTGGACCAGGATTACCGCTACAAGCTCCATCTGTGTATATTTCAACAACATCGATATTATTTGACATTTTTACTTCAATCCCTTTGTTTTTTGATATGCTGCAGCCACTGCTTCAATCACTGCACTTCTCATTGCATTTTTTTCTAAAATCCTTATACCTTCAATAGTTGTACCACCTGGAGATGTTACCATGTCTTTTAATTGGCCAGGATGAAAACCTGTTTTTAATACCATGTTACCTGCACCAGCTACAGCCTTTGAAGCTAATTTATACGCAACATCTCTTGGTAATCCCAATAGTACACCACCATCTGCCAATGCTTCAATAAACATGTACACAAATGCTGGACTACAACTAGAGACAGCCATTGCAGCATCAATTAACTTTTCTTCTACTTCTACAATTTCCCCACAGGTTTTAAAAATCTTCTCCACAATCTCTTTATCCTCTCGCTGTATCTCTTGTGAATAACTTATAGCAGTAATACCTTCTCCTATTAAAGCAGGAGTATTAGGTATTGTTCTCACTATCTTTCCCGTTTTTAAAATATCTTTGACATGACTTATAGTTATACCCGGAGCTATAGTAATTATTATTTTTTTATCAGTTACTTTTACTTTTATTTCTTCTAATACAGCATCGTAAATATTAGGTTTTACTGCTAAAATGATAATATCTGACTTTTCAGTTAGGTCAATATTGTCTTTTGCAACAATAACACCAAATTCTTTTTCTAACCCCGCTGTTTTTTCTTTCACCGGATCATAAAGAATTAAATCCTCAGCGTCTATAAAATCCGACTTTAATATGCCCTTTATAAGAGCAAGTCCCATATTGCCGACTCCTATAAAACCAATCTTCATCTTGAAAAACTCCCCTACTTTGTTATTTCAAAAAAACAGTATTAGTTACCCTAATACTGTTTTTTTGTTTTTACTCTTCTTTCTTCTCATCCTTATCAGAAGCAGAGAAGATTACAGGCTTTTGGGGTGTAATTGTCGAAATAGCATGCTTGTAGATAAGAAGTTGCTGTTTGTTCTCTGACTCCAACACCACCGTAAAATTATCAAATCCTTTCACTAAACCCTTTAATTGGAATCCATTGATTAAGTAGACAGTTACTGGTACATGCTCTTTTCTCACTTGATTTAAAAAGATATCCTGTAAATTAATAGCTGCTTTTGAACTTGCCATCTTTATCCCCCTTCTTTAATATGTATCATTAGTTATATTCTATCAAAAATTTAATTTTCCTGCTAAATATTTAATAATATTTTTTTTGAGTTCTTCATAATTTTTATAGTCATCTACAAAAAACCATTTGATAAAGTTATAACCCTTAAACCAGGTGATCTGTCTTTTTGCATACCTCCTTGTCCCTTTTTTAATCTTTTCAACAGCTTCTTCTAAAGAACTCTCTCCTTTTAAATATTCGACAATTTCTTTATATCCTAAAGCCTGCATAGCAGTACTGTCTTTATTATACCCGATTTTTAGCAAGTTTACCACTTCTTCAACCAAATTATTTTTTATCATTTCATCTACTCTTTGATTAATTCTATCGTATAAAATTTGTCTGTCTCTGAAATTAAGCCCTATCATTATAGGCTGATACTTTAGATTTAAACGCATACCACTCATTTTTTGATAGTAAGAAATAGGTTTGCCTGTAAATTCATAAACTTCTAAAGCTCTGATGATTCTTCTAATATCATTTGAATGTATTTTTTTTGCTGCCTCTGGGTCCACACTTTTTAACTTCTCATAAAGATATTGACTGCCATAAGTATTTGCTAATTCTTTCATTTTCTCTCTAAATTCTTTGCTTCCTTCAAAATCAGAAAAGTGCATGATGTAAATTATTGAATTGATATATAAACCAGTTCCCCCTACAATTATAGGAAGTTTCCCTCTTTTGTAAATATCCTTTATAATCTCTTTCGCTCTTTTTTCATATTCTGCTACACTAAACTCTTGATTTGGCTCTACAATATCTATCAAATAATGAGGGATGCCTTGCATTTCTTCCTTTGTAATTTTTGCTGTACCAACATCCATGTACTTATAAACTTGCATAGAATCAGCAGAAATGATTTCTCCATTAAATTCTTTTGCCACGTCTACTGCTAATTTAGACTTGCCAGAGGCTGTGGGCCCAACAATAAGCACAATTTGTATAGCCATCCCATCACCCTTATATTACATAATTCTTTTAAACATCTTTTCTAACTGAGTTTTTGTTATAGCGATTATAACAGGTCTTCCGTGAGGACAGGTGTAAGGATTTTCTGTAATCTTCAAATCCTCAAAGAGTTTATAAATCTCTCTTTCAGATAAATTATCCATAGCTTTTACTGCAGCTTTACAAGCCATCATTATAATATTTTCTTCTTTTAAGGATATTTTATTGATAAGTTCCTTATCTTTAAGTTTTTCCACTATATCTATAAATAACTGCCTTGCTTCTGGCTGTCCTAAAATTACAGGCACTTCTCTTAATATTATAGAATTGTTCCCAAATTCCTCAAATGCATAACCTAATTTATTTAAAAGCTCTTTTTCTTGATTAACAAGTTCTAAATCTCCTGGTTGTAACTCTACTACAATAGGAAATGTTACCTGCCTTGTTTGAATTTTTTCATATTGGGAAGTAAATTTTTCATATAAAATCCTTTCATGGGCAGCATGTTGGTCAATTATATAGAATACATCTTCCTTTTCTACGATTATATAAGTAGAAAATAATGTGCCCACTATTCTTATATCACTTATTTTTTTAGCAAGGTCATTTTTATTTACTTCTTCTTTTTCATATTCATATTCATATTCCTCATAAACAGCCAAATGGTTATCTAAACTACTATTTTTACTATTTTCTTTTAATACATTATCTTTTAAAAAAACATTCTTACCTTTTAATTCATTGTCAAATTTCTTTTTTTCCTCTTCTAATTCTTTATCAGAAGAAGTCAAGTATAATTTTGTCTGCTCAGCTGAAATAGTTGGAGTTTCAATTTCAAAGATATTTTTCTTTTCTTCAATTTTTACTTCTGGTATCAAGTTGTATTTATGAAGGCTATCCTTTATAGTTTTATAAACAGCTTCAAAAATTCTTCTTTCATCTGAAAATTTTATCTCTAATTTTGAAGGATGTATATTCACATCAATCTGCCTTGGGTCTATTTCCATGTACAAAAAAACAGCAGGATATCGGTTTACAGGTATATAAGTCTTAAAAGCTTCATCGATAGCAGCTGTAAGGGTCTTATTTTTTACGTATCTTCCATTTACATAGAAAAATTGCATATTCCTATTTGAATAATTTAAAGAATTTTTACCTGCTAAAATCTTTAATTTCAAATCTTCACTTTCAAAAGAAGCTGACATAAGAGAAGAGTAGACTTCATTTCCAAAAAGCCTTAATATTACATCTTCTATATTTCCATTGCCTGATGTTATAAACTGTAGTTTCCTGTCTTTTACATATTTAAAAGAAACTTCAGGATGGGAAAGGCACAATTTAGTTACAACATCGGTTATATACATAGCTTCTGTTGAAGGACGTTTCAAAAACTTCCTTCGTGCCGGCGTATTAAAAAACACATCTCTTACTTCAATACTACATCCTTTTGCACAACCACAAGTAGTTTTTTCTATTACCTTCCCACCTTCCACAACAACTTTAGTACCAAATAAAGCTCCTTCTTCTTTAGTTTGTAAAGTTACATGGGAAACTGCCGCAATACTAGCTAAGGCCTCTCCTCTAAAACCTAATGTCCCTATACTATAAAGGTCATTGTCAGATTTTATCTTGCTGGTGGCGTGCCTTTCAAAAGCTAAAATAGCGTCTATTTCATTCATTCCACAACCGTCGTCAGATACCTTTATATAAGGAATGCCACCTTCTAAAATTTCCACTGTAATATTTTTGCTTCCAGCGTCAATAGAATTTTCAATTAATTCTTTCACTATAGAGGCAGGTCTTTCAACAACTTCTCCTGCAGAAATTTTATTTATTGTCTTTTCATCTAAAAGATGAATTTTATTCATAATACTCCGCTCCTCAAGGAGATTGCCTTCTCCTTTAATTCATATAAATAATTTAGAGCTTGAATAGGAGTCATGTTGTCCACATCGCAACTGGCTATATCATCAATTAGCGAATCCTTTGCCGTAGAAAAAATATCTATTTGAGTAAAGGCAAGTTGCTGTGATGCATTTTCTAATTCGGACTTTATGACCTTATCACTTTCCAAACTGTTCAATATCTCTTTTGCTCTTTCAACAATGCTATAAGGTAGTCCTGCTAATTTTGAAACTTGTATTCCATAGCTTTTATCAGCGCCACCAGGTACTATTTTTCGTAAAAATATTATGTCATCTTCTCTTTCTTCTACTGAAACATTATAATTCCTGACTCCCCTCATCTTGCCTTCAAGTTTTGTCAATTCATGATAGTGAGTAGCGAACAAAGTTTTAGCCTTTATCTTTTCATGAATATATTCAATAACTGCATGAGCTATACTCATACCATCATAAGTGCTTGTACCTCTTCCTACCTCATCTAGTATTATCAAACTTTTACTAGTGGCAGATTTTAATATATTTGCCACTTCAGACATTTCCACCATAAAAGTACTCTGTCCTGCAAAGATGTCATCGGATGCTCCTACTCTTGTAAAGATCTTATCTACAATTCCAATTTTAGCGTAAGAAGCAGGGACAAAGGAGCCTATCTGCGCCATCAGTACAATTAAAGCAACCTGTCTCATGTAAGTAGATTTACCAGCCATATTAGGTCCCGTTATTATCATGATAGGATTTTCAGGACCAATATCTATATCATTTGCTACAAAAGATTCATCAGAAATAGTCTCTATTACTGGATGTCTCCCTTCCTTGATGACTATTCTGTCACTATAATCTACTATCGGTTTTATATATCTATTTGTTTCCGCAACTTCTGCAAAGGAAATGAGTACATCTATTGTGGCTATATATTTTGCTGTGTTTTGTATTCTTACAATTTGTAGTTCTACTTTTTCTCTTATTTCGTTAAAAAGCTGATATTCAAGCTCAATTAATTTTTCTTCTGCTCCTAATATAGTCTCTTCTATTTCTTTAAGCTCAGGTGTCACATACCTTTCTGCATTTGCCAAAGTTTGTTTTCGTATGTATCTTTCAGGAACCTGTGGTATATTAGATTTTGTAACTTCAATATAATAGCCAAAAACTTTGTTGTAACCTATTCTCAAGTTCTTAATGCCTGTTTTTTCTCTTTCTTCAGCCTCAAGATTTGCGATCCAATTTTTACCTTCTGTTGAAGCCTTTCTTAGCTTATCTACTGTTTCATTATACCCGTCTTTTATGATATTTCCTTCTTTTAATTGAGTAGAAGGGTCATCTTTTATCGACTTATCTATTAATTCGTATATATCTTGTAAAGTATCAAATTTCTCGCATATCTCTTTTAAAAGCCTTGAATTGAACTTTTCTAATATTTCTTTGATGTAAGGCAAATTTTGCAGAGATAGCTTTATAGAAATAAAATCTTTTGGATTAATACTCTGGTAGACAATTTTGCTAGCCAATCTTTCTAAATCGTATATTTTGTTTAAAAATTGTTTTAAATCTTGGCGATTTTTATAATCATTAAAAAGTTCTTCAACTGCCTCCAGTCGAGCATCAATGTGCTCTTTGTTAAGCAAAGGCTCTTCCAGCCATTTTTTCAAAAGCCTTCCTCCCATAGGAGTTACAGTTTTATCTAAAACTCCTAATAAAGAGCCTTTTTTTGACTTGTTTCTATTAGACTCTAATATTTCTAAATTTTTTATTGCATTGCTGTCTAATCCCATATAGGAGTTATCTTCATATATAAGCAATTTGTTTATATGCTTTAAAGCAGTTTTTTGTAATTCTTGTAAATAGCTAAAAAGAGCCGCTAACGAATTAGCCATATAAGGCTTATCTTTTATACCTAATTCTTCGGATTTTTTATTAAATTGAGTTTCTATTAATTTAATTTTTTCTTCATAGTCAAGCTGCTTTTCATAGATATTTACAGCACAGTTATTATTCTTGAAAATTTTTATGTATTTATTATTTTTTAAAAAATCTTCATTAGCGATTATTTCTGAAGGAGCATACTTTGTTATTTCATCATAAACTCTTTTAATGTCTTTACAATTTTTAAGTTCTGTAGCGTATAAATCTCCCGTTGTTACATCAACAGCACAAATTCCATAATTGTCCCTTCCTTTAAAAACAGACACAAGGTAGTTATTTGTTTTTTCATCCATTGATTCAGGATTTATTATTGTCCCCGGAGTATATATTCTTACTACATCTCTTTTTACCAATCCTTTTGCTTTTGCAGGGTCTTCTAATTGCTCACAAATAGCAACTTTATATCCTTTCTTTATCAACTTGTCTATATAAAAGTCTGCTGCATGGTAAGGAACACCAGCCATTGGGGCTCTTTCTTCCGTTCCTGCGTCTCTCCCTGTCAAAGCTATTTCAAGCTCTTTAGCAGCAATTTCCGCATCTTCGTAAAACATCTCATAAAAATCTCCTAGGCGGAAAAAGAGTATTGCATCTTTATATTTTTCTTTTATTTTAAGGTATTGTTCCATCATTGGAGTGACGGCCATTTTTTTGCACCTCCGACTCCTCTTTATTATATCATAAAAATTAGCGCCCATATAGGCGCAGTTTTATCTTATAACTTCTACTAATTCTCCCTGCATTGTCCAAGCCTTTGTTTCAGTTATTTTAACATTAGCAAGTTTGCCGATAAGGCTTTCATCTCCCACAAAGTGGACTACTTTATTGGTTCGAGTTCGAGAGGTCAATTTATTACTGTCTCTTTTACTAATTCCTTCTATCAATACTTCCACAATTTTTCCTCTCAATTCTGCACTTTTTTCTAAGCTGATTTTGTTTTGCAACTCTATAAGTCTTTCTAAACGCTCATGTTTTACAGCATCATCTACTTGGTCTGGCATATTTGCCGCAACAGTGCCTGCTCTTTTAGAGTAAATAAAAGTATAAGCGGCATCAAATCGCACTCTTTCTACTAAATCCAACGTCTCCAAAAAATCTTCTTCTGTTTCACCTGGAAAACCTACGATTATATCTGTTGTTATCGCAATATCTGGAATGTTACTTCTTACTTTGTCAATAATTTCTAAATAGTGTTCTTTGGTGTATTTTCTATTCATCTTTTTTAAAATCTTGTTGCTACCAGCTTGTACAGGTAAATGCAAATGTTCACAAACTTTATCTAAATCCCTAATGGCATATATTAATTCATCGGAAATATCTTTAGGATGAGAGGTCATAAACCTTATTCTCTCAATTCCTTCAATATCATTTAGCTTGTAAAGTAGTTTTGCAAAAGTTATATCTTCATCAAGGTCTTTTCCGTAAGAATTTACATTTTGCCCTAATAAAGTGATTTCCTTATACCCTTTTTGGGCTAATTCTTTTACTTCTGCTATTATATCTTCTGGCTTTCTGCTCTTTTCTCTGCCTCTTGTATAGGGTACTATGCAATAGGTGCAAAAATTATTGCAACCATAAATAATATTAACCCATGCCTTTAAATTGCTGTCCCTTTTGACAGGTAACTCTTCAATTACATTTTTTGTATCTTCTATAATATCTATAACTATATCTTGAGAGTTCAAAGCCTCCCATAAAAGCTGTGGAAATTTATATATATTATGAGTGCCAAAAACAATGTCTATATAGGAATATTTTTCTTTAATAGCTTCTACTACATTTTTTTCTTGCATCATACAGCCAGATACACCAATAATTAAATTAGGATTTCTAGCCTTCAATTCTTTCATTTGTGATACTCTTCCCAATACTCTTATTTCAGCATGTTCTCTTACAGCACAAGTGTTAAAAAGTAAAACATCAGCTTGTTCCAGATTTTCAGTATATTTATATCCCATCTTTTCTAGCATACCTGCCAATTTCTCCGAATCATGGACATTCATTTGGCAGCCGTAAGTTTCAATGTGATAATAAAGGTTTTTACCCTTATTTTCTTCTGCAATTTCTTTCATTATTTTTTCTTGTTTTTTTAATTCTTCTTCAGTCACATAAATATTGGTAGGCATTATTATTAACACCTCTTTTATCCCTGTGGAATAATTTTTTTGTAGAAAAAAGTTTTAATTGGTTCAAAATTGTATCTACATGGCAATATTATCTGCTCTGTGCTACCCACAAAAAATATACCGTTATCATTTAAAGACTCATAAAATTTTTTATATATTTTATCTTTAGCTGTATCATTAAAATATATTAACACATTTCTACAAATTAATAAATCTATATTTTTAGGATATTCATCATTTAACAAGTCATGCTTTTCAAATTGTACGCTTTTTCTAATATCTTCACTTATCTGATAACTTTTGTCATCAATTTTTCTAAAGAATTTTTTTAAATATTCTTGAGGTACTTTTTTTACACTCTCAGCCGAATATATACCTTTTTTAGCTTTTTCCAATACTCTTCCATCTATGTCTGTAGCAATAATTGTCACATCTTTTAAATCTATAAACTTTGTTAAAAGCATGGCTACAGAATAAGGTTCTTCTCCAGTAGAACAAGCTGCACTCCAGACTCTAAAACTTTTTTTTATAATGTCAGGTAAAAGGTCTTTCTCTAAGATTTCCCACTGTGAAGGGTTCCTAAAAAATTCTGTCACATTAATAGTAATATAATTTAGAAACTCTTCATATAATGTCTTATTAACAGAGAGTTCATTAAAATATTCCTCATAAGAGCTAAATTTGTGACTAGTGATTAAAGATTCTAATCTTCTTTTCATCTGCTTTTCTTTGTATAAAGATAAATCTATTCCAGTCAATTTATGTATTTTTTTAACAAAGTCCTCATAACCTACCATAAATATGTTCACCCCTAATTATAGAAAAAAGTGGCTTTAAAAGCCACAAACAAACCAGATCCTTCATATTTTGAAGTTTAATCAGTAATTAACCACCTTCACTGGTTTTTCAAAGACTCCACGTTTGACCTCTGTTGCAGTCATGTTTTGTGCTCTTAACATTTTCGCTATATAGTTACAGGCATCCCACGGATTGACATCATCACCACAAGTAAATACGTCAACCGCGGCATAACCCAGTTCTGGCCAAGTATGGATAGTTATATGAGATTCTGATATGACCACTACTCCGCTTACGCCCTGGGGATTAAATTTATGGAAAGCAACTTCCCGTATCTCTGCACCTGTCACTATTGCAGACTGAACCATTATGTCTTCGATTAATTCCAAGTTGTCTAAAATATTGCTATCGCACCCATAAATTTCTGCCAAAATGTGGCGACCCAAAGCATTCATTTTGTATCGTGCCTCCTTTACTAAAATAATGTATACATTCAATGATTTTAATTTTAGCAGATTTTTTTCTTTTGTCAAGGTTTTTTACATGACAGTTTAAAAATTTTTATTAAATATTTCTCCCAAGGTGATTCTAAGCTCTTGATGCTCTATTTCTGGAATATCTCCTTCTTCAAGAGGCACTTCTTTAAGATTTATTTTTTTATCTTGTTGGTTTATATTCAATATTTCTACTTTTATAGTATCATTTATTTTGTATGTTTTGATACTATTTTCTAAATTATTTTTATGAATCAATCCTTCTATCCCTGGTTCTAGCTGTACAAATACTCCAAAAGGCGTAATATTAGTAACAGTTCCCTTTAGCACGTCTCCTTCGTGATATTTTGTTTCTGCATTCTCCCACGGATCTGGCAATACTTTTCTCAGGCTCAAAGTAATTTTTTCTTTTTTTTCATCCACATTTAATATATAAACCGAGACTTTATCTCCAATTCCCAATACTTCTCGCGGATTTTTAATTCTTTCCCAGCTAATTTCACTTAGAGGGATAAAACCATCAAAACCTCCTATGTCTACAAAAGCTCCCTTATCTATTATGTTTTTTACTTTTCCTTCTACTATGTCTCCTTCTTTCAAATTAGATAAAAGCGCTTTTTTAACTTTTTCTCTTTCTAGTTTCAGTACTTCTTTTTGAGATCCAACAATCTTCTTGCCGGGAATATACTCAATTATTCGAAGCCGCAAAGTTTTACCTAAATATTCATTTAATTTATCGACATAATGTAATTCCAGTTGAGAAGCAGGAATAAAAACCTTAGCTCCTAATGAGTAGGCAATCACTCCGCCTTTTACAACCTCAATAATTTCTCCTTCAATTATCTCTTTATTTTTATAGGCTTTTTCAATTTTTTCTCTGCTCAGCTTATCATCAGCCATAACTTTAGAGGCTAATACATTTCCTTCATCATTTTCCACACTTATTATATATAAATCTAACTCATCCTCAACATTGAAGGTCTTTTTTACATCAAAATTAGGATTTAAAGAAAGTTCATTTTTAGGCACAAAAGCATCTGATTTATAGCCAATATTTGCAATAATCCCCTCATCAGAAACTTTTATCACTTCTCCCTTGACAATGTCTCCAGGTCGCAACGTCTTAAAAGTATAACCTTCTAAAAAATCACTCATCCCCATCTTCCCCTTTTAAAAATCTAATTTTCTCTATCACGTCTTCTATCACATAATCGGGGGTTGAAGCTCCTGCTGTTACTCCTATAATCTCATGGTCTTTTACCATCTCAAGAGTCAATTCCTCTGCATCTTCTATATGAAAAGTGTTTTTACAATTTTTTTCACATATCTTTTTTAGTTTTTGAGTATTAGAACTATGTTTCCCCCCAATTACAAACATTACATCTACCTTTTTTGAAAGCTCATCAGCAGCATCTTGTCTTTTTTGTGTAGCATCGCATATAGTATTAAAAAAAATAAGGTCTTTAACTTTTAGCTTTATTACTTCTAAAATATCTTTCCAATGCTTTTCAATGAGAGTAGTTTGAGCAACTGCACATGCCTTTTCTAATTGAGGTAATTCATAAGCTTCTTCAATTGAATTTACCACATAAGCGGTGTCATCACACCATCCGTTTACTCCTATTACTTCTGGATGATTTCTATCTCCTACAATGATAATAGAGTAGCCCTTGTGGTAGTACTCATAAACTATATTTTGGATCTTTTTTACAAATGGGCAGGTAACATCTATGACTTCAACTCCTTTTTTAGCGAGAAAGTCGTATAATTTTTTAGACACCCCATGACTTCGGATAATTAATTTATCGCCCTCAGTCAATTTATCCAGCTCTTCTTCTTCAATAACATTAACCCCTTTTTTCGATAAGTCCGATATAACTTGTGGATTATGAATAATTTCACCTAAAGTATATATTTTCTTTCCATCACCTTTTTCAATTTCCTGATATGCAGTTTCAATAGCTCTTTTTACTCCAAAGCAAAAACCTGCATACTCAGCAATCAATATTTTCATTCTTTACCTCCTACAGCAATTTTGCAATTTCTTGCATTATTTCCTCTCCAATAGCAGAAAGTCTCTCAGAGGAAAGTTTAGAATTAGCATATTTTTCAAAAGTTATTGGTTTACCGATATTTATAATAATCTTAGAAAAAAGGCGATATTTCCCTTTAATTCCTATAGGTACTACAGGAGCATTCCCTTTAATTGCTAATAAGGCAACCCCTGGTTCAGCCTTTTGAAGTTTTCCGGTTTTACTTCTTGTACCTTCAGGGAAAATTCCAATTGCTCTTCCTTTTTTTAAGTAAGTTAAAGCAGTTTTAATAGCTGATAAATCAGCAGTACCTCTTTTAACGGGAAAAGCTCCTAAGCCTGTCCCTAAAAGAAGCTTTAAAAAAGGATTTTTAAAAAGCTCTTCTTTTGCCATAAAGTATATTCGCCTGTTTAAAAGTGCTCCTATGACAGGAGGATCTAGAAGACTTATATGGTTAGGGCATATGATTACTGGGCCTTTTTTAGGAATATTTTCAAGTCCTCTTACTTCTATTCTAAACATCATTTTTATAATTGCTAATACTATAACTTTGGCAATATAATAAAACATACTTAAATTTCCCCTTTTAATCCTTCCTTTATAATATTGTACAGTTTTTCTAAAACTTCCTCTTCTGAAAGATATGTAGTATCAATGACAATAGAATCTTCAGCAATTTTTAGAGGAGATGTATCTCTCTGTGAATCTATGGTGTCACGATTTTCTATTTCTTTTAACACCTCGTAATAACTTACATTTACATTTTTAGTTTTAAGTTCTCTATAACGCCGTTTTGCCCTTTCTTCTAAAGAAGCAGTTAAAAAAAATTTAAACTGTGCATCAGGCAGCACAACTGTTCCTATGTCTCTTCCATCCATTACTACATTTTTGCCTTCAGCAATTTTCCTTTGTTTTTGCACTAAAATTTCTCTCACTTTAGGTATTTTAGATACCAAAGATACTTTTTCAGAAACCTCCGGTTTTCTTATTTCTTCAGAAATGTCTTTTCCATCTAAAAAAATTTTTTCTTCTTCTAAGATGATATCAGCACTTTGCACAATATCAGCTATTTTGTTTTCTTCAATAAGATTTACCCCCTGTTGGATGGCCTTATATGTAATGGCTCTATACATAGCACCTGTATCGATATAGGTATAATTTAAAAGTTTAGCTAATTTTTTTGCAACAGTGCTCTTGCCAGCTCCAGCCGGCCCATCTATTGCTATTTTTACAGTCAATACTATCACCTCAAACTAAGTCTGGACGCAGTTTTTTTGCTTCTTTCAAATAAACGTGTTTAACCTCTTTATCTTCACTTAAATTTGTAAAAATTGCAACTCTTATGCAATGGCTGAGACTGCCTTTTACCTCCATTTCTTGTAGGCACATCATAGGTATTGAGGTCATACCCATATTCCTAACTGCTTCGGCAGGGTAAACCGCATCTAAATCTTTAGTAGCACTAAAAAAAATAGAAATTATGTTTTTCTCTTCTAATTCATTTGCTTTAATAATTTCTTCAATGAGAATAGTAGTATCCTTTAAAATATCTTCTTTTGTATTTTTGGAAGTTATAGCACCTCTTATGACTTTTATAGGGCATTCTCCTCTCCTATCATCTTTTGTCTTTTTTATATTATAGCATAATTACCCTTTACAAATAAATCATTTCAGCCTAATCATACATATTTTTTGTATATTCTTATCTACTTTAACTACAGTGGTATTTTGCGGCTCAATTACATTTTCACTAATTGCTACTACTTTAAAATGAAGAGGTTCCTTTTCTCTGGTGCCATCTATTTCCAAAATTTGATTGGGCCTTACTGTAATAGTAATAGACTTGGTAGAAAAATTTGCAACTGGCTCTCCGTCTAGCAATACAAAGGAATTTAATGCTTTATCCTTTTCTACAACCTCAATTGTCACTTTACCTTCTTGCGAAAGATTAGAATTTAAATTAATCCCCTCTAATCTTTGTGTAGAACTTAAAAAAACTTTTATATCGTCATTTGTCATCAAAAGTTGAGTTATAGCTATACTTAAAAGCCCTAACATTATCAATACTACAAGAATACTTTCACTGTCAATATATCTGTATTTTTTCCTTTTGACTCTTTTTCCCATATTTATCCTCCTTTTCTTATTATATCTTATGCAAAATAAATAAAAAAATGCGGTTTCCCGCATTTCGCATTCACGCATTGATTCCTGCCACATATCCCGTAGAAAAGGCGATTTGCAAGTTGAATCCACCGGTAAATCCATCCACATCTATAATTTCACCTGAAAAAAATAAGCCTTTTATTATTTTAGACTCCATTGTAGAGGGATTTATTTCTTTTATACTTACTCCACCACCTGTAACAATAGCTTCTCTTATAGGCCTTAGGCCTTTTACCTTAAAAGTAAGATTTTTTAAGCTATTGACCAATTTTTTTCTTTCATTTTTGGTTATTTCCCTAACTTTTTTATCAGGGTCTATATTCGCCCTTTTTATAACATATAGGATTAATGAATGAGGCAATAAATCTTCCAAGGCATTTTTCAGATTTTTATTTTGGTACTTATTAAAATCTCTTAATACTCTTTCCTCCAGCTTTTCAACATTAAGTCCCGGCTTTAAGTCAATTTTTATTACCACTTCTCCCTTACCTAAGTAGTCATGTAAAAACCTGCTTAAGGTGAGTATTGCAGGGCCTGACAACCCAAAATGGGTAAAAAGCATTTCTCCAAACTCTTCTCTTATTAATTTCTCTCCAAAAAAAGCAGAAACTTTGACATTTTTAAGAGTGAGTCCCATCAATTCTCTTACATTTTCATATGTAACAATCGGCACTAAGGAAGGAAATGGCTCTATAATTGTGTGCCCCAATTTCTTAGCAATTTCATACCCATCACCAGTAGAGCCAGTCGTAGGATATGACACTCCTCCTGTTGCTAATATTACACTATCGCAGTTTAAAACACTCTCATCAACACTTATGCCCTTTACGTGTTTATTTTCCACTATCACATCACTTACTCTGCAGTTATAATTTATCTTTACTCCATATTTTTTAAGGATATTCACAAAAAAATCTCTCACTTCTATTGATTTATCTGAAACCGGAAAAACCCTTAAGCCTCTTTCTACTTTAGTTTTAAGCCCATTTTTATTTAAAAACTCTATTAAATCCTTATTAGAAAACTTGCTAAAAGCGCTATATAAAAATTTACTATTGCCTGGAATATTCTCGAAAAATTCTTCTTTGTCAGCAAAATTCGTAATATTACACCTTCCATTACCTGTAACTAATAATTTTTTACCTAAAATGTTATTCCTCTCAAATATACTTACTTCTTTTCCCATCATAGCTGCTGATAAAGCTGCCATTGTCATTTCTCAAATTAATTTAGCCCAAAACCGATAAAATTTTTCAGATTAAATAATCTTGTGATAAAATTAATGCTAAAGGAATTTAAAAAAATTTTTTCAGATTCCTTTAGCATTAATTTTAATTGGAGAGGTTACTTATGCAAATAATTTTCCATGTTGATAACATTGAAGAATATTTACATAAAGGTAAAGATTACAATTTTCCTGACCCACCAGATAGATGTCCTTATCCCGATTGCAAGTGTAGAGTAAAACTAAAAAAGCACGGGTTTTATTACCGTTACTATTTAGATGGACCTAACTGTATAAAAATAGCCATAAGAAGATATATATGTCCTGTGTGCAAAAGAACTCTTTCCTACCTTCCTGATTTCTGTCTCCCCCATTTTCAGTATTCTTTCAATATGATTGTAAAGTCTTTAAAAGAGACACTTACAAGAGAAAAAACTCTCAGTTCTTTCATAAGTGACTTAAAAAGAAACTTTCCCACCATACTATTTTCAAGACAGCATATATATTTTTACACCAAAAGGATAATGAATAATTTAAGTTTTATCATATACGGATTAAGGCAAATAGACCCTTACATAAAGTTATCTGAGACTGACTCACAAAGAGAGAGGGCCAGAGAGATTTTGGACATAATAAGCATTGTACCACTCTTCTCCCAACGGTTTTATGCTCATTGCCAAAAATCATTTCTGGCCTCTCTCACATAATTTTAGCATTAAACCTGAAAAATTTAAATAAAAATTTTGATTTTTTCTTAGCAACATAACTTTTTCCTTTAATGTCCCCCAGGTATGAGCTAAAATTACGATTAAGAAATCAAAAAAGTGAAGGGGGAACATATAAATGCTTGATGAAAAAGCGAGAGAAGCTATAGCATTAAAGAGATTTTCACTGATAAGTCCGGTGCTAAACGGACAGGTAAAAAATCAGAAAGAATATTTTGATGCTCTTTCCGATAAACCTATTGAGATACCTTATCTTGGAATGAGAAGATATACTCCCAAGACACTTAGAGGGTGGCTATATCAGTATTTAAGAGGTGGTATAGAAGCGTTAAAGCCGGGTTATCGAAGCGACAGAGGCAAATACAGAAAGATAGACTTTGAACTTTCAGAGAAAATAAAGCAAAAGAAGCTTGAACATCCTGAAATGCCAAACAAACTTCTTTATGAGACATTGATAGGAGAAGGAATAATATCACCGGATAAAGTATCCCTTTCGACATTCTATAGGTTTTTAAAAAACATTCCTGTAAAATCTTTAGATAAAGAAAAAGAGGGTAAAACAAAGAGATTTTCCCATGAATTCATCAATGAACTGTGGCAGACTGATGTCATGTATGGGCCATATATTAAAGAAGGTAAAACAAAGAGACAAACGTACCTTATTGCATATATAGATGATGCTTCAAGGCTGTGTACCTATGCTCGCTTTTACTATACCCAGAATTTTTTAGCTTTAAGAGACTCATTTAAAGAAGCAGTGCTAAGAAGGGGAATACCCAAAATGCTCTACACTGACAATGGAAAGATATATAGAAGCACTCAATTTGAATATATATGTGCATCACTAGGTACATCTCTTATTCATGCTGAGCCCTTTTCACCTCATTCAAAAGGGAAAATAGAAAGATTCTTTCATACGGTGAGAATGAGATTTTTAAGCACAATAGATCCTACATCCATAAAGAGTATAGATGAGCTCAATATGATGTTTTTTAAATGGCTGGAGAATGATTACAACCGAAAAGAACATAGCAGTATTGGCATGAGTCCTTTAGATTTTTTCATGTCTCAAATATCAAGGGTAAATATGTGTGGTGACATAGATATGTTGAATGAATGTTTTCTCATAAGAGTAAATCGTAAAGTAAACAAAGATGCTACACTTAAAGTGGAAAATATACTTTATGAAACAGAAGAAAAGTTTAAAGGTATGCGCTTAGAAGTCAGATATGACCCGCAGTGGCTTAAGGATAATACACCCCTTCTACTTTTTCATGAAGGCAAAAAAGTGGGGGAAGCGTATAAGGTAAATTTTCATGAGAATGCTAAAATTCCTGTAGAATATATCGAAGACAGAAATGTTGTAAGCGAAAATGAAGATACTGTGGATTTTGCTGCAAAACCTAATCCCCCAGTAATATCCTTTAATGATATCATTGATTAAAAAAAGAGGTGTTTACAATGTTTACCCAATATTTTGGAATGAAATTTAATCCATTTTCTAAAGAGATAAGTGTAAACGACCTTTACATAAGTGAAGACATTGCTGAATTAAATGCCAGGCTAAAATATTTACAAGAAACAAGGGGTATAGGACTTATCGTTGGGGAGGCCGGTTCAGGCAAATCTACCGCATTAAGAAAATATGCTGAAAGCCTCAACCGTTCTACATTTAAACCATGTTACTTTGCCCTTTCTACACTCACAGTGAGAGAATTCTATCAAGCATTGGCTATGATTTTAGGCGAAACCCCCTCATACAAAAAAGTAACGCTCTTTCACCAGATACAAAGAGCGATAACAGAACTTTACTATAGCCAGAAGATAACTCCTGTCATAATATTAGATGAAATACAACTGGTTTCTAATGATGTTCTTGAAGACTTGAGAATAATATTTAACTTTAATATGGATTCTCAAAACCCGTATATATTGATACTTTCAGGACAACCACACATAAGAAACAAATTAGCTCTTAATGTAAACAGTGCACTAAGGCAAAGAATTTCTATAAAGTATGTAATGCAAGGGCTAAAAAAAGAAGAAATTCAAGATTATATAAAAACAAGAATGAAAATAGCCGGAATGGTAGATGACATATTTACACCATCAGCATATGAAGCAATATATTCTCTAACAAAAGGGCTCCCAAGGATAATAAATAACCTGGTAACAGCTTCTTTACTCTATGCGTATTCTAAAAGGCTAAGAGAAATAGATGAAGAAGTAATATACCAGGCACAAAATGAAATCAGTTTATGAGAGTAGTAGCTTTCGCTACTCTCATTTTTTATTATACTTCAATTAATTCAAATTGCCAATAACAGATATTAACATATTTTGGCGGTAATGCTCTTAAAAAGTGGAAAAAATTTTTAATCAGGCTGTAATAATTTGAGAAAAAATACTTTTATACACTTAAAAAATGCCATTATAATTTGAAAATCTTTGGAGATTTAATTTGAGAATTGACACTGCCATCATTCCTGCTGGACCGCCGCCTACTACAAATATTTTTTTCATATTATTTTTTCATCTCTCCTCAAATGACAAGTATCGTTAAATAGCACTAAAACAGTTTTTCCATCTTCTTTAACATCTATTATATTAAGAGAAGTATTATCAACTCTAAATCTAGGATAAAAACTTAAGTCAATTCCTAAAAGCCC
Source organism: Thermoanaerobacter ethanolicus JW 200 (assembly GCF_003722315.1). NCBI lineage: Bacteria > Bacillati > Bacillota > Clostridia > Thermoanaerobacterales > Thermoanaerobacteraceae > Thermoanaerobacter > Thermoanaerobacter ethanolicus. The sequence goes on along the minus strand of NZ_CP033580.1, from coordinate 1,837,454 downwards.
TAAAATCAGTGCTTTTATAGAAGTCCCATGAGAAACAATCAATATATTTTTTCCTTTATTCTCTTCAACTATCTTCAAAGTATTTTTTACCATTCTCTTTTGAACTTCTTCTAAAGTTTCTCCTTTTTCTATATTAGCTTTAACAGGATTTGTTTTCCATAATGTATATATTTCTTTATACAATTCATTAATTTCTTCCGATGTAAGCCCTTCCCATATACCAAAGGACATTTCTCTAAACTCAGGAATTTTCTGAACTTCTAATCCCAACTCTTTTGCAATTATTTGTGCAGTTACATAAGCTCTTTTTAAATCACTTGAATATATACAATCTATTTTCTCATTTTTTAATCGACTCGCCAGTAGTTCAGCCTGTTTTAAACCTGTAGGTGTCAAATCAATATCCTGCACACCTTGCATTTTATTGTGTAAATTCCACTCTGATTGCCCGTGACGTGCTATATATAGTCGTGTAGTCATACAATTCCTCCTTAAGTTTTATGCGAAATTAAGGTAAAAGATTTGATCTGCGTAAGAAAGCTTTGACACCTCCCATTTTCTCTCTTTTAATGGAATTTTCTTAAAAGGCAAGCCTAACTCATTTATAAATTTTTCAAATCGCTCATCCAGCCAAGGAGGTGTCCAAATACCCGACCTACAAATGTGTATAACCCCTATCAAATTCTCTTTTGGTAATTCTTCTACAGATTTATAATACTGTATATTGTAAAGATTGTTAAAGTCCTCAAAATCTGAAGGCTTTTCAAAGGTGTAAGGGCTATATACAATGTTGGCTCTTTTTACTATACCTTCTTTTAAAAGTTTACCTAGCCAATTAGCACAATTTAATTCAAAATCCAGTGAAGGTAGTCCACCATATCCTAAATCAGAATGGGCATCAAAAGAAATTACTTCAGAACACTCAAAATTTTTTGCCAAATAATAGGCAACTTTATGGGATTCAGAGACAAAAATTTTAATATTTTTATCAAACTCAAACTGTGTCTTTATTTTATCCCAGAAGCCTTTTATGACTTTACCTACTTTTATAGTCTTTTCCAAATCTTCTCCCTCTAATTTCCCTTTTATATATCTCTTATACCACAGTTGAGTCAAATTTTTATCATTTTCTATATAAGAGAAAAACCACTCTTTTTTAGAAGGTATAAAATAATCCCAATCTACAGTTAGAAGACTCCTTACCATAAAGAAGCCTCCTCTGATAAGCTTTTTATAATATTTTACCATATAAAAAAAAGACCTTCAATTGAAGGCCTTTATAACCAACCTCTAATTTTCATAGCTTCATAGACTCGTTTAATCGATATCATGTAAGCTGCTGTCCTCATATCAACTTTGTACTGTTGTGCTAATTCATATATAGCGTTAAAAGCATTTACCATCATAATTTCCTGTCTTTCTTCTACTTCTTTTTCTGTCCAATAATAATTCATGAGATTTTGTACCCATTCAAAATATGAGACTATTACTCCTCCTGAATTAGCTAAAATATCTGGAACTACAAACACGCCTTTTTCTGCTAAAATTTTATCTGCTTCAGGGGTGGTAGGACCATTTGCTCCCTCGCAAATTATTTTCGCCTTTACATCTGGCGCATTTGCAGAAGTTATCTGGTTTTCTAAAGCTGCTAAAGCTAAAATATCTACATCCATTGTTAAAAGCTCTTCATTTGTTATACTGGTTGTTCCCTCAAAATTGCAAACTGTTCCTGTCTTATTTACATGCTCTACTAATTTTTCGACATCAATTCCATCTTTATTGTATATACCTCCATACACATCACTTACTGCCACAATTTTAGCTCCTAATCTATGAAGATTTAAAGCTGTGTAACTTCCAACATTTCCAAAGCCCTGTACAGCTGATGTACAATTTTTGGAATCCATCTGTAAACGTTTTACAGCCTCCCGTGCCATCAATGCAACTCCATATCCAGTTGCAGCAGTTCTTCCCTTAGAACCACCATATATCAAAGGTTTTCCTGTAATGACCGCAGGGCTATTGTAGCCTACAATTTTGTTATACTCATCTACCATCCAAGCCATAATTTGCATGTTAGTATTTACATCTGGAGCTGGTATATCTTTATTAGGACCAATTATACTGACTATTGCTCTTATATAGCCCCTGCTTAACCTCTGCAACTCATCGTTAGATAATTCTTTTGGATTTACCACTACTCCGCCTTTTGCTCCCCCGTATGGCAGCCCAACTACCCCACATTTAAATGTCATCCACATGGATAAGGCTTTTACTTCATCTAATGTAACATCAGGATGAAATCTTATTCCACCTTTTGTGGGCCCTAATGCGTCATTGTGTTGGGACCTATAACCTTTAAAGACTTTTACTGTACCATCATCCATCTGCACAGGAATGGAAACTTCTAATACTCGCATAGGTTCCTTTAAAAGTTCGTAAACAGATTCTTCTAACCCCAGCAAATCACAAGCATTTTTAATCTGTTTTTGCGCAATAATCAAAGGATTTAATGACTCTTTTGACATTTTATTATCCTCCTAATTTTAAAATTTTGAAGCAAATAAATCGATTTCTAAATTATATATTCTACAAATTTTTTAATAATCCTTCAAAAATTTTATTATTAATTTGGCTTTGAGAAATATACTCCATATTCATCCCAAATACTTTCCAATTTTTCAAAAGTATCCGTTATTTTCTCTTTTTCTTTGAGACCCACAGCTACAACAAGAGCATTGACAAGACTTAGCGGTGCCACTAATGAATCCACAAAAGAAGCCATGTTGCTTTTCGCAATTAATATCTCATCAGCAACAGAGGTAAGAGGAGAAATTAAACTGTCTGTTATTGTAACGATTTTTGCATTCTGAGATTTTGCATATTTCAGCACATCTAATGTTCTTTTTGAGTATCTCGGAAAACCAATTCCTATCACTAAATCATTTTCACTAACTCTGAGAATTTGCTCGAAAACATCTGATACGCCGGCTTTAACGACTGACACATTTTCCCGTATTAAATTTAAATAAAATCCCAAATATTCTGCAATGACAATAGAACTTCTGGAACCTATTATATAAATTTTTGTAGCATTGATGATATCTGAAACGACTCTTCTAAAGTCATCCTTATTTATTTCATTTATGGTCTCTTTTATGTTTTCTATGTCGGCTTTTAGTACATTATTCAATATAGCAATTTCATCTGTCTCTTCTGTCATTTCTAACCTTTGCACTGTTGTAAGTTTATTTTTTATAAGCTCTTGCAGTGCATTTTGAAGTTCTGGATATCCATTATAGCCTAAAGTATTAGCAAATCTTACAACAGTTGATTCACTTACATTTATGCTGGCTCCCAATTTTGCAGCTGTCATAAAAGCTGCCTTATCATAATGATTTATAATATACTCTGCTATTATCTTTTGGCTTTTGCTTAATTTTGTATAATTATCTTGTATCCTTTTTATCAAATCATCTGTTTTTGCCATATTTCACTACCCCTCATTTTTTCAAGATTATAGCCCTCTGTCAATGCTCTTTTGTTAATCTCTTCTGTGCCTGGAGGTACTCTATTTAAAACAGCTCTTTCCAAAGATTCTTTTGTTACTACATTAGTTAACTCTGCTATTACACCTAAAGATATTATATTCGCCACAAAAGCTCTTCCAATAACCTCTTGTGCAGTTTTTATTATGGGAAGTCGGATAACTTTTTGGGCATCTTCATCATTAGGAATTATTGATTCATCTATTATAATTATTCCATTTTCTTTCATGTCATTTTTATACCATAAATAGGCAGAAGGCGCAAGAGTAAGTAGTATGTCTGGCTTTAATACCTTAGGATACGTTATATATTCATCACTTATTATTATTTCTGCTTTGCTGGACCCCCCTCTTGCCTCAGGACCATAGGACTGACTTTGAACACTATTTTTACCATCCAATATTGCAGCTTCCGCCAAAATTATTCCTGCAAGGATTAAACCTTGCCCTCCTGAACCACTTAATCTTATCTCTATTGAACTCATTTGTAATTCACCTTCAAATTATTTAACATTTTTTGATATTCTTCTACAAATTCAGGCTCATCAATATTTAAAAGCTCTCCAATAATAAATTTGTCATGAAACTCTTCAGGGTCCATTTTACTACCTTGTTTTATGTCTACTGCATGGTCTTTTAACCACTTTAGCATATCTGCAGGTGTTCCTTTTTTATTTTTTCTTCCATAGTAAGTAGGACATATACTTAAAGCTTCAATGAAGGAAAAACCTTTATGAGAAATTCCTCTTTCAATTAGTTTTGTCAATTGATGAACATGGTAAGCAGTACCCCTAGCTACATAAGTAGCACCTGCTCCAATGGCCAATTTGCAAATATCAAAATACCTATCAATATTTCCGTAAGGTGCAGTAGTAGCTCTGTCAAATCGTGGAGTCGTTGGAGAATACTGTCCTCCTGTCATTCCATAAATATGGTTGTTGTACATTACTACAGTTAAGTCTATATTTCTTCTGCAAGCATGAATAAAGTGATTACCTCCAATAGCCGCATTATCTCCATCTCCAGTAATAACTATTACTGTAAGCTCAGGATTAGCAAATTTAATACCTGTTGCAAAAGCAATAGCTCTTCCATGGGTAGTATGCAAAGTATTAAAATCCAAGTATCCTGATGCCCTTGCAGAACAACCAATTCCAGATACAATACATACCTTGTTTTGATCAAGTCCTAAGTTGTCAATTGCTCTTACAATAGCTGCCGTTACTATTCCATTGCTGCAACCTGGACACCAAATATTTGGTAACGTTTCTTTTCTAAAATACCTTTCTACTAACTCAGAAGCCATTTTAAAAACTCTCCTTTATCTTCTCTACAATATCAAAAGGAGTAAGAAACTCTCCATTAAATTTGTTAATTTTTCCTACATAGGTATTCCCTTTGATAATTCTATCTACTTCATAGTAAAGTTGCCCTGTATTCATTTCAACTACAAACACTTTCTTAAATCTAGGATATATTTCCCTCAATTTTTCATCAGGGAAAGGCCATATGGTTATAGGTTTAAAAAGTCCAACTTTTATTCCTTCTTTTTTAAGTTCTTGCATCGCCGCTTCACAAGCTCTGGCAGAAGAACCAAAGGAGATAAGAAGTATATCTCCACCTTCAGTATCTTTTTCTTCAAACATTATTATGTCTTTTTTATTGTTTTCAATTTTTCCTATCAATCTTTTTATCAATTTTTCTGTTACTTTAGGGTCATTTGTAGGCAATCCTTTTTCATTGTGGGCAAGTCCTGTTACGTGAAATCTAAAACCTTTACCAAAGGGTGCTAAAGGTGCAACTCCATTTTCTATATACTGGTAAGGTAAGTAGTTCTCTTTGTCTTGGGGCATGGGTCGTTCAAAAATTTCTACATCTTTATATTCATCCAAATTAACTGCTTCTCGTAGATGACCTATAACTTCATCCATAAGTAAAATTACAGGTGTCCTGTATTTTTCAGAAAGATTAAAAGCTTGAATAGTAATATAGTAAGCTTCCTTTACAGAAGATGGTGATAAAACGATTATAGGATGGTCTCCATGAGTTCCCCATCTGGATTGCATTACATCTCCTTGTGCAGGGGAAGTAGGCATTCCTGTGCTCGGACCCATTCGTTGAACATCTACTATAACACATGGAATTTCTGCCATAGCGGCGAAGCCTATGTTTTCTTGTTTTAAAGAAAACCCAGGACCCGATGTAGCAGTCATTGCTTTTAATCCAGTAAGGGAGGCTCCTATAACTGCTGCCATGCTGGCGATTTCATCTTCCATTTGAATAAATTTCCCACCTACAAAAGGAAGTTTTTCGGCACAAAGTTCAGCAATCTCAGTAGAGGGAGTTATTGGATATCCTGCATAAAATTTTAGTCCAGCATCTATAGCTCCTTCCACTACCGCTTCATTTCCTTGCATCAATACCGTAGGCATCATTCTTTCACCTCTAAATATATGGCAAAATCAGGACACCGAAGCTCGCAAAGGCCGCATTTAGTGCATTTATCCGCATCTATTAGTCTAACTTTACCATTTTTTAGTTCCAATACTTTAACAGGACAAAATTCTACACAAATGCCGCAGCCTTTGCACCATTCTTCTATTATTACGAGCTCTTTATTTTTTACCAATTTATCACCCTCATTAAATTTTGTTTGCAATATATAATATTCTATACAAAAATAAAAAATCCTCCATAAAATGAATAATAAATTTCATGAATATTTTTGATACAATTCTTGCATCATATAGAATATTAGAAATATTTATTCTATTTTTATATCCCAGGAGTTTAAAATATTTATCATGTTGTACTCTGTTAAATCAAAATGAATTGGAGTAATAGAAATATAACCTTCTTTCACAGAAACAATGTCTGTCCTTTCATCCTTTTCTATTTCCGAAATTTTCCCTGCCATCCAATAGTACTCTTTCCCTCTTGGGTCATAATTTTTTTGAAAAGTCTCAATATAGATTCTCTTGCCGAGTATTGTAGCTTTTACGCCCTTTATTCCCTTCTTAAAATCGGGTATATTTACATTCAATAATGTGTTTTTAGGTAATCCTTTTTCTAAAACTTTTTCTATTAAATTCTCCAAAAATTTATATATACGCCTATCTTCAATATCAGCGGTTTCTGCAAGGGAAACTGCAATAGCAGGAATACCGTAAATTGCAGCTTCTATAGCCGCAGAAACAGTACCAGAATAAAGTATATCTGTCCCTAAATTTAGACCTTCATTAATGCCAGAAATTATAATATCAGGTTTTTCTTCCAGCACCACTTCAATTCCTAATTTGACACAATCGGAGGGCGTACCATTTACCGCATATATTTTCAAACCATCCTCTTCCTTCACTTTTTTAAGCCTTAAAGGTTTATGTAAAGTTATAGCATGGCTTATAGCACTTCTTTCTTTTTCAGGAGCTACTACCGTTACCTTATACTTATCTTTAAGATATTCTGCTAATTTTAACATCCCTAATCCTTGTACTCCATCGTCATTAGTAAGAAGTATTTTCATTTTCTACCTCCTCTAATTAATAACGTATAATTACTTTGATTTTATTACAAAATTTATATATAGGCAAGGAGTGATACAGTGATACAAATAGACGACGCGGGAAGTGGAAGTTTAGTAGGTGGAACGTGTATTGGGGCTATGAGAGTAGAAACCGGAGAATTTTTCTGTGATATAATTCCCATAGAATATTATAACGAAGAAAACTTTAAAAATAAATTGTATTTAAAAAAAGCCTGTGAAATCGGGAAAAAACTTTTAGAAAAGCTTAAAGTAAGCAAAACTGAAAAAATACAAGTTTGTAGAGGTTACATGTTTGATACTTTTAGAAAATGGTTAGAACAAGAAGAGTATAATTGGGAAAGTACCCAAATATTAAATCCTCTTCAGGATATAATAGAAAATTCTTTTGAAAATTACGCTTTATCTTTAGGATTGCCAGAAAAGTTTTTAAGATACACAAAATATCCTTTTCATTTTCATCGATTGCTAAGATGGGTATATGCCGATTATGAAAACAGAGCCAAATTGTGCAAAACTGGGTGGAATAGCTGGAAAGAATATGGAAAATTAGAGGTAGAAATAAGCTACACTTATTTGCAAGAAAACAAAAATTACCTATGCTTAAAATGTGGAAAAAATATTCAACCAGGGACTGTAAAAGTTATAAAATATACAAGCAATTATCCTAATACTATATATCTTCACATTAATTGTTAAGGCACCTTAAAAGGTGCCTTAACAATTAAATATTTAGGCAGAAGGTATACATATTTGTTGTCCTGGGTATATCAAATTGGGATCTGGTATTTGTGGATTTGCTCTTATCAATGCATCAAGACTTACGCCAAACATATTAGCTATAGACCACATACTGTCTCCCGGTTTTACTGTGTATATTGTCTTGCAGGCCTCTGGAGACACTGGTGGACAGTAGAAAGGTATGCAAATTTGTTGTCCTGGATATATCAAATTAGGATCCGATATCTGAGGATTAGCTCTTATTAAGCAGTCAAGACTTATTCCAAACATATTCGCTATAGACCACATACTGTCTCCCGGTTTTACTGTGTATATTGTTTTGCAGGTTTCTGGAGATACTGGTGGACAATAGAAAGGTATGCAAATTTGTTGCCCTGGATATATCAAATTAGGATCCGATATCTGAGGATTAGCTCTTATTAAGCAGTCAAGACTTATTCCAAACATATTCGCTATAGACCACATAGTATCTCCTGGCTGCACTGTATAAAAAGTCTTACAATGTCCCGGATGAGGATGATGTGGATAATAGGGATGATGGTAAGGATACTTAGGATAGTTGGGATTGTAATAAGATCCATCTATTGTCATCTTATTTCCCTCCTTTTAAACTTAAACTTTCTACTACATGTTATGAAGGATAAAAATATATGTTACAGGAGGGATTTTTAAATATAAAAAACAGGGAAGATTATTTCCCTGTCAGACTGGATATGTCATATATTCCATATTAAGAAGAGTTGCATCTATTTGATATTTTTTTGCTCTTCTGTATTCAAAAAATTTCTTTGCTACTTGTGGGAAAAGAGCATAAGATAAAACATCTTCTTCTTGTTCATAATACTCTTTAATCTCTTCTTTAATCGCTTCAAATTGCGGTTTTAAAAGATCTGCTGGTCTAACATCTATTACCTCTTCATCTCCTATTATTTTCTTCTTTATTTCTTCTGAAATTGGCGCTGGTGGTCTACCATACAGTCCTTTCACATAATCTTTTACTTCTTTTGGTACCATTTTATACCTTTCTCCAGTTATTACATTCAAGACGGCTTGAGTCCCTACCATCTGACTCATAGGAGTAACAAGAGGTGGGTATCCTAATTCTTCTCTAACTTTAGGAATTTCTTTTAAAACCTCCGGGTACTTATCTAAAGCATTTTGTTGTTTCAATTGGGAAATCAAATTTGATAGCATTCCTCCTGGAACTTGATAAATTAATACATCTGTATCTACACCCATAACCATAGATAAATCTATTTCTTTATTGTGATTTTGTTTTACTTCTTTAAAGTATGAAGCAATCTCTGATAATAACTCCATATCCAAACCAGTGTCATATTGAGTGCCTTTTAAAGCTGCCACCATTGTTTCTGTAGCAGGTTGAGAAGTTCCTAATGCCAAAGGTGAAATAGCAGTGTCTATTATATCTACTCCAGCCTCTATTGCTTTAAGATAAGTCATGGCCGCCATTCCACTCGTATAATGGCTGTGCAACTGTATAGGAACATTTACTGTATCTTTAAGGCTTTTTACTAACTCATAAGCAACATAAGGAGTTAATATTCCTGACATATCCTTTATGCATATGGAATCTACTCCTAATTCTGTCAGCTCTTTTGCTACTTTAATATAATGGTCAATGTTGTGAACAGGACTTATAGTATAAACAAGGGTACCTTGAGCGTGAGCTCCCGCCTTTTTAGTAGCTTTTATAGCAACTTCAAGATTTCGTACATCATTTAAAGCATCAAAAATTCTTATTATATCTATTCCATTGTAAACAGCCTTCTCAATAAATCTTTCTACTATATCATCAGGATAATGCCTATATCCTAATAGATTTTGTCCTCTCAAAAGCATTTGAAGAGGCGTATTTTTTATCCTTTTCTTTAATCTTCTTAATCTTTCCCAAGGGTCTTCGTCAAGAAATCTCATACAAGCATCAAAGGTAGCTCCTCCCCACGCTTCAATAGAATAATATCCTACTGCATCCAATTTTTCTGCAATTGGGAGCATTTCTTCCGTCGACATTCGAGTAGCCAAGAGTGACTGATGGGCATCTCTTAATACAGTTTCTGTAATTTTAATTTTATTGCTCATATTAATACCTCCTCATAATATATTATACTATTTTTTCAAAAGAAACAAAATAAAAAAAGAGCCAAAAGGCTCAAAATTTTAGAAGAAGGAAAGGATAGATTCCCTTATAAGTTTAGCTGCTAAAATAGAGGTTATACCAGCTATATCGTGAGAAGGCGAGACTTCCACCAAATCCATCCCAACGACATTTAAATCTTTTAAAATATGAATAGCCTCTAATGCCTCTTTTGTGGTTATTCCCCCTGGTTCTGGTGTACCAGTGCCTGGTGCAAAAGCAGGGTCTACAACATCTATATCCCAGCTAATATAAATTGGATAATCTTTTATATCATCAATTACACCTTTCAAAGGTTCAACTACTTCGTACAAAAACATATGGGTATTTTTTTCTGCAAACTCAAATTCTTCTTTTTCACCTGACCTTATCCCAAAATTATACATTTTAATACCCTTAGCAATATCCCATACTTTTCTCATCACTGTAGCGTGAGAATATGCTTCACCAAAAAATTCTTCTCTTAAATCAGTATGGGCATCAAAATGAAGGATTACAAGGTTATCCTCATATTTTTTTAAGTACTCTTTTAAAATTCCATAAGTCACTAAATGTTCTCCACCCAAGAACAATCCTTTTTTTCCACTTTTCAAAATGTCTTCTGTAGCTTTTGAGATTAAATCTAAACTCTTTTCCACATTCCCATAAGGAAGTACTAAATCTCCTAAATCATAAAATTTCTTATCTTCCAGCCTCCTATCTAAATACACACTATAATATTCTAAACCATAAGAGGCTTGCCTTATGGCAGCAGGTCCAAAGCGGCTTCCTGCTTTGAAACTCACTGTGTAATCCATAGGCAAACCTACTATAACTACCTCTGCCTTTTCATAATCTTCAGTAGCCCCTAAAAACTTTCCCGGATCAACAAAATATTTTCCTTCTATCATATTAACCCACATCCTTTCGCTTTGCTCAAGCACAAATTGTAATGAAAGTGTGTTATTGAGCGATATTTTTGATATAATTTCTTTAAAATATATAGATATACTACAAAGCACGGAGGAGGGAGTGGAATTATTTCTACCACTCATTGGACTCAAGTCCGCATATTAACATGTGTAGAATATCTTCTCAAGCACAAATAAGTGTGACTTTGATCACGTACACTAATCATTGTATAAGCAATTCCTTAGTGTTCATGTGCTGGATATTCAGTCAATGTCTATATATTTTAATTTTTATCTCTTTTGGAGGGTTGTTTATGTTAAAAATTGTTCACCCTATCTGCTGCGGCATAGATGTCCACAAAAAATTCCTAGTTGCTGCTATTGCTATTACTGATTCTAATAATGTTACTACTTACGTTAAAAGACGCTTTTCTACCTTTAACTCTGACCTTATTAAGTTAAGGGATTGGCTTCTTAGTTACAATTGTTTCGAAGTCTGCATGGAATCCACTGGTAAGTATTGGATTCCAATCTTTAATGTCCTTGAAAAATCCTGTCATGTTGTTATTGCTAATCCTAAGTATCTCCGTGCCATTAAAGGACAAAAAACCGATGATAAGGATGCTACCTGGATTGCCGATTTATTTAAATTCGATATCGTCCCTTCTAGTTTCGTCCCTCCTAAGGATATCCGCATGTTACGTGAACTTGTTCGCTATCGTTCTAAACTTATTGGACATCGTTCCAGTGAAAAAAACAGGCTTCAAAATGCCCCCACCGTATCCAACATCGCTTTAGCCTCCGTCGTGAGTGATTCTTTCGGTAAATCTGCTTCTTCTATCATTGAATATATTTTAACTTGCGATACTTTTGACCCTGAATACTGCAAGTCACTTTTACACAAAAGTCTTTATAAAAAGGCTGACGAAGTCATTCAGTCGATTATTGGATACGAATTGAGGGTTGATCAATCAGTCAAGATGAAGGTTTGCAGAAAACACTATGACTTTATCAATCTTTGTGTTTCTGAGTTGGATAAAGCCATTTCTCAATTGGCCAAACCTTATCAAGACTTGATTGATATCTCTGTTACCCTTCCTGGCATAACCGAAAAATCGGCAACTTATATCATCGCTGAAATTGGCACGGATATGACAGTTTTTAAATCTGACAAGCACCTTTGCTCTTGGGCTGGTCTTACTCCTCAAAACAACGAAAGTGCAGGTAAGAAAAAATCTGTCCATGTCTCAAGAGCAGGTGTTTATTTAAAACCTCTCTTAATACAGTGTGCCAATGCAGCAATTAGGGATAAAAAGAATCCTTATTTTAGGCTTAAATATGAACGTATTAAAAAGCGCCGCGGTCATAAACGGGCAATTGTTGCTATTGCTCGTATGATCCTCACTTGTCTCTATCATATGCTTTTGAAAAGGGAACCTTTTAATCCTTCTGACGCCGATTATACTAATATGCCAGAAAAACTTTATCAAAAGCATAAGCAACAATATATTAAGAAAGCTATTAAACTTTTAGAAAAAGAAGGTTGTACTATTATCCCTCCAAAAATTACTTAACATTATATATTACCATTATTTGGCTTTGGGCAGCTTTATTTGGTGCCCTTTTTGTCATGCCCAAATTTAACTATTTTACTTTCACACTACACCTCATCAAAAATATCCTTCACAAATTTAGGCAATACAAAGGCCGCTTTGTGAATTTCAGGTGTATAGTATTTAGTATCTATTCTTGGAATAGAATTTATGTCCACTTCTTCAGGGTCATATTTTTTTGAACCCATGGTAAAAGTCCACAAACTTCCTGGATAAGTCGGTATTGTTGCTATATATGCTTTTGTAATAGGATATATTTCTTTGAACATTTTGCTGAGTTTGTTTATCAATTTTCCATAAATAAAAGGTGATTCTGTCTGAGCCACAATAATACCATCTTCTTTCAAGCATTCATATACGGCTTTATAAAAATCAGAAGTAAAAAGCCCTACAGCTGGCCCAATTGGGTCAGTAGAATCCACTATTACCACATCAAATTCATTTTTGTGTTCATTAACATATTTAATTCCATCTCCAATCATTATTTCTACTCTTGGGTCATCTAATGCCTGGCTTATTGTAGGAAGATATTTTTTAGAATTTCTCACTACTGCCTCGTCAATTTCTGCCAAAACTACTCTTTCTACAGAAGGGTGCTTTAAGACCTCTCTTACTGAGCCTCCATCTCCGCCTCCAACAATTAACACGCTTTTTGGATTTTTATGAATAAAGAGGGGTACATGTACTATCATCTCATGATATACAAATTCATCTTTTTCAGTGGTTTGAAGTATACCATCTAAAGTTAATACTCTTCCAAATTGATATGTATCGAGTATTGCTAAATGTTGATAAGGAGTTTTTTCTACCACCAATGTTTCTTTAACTTTCAAAGAAAATCTCAAATTTTCATCCTGATTTTCTGTAAACCATAATTCCATTGAAAACACCTCCAAGATTTTTAATAATATATTTAAAAAAATATCTCACTCTCCAAAAAACTCTTTTAATTTAACTATCTGAAAATCGCCTTTTTCTTTAAAACCTAATTTACAAAAAAAATCTTTATAAAAAGGTATATTGACACAAGCATTTTCTAACCCCATATCTAGGGCATGATTAAGTACTACTCTTACCATTAAATTTTCAAACCCCTTATCCCTGTAGGAAGGCAAAATTGCCAAATTAGTTATTATAGCATTATTATTTTCTACTTTCATAGAAATAAAGCCAAAAGGCTTGTCTTCTCTTGCAATCATGAAAATCTCTTCTAAAAAATTTAAAGTTCCCTTCAAATTACACTCATTAGCAATTTTTTTAATAATTTCGAAATCCTCTGCTTTAGCAAAGTTAACTGAAAACATACTTCACCTCAAGCTTTTTAAATAATCTATTTCCTTTTGTGTCAAATACCTCCACTCTCCTGGTTTTAACCCTTCTAAAGATAACTCACCAATTTTAGTTCTTGTAAGAGAAATAACAGGATGTCCAATAGCCTCACACATTCTTCTAACTTGTCTATTTTTCCCTTCATGAATTTTTATTTCTACAACACTTGTCCCATTTTTAACTGCTAAAATCTCTATTTCTGCTTTCGAAGTCAAATAATCTCCTATCAAAAGTCCATTTCTAAACCTTTCCAACTCTTCTTGTGTTGGAATTCCTTTGATTTTTGCAATATACGTCTTCACAATTTCATGTCGAGGATGCATTAAGATATTGGCTATCTCCCCATCATTTGTGAGTAACAGAAGCCCTGATGTATCATAATCTAAGCGGCCAACAGGATATATTCTTTCCTTAACTTTAACTAAGTCCATCACTGTAGGCCTGCCAAACTGGTCTTTTACGGAAGTAATATATCCTGTTGGCTTATTTAACATAATATAAACTTTTTTCTTTTCTCTTCTCACAATTTTATCATCAAATTCAATTATGTCAACATCAGGATTGATTTTTACTCCCAACTCTTTTACTACTTTTCCATTTACTTTTACACGGCCTTGTAAAATATACTCTTCGCACTTTCTTCGTGAGGCTATTCCACATTCTGCTAAGTATTTTTGCAACCTTTCCATATGTGTTCACCCATTTTTTCGTTTATACAAGTTTTTCGTCATAAATTTTTAATAAATTATTTCTCATGATCCTTTCTTTTATCAAGTTGGTATCAGTAGTATAAAGGCCTAATTGTTTCATCCTCTCAAAATATTCTGCCCCTGCAAAAGTATACCTCTTTTTCAAGCCTTCTTTCGTCTTTATGCTTTCATTAGCATATGCTATCAAATCACCAGAAGCTAAATTCCTTGGTAACTCCAAAAGAGGCATGCCAAGAGCTAATCTTACGCTGTTATGTCCAGCAAGACATCCTGTCACCATTGCCTCAGTATGCCCAGTAAACAAGCCAGACTTCTCCCCTGCACATAATAAATTCTCTAAACCTATAACTTTCATTGTATTATCTCGCGGTGCCATTGACAAATATCTTACAGAATTAGCTTTTCCTCCAGAATAGGGGTCATCATAACGTGCTCTTTCTAAGCCAGGAATTTTTCTAAGTTTTTCTAATGGATAAAAAGGAGTCATGAGCTTTACATAACCAGTATCTAATAGTATAACATTTTCTGCGTATTCTGGCAATGCATATTGTTGACACACCTTCAAATTCAATTTTTCCATGTTAATATCTTCTTTAGGCACAGGCAATACTACTACTCCATCTCTTTCCAGCTTTTCTCTTATCTCTTTGCTTAAAGATTCTTTATTTAATTTACATGAACCACTAAAAGCACCATAAACTTCATCTGCCCTCATTCCTAAAAGGTCTTCTACCCCTGCCCTATAACTTATGCTAATTCGAGGACCAAAAGAAGGGCACCTTAAAATACACATAGCACATCCGTTTCCATATCTTAGGCAATTGCCCATAGGTCCTGTAGAACCAGTAGTTTCTATAAAAACATCTCCATACTCTATAGTATCATCTGCTAAAACTATTCCTTTTATTCTTTTTTTGCTTTCCATCACAACATCTGTAGCTCTTGTCATCAGCTTAATAGTAACCCCTTTTTCAAGTAACATTTTTCTAATCATTGGTTCTACCATTGTCACATCATACAGATTTGCATGAGCATGGCCAGGAAAGTTGATATTTACATGTCTTGCTGCCTTATCTGTTATTTCAATAAGTTCATTTCCACCCAAATATATAAGTTCTTCTGCAGCAGTATATCTCCCGTTATTTCTCATTATACCTCCTACAAGTCCGCATCCCAAAAGCATATCAGTCTTTTCTAAAAGCACTACTTCCGCCCCTGCTTTTCGAGCCGTTAAAGCAGCTGCACAACCAGCCCAACCTCCACCTATTACAACAACTTTAACCATGTAACATCTTCCTTTCCAAAGCTTTTCTAATATCCACTTGAACCTTACAGGTTCTTACTTTTTGGTATCCTATCTGAACTTCACAACTACCACATATCCCTTCACCACAGCATATAGTATTATTGTTTGAAACCGCTAAATAGGCTTCTTGATTATATAAGTCCAAATAATTTAAAATATTTACATGCTGTTCATCAGAGCCTCCACTATATACAACCGTTATTTTTTTATCTTTAATTAACTCCTTTAAAATTCTTTCTCCTTCTTCGCTTAAAAGGTCTGTTTCAATTATCATTATATTAAACTCTTTCAAATAGTCATTTATAAAATTTACTCCTACTTTTCCTTTGTCTACGATAGCAATAACTTTGTTTTTGTTGTTTATTAGTTTTGAAATAACAATTACCCCCGGAGCTTGTGCAATTCCTCTCAAAACAACTAAAGCCTTAGAATTGTGAATTCCTTTAATATACCTATGACCTAAAAGCCCATTCCAATAAGGCCCTCTTAAATAAACCTCTTCTCCTTCCTCAGCTTTTTGAATCAATTTTGTTTTTGGACCACTTACTTGTATAGCTATCTTGATTATTCCTTCAAGCTCGTCTGCATACATTACTGACATAGGAGTATCAAAAAAAGGTGGGCTTGAAATTCCTCTTAAAAAAACAAAAGAACCTGGTTCATTCAAATCTCGTGCCATCTTATTTGGTACTTTAAGAGTCAAAATTATAACTTCTTCGTTAATTTCTTCCCTTTTTAACACTTTAGAAAAAATTGTGCTGCGGGTAGCTTTAGCCTTGTATCCTGCCCAAACAAATTCCTGAAAGATACAAACTCCTCGCCAATTACAATCGCAAAAATTTTTCCCCTGAAGTTGTGAACATACTATGCACTCATTTAATTCAGCCAAATAGCAAGGACAATAATCAGTACCAGCGTCAATGCATTCTAATCTATTTGCCAATTTATCTCACCTCCAATTTCACACTAATAAAATATTCTTCAAACTTAAAAACTATTACAAAACAAATAACCCTCTTGAGTCATATTCAAGAGGGATTCAACACCTTTAACCAATTTTTTATTATCTTTTGAAAATTGTAACCAAAATCTTCTTGTTCTACTTTCTTTAAGGCTACACAACTGACATCACAAACTTTTTCTTCTCCTATCTTTACTGTCACATAACCTATTTTTTCGCCTTTTTCAACAGGAGCTTTGACACTTTTGGGAAGATAAAATTCTAAATTCACATTCTGCTTCTCCTCTTCTAATGCTGGAATAACACATGCTTTCTCACTTACAACTGATACAGTATTTTCTTTCCCACCTTCTACTTTTACCTTCTTAATTAACTCCCCTTTTTCTAAAACTTTATAGGGTTTGTACTTTGAAAAAGCATAATCTAATATTTTCATGGAATCTTCCCACATAGGAGGACTATTTAAAACAACTGCAATAAATCTCCTTCCCTCTCTTGTAGCAGAAGATACAAGACACCTACCTGCTTTATTAGTAAATCCAGTTTTTACTCCATCTGCTCCTTCGTATATCCATAAGAGCTTATTTTTATTCCTCAAATATCTATCCCATTCTTTCCCTTCCCAAGGAATTGTCTTTTCTTTTGTTGATACAATCTCTGCAAATTTAGGATATCTAAAAGCATACCTTGTTATTAAAGCTAAATCATAAGCAGTAGTATAATGGTCATCAATGCCAATGTCTAAACCAGAAGGTGTTACAAAATGGGTGTTATATGCCCCTATTTCTTTTGCTTTTTGGTTCATAATTTCGACAAAACTTTCTACACTACCACCTATATGTTCCGCAATAGCTGTGGCGGCATCGTTCCCTGAGTTTAACATAAGTCCAAAAAGTAAGCTTTCCATATCAATTTTTTCTCCTGGCGAAAGCCAAATAGATGAACCTCCAACGCTTGCAGCCCTTTTGCTGACAGTTACAATATCATTTAAATTACCTTTTTCTAAAGCCACCAACAAAGTCATTATTTTTGTAGTGCTTGCCATTGGCAGCTTTTCATGAGAATTTTTTTCATATAACACTCTCCCTGTCTCTTGGTCCATTACAATTGCTGCTTTAGCAGAGATAGAAGGATAGCTCTCAGCATACACTTTTACAGAAGACATAAAATACAACAAAATAAAAAGATAAAGTATAAATTTTTTCATTTTATGCCTCCTTTATATACAAAAAAGTGGGATTCCCCACTTTTTAAATATCAGCATTGTTATTTATTGTTGGATTTTGTACCTTTTTTGTCGACTTACCTTTATTGAACAAGTTTTGTATTTCTTCTATCAATTTAGGCGTCAAATCTATTATTCTCTCTAGCATAGCACTTTGAGTAACTGGCAAGAGTCTGATTTGCCCTTGGCCAACCACCATAAAGGCAACGGGTTGTACAGAAACCCCTGCGCCACTGCCACCGGCAAAGGGCATGTTTTGAGATGAATCTTGTTCTGTACCTTTTTTATCATTCTTTGGCAAGTTAATTTCACCGCCTCCAGCAGCAAAGCCAAAGGTCACACGAGAGATAGGGATTATTATCGTTCCATCAGGAGTTTCTACAGCATCTCCTACTATTGTATTGACATCTATCATGTCTTTTAAGCTTTCCATGGTCGTTTTCATCAAAGCATCGATTGGGTGGTCACTCATTTATTTTCACCTCCCATTTAAACTACCCAAAAACTTTATTCCATTAATAATAATATTACCACAGGTTATTTTAAATATGCAAATTAAATTTCCTTCTAACTTATTCTGACCATAGTAAGGTGTGATATAAACCTCCGGTGCATTAGTAAAAGTAGCATTATTATATATCGGCATAAGAGCTGTATATATTATTCCCCATAAAGAGCCGTTCAAGATAGCAGTCCAAGCTGCATCTTCTAAGCCAATTTTTAAATTTAAATAAAATTTATAAACAATAGTATCTTTTAGCACATCTTTTAAAAATTCTATAATCTTAAAAAAATCTTTATATCCTATATCTAAAGTCGAAAATTTTCTCTCTTTTTTAGTTCTTTCTAATTTTTTTGTTCCTGCACTTTTAAGTATCTGGATGCCAAAAATTTTAAAATACAATTCCTCTTTTTCAGGCTCTTTCTGTAATTTAAAGGTCAAAAAATTTACAAAAAATATATTAGCTGCTATTTCCAGGGAAATATTTTTCTCCTCTTTATTCGCTTTTACTTTAATTTTAAGAGGCAAAAAATACAGTAAAATCAAAAAAATAAGGATTATAAAAAAAACAGACAAATATTTCATCATTTCACCTCATATCACGCTGTTTATAAGCCTTTTCTAAGCAAGATTTAGGTCTTTATTATAGTTTTGGTAAAAAAATTGATAGTTATTAAAAAACTGCCTATATTGTATTTTTATCCATATAAAGGAAATATAGTATCTTGATATATGATAACCTCTTTTTGAAAAAATAGCAAGTACAATTGTAGAAAACTTCTATGTAAAATTGTACTTATAATAATATAAATATAGCAGGTTAACTCTTTATAAAAGAGCACCTGCTTTTTTACCTTCATTCTCCTTTTCATTTGCAAAGGCAAAAGTGGTTGAAAGAAATGTAAAAGCAAGCCCTATTAAAAGTAGAGACGCAATATTTCGTTTCATATATAATCCTCCCTTAAGGTGTGATTTCAATTTGCGGTAACTCTTTTAAAGATTTAATTCCAAAATACTTTAAAAAATCTTCTGTAGTAGTATACAGTATTGGCCTACCAGGAGATAAAGCCCTTCCGCTTTCTTTGATCAAATTATACTCCAGCAAAGTATTTATAGCTTTATCGCTTTTTACACCCCTTATTCTTTCAATTTCTGCCCTTGTAATAGGTTGATTATAAGCTATTATAGCCAAAACCTCTAATGCTGCTTGAGAAAGTCCTTGTTTTATTTCTAATCCCAAAGCTTGTCTAACTATTTCTCCATAATTATCATTTGTACACATTTGAACTTTATCTTCAAAAAATATAATATCTAAACCGCGATTTTCTCGGTCGTAATATTCTTTTAATTTGTTTGCAACATCTACTATTTCCTCTTGAGAAAGTCCTACTACTTCGGATAAGGTTTTTAATTTTACTGGTCCCCCTGCTGCGAACAATATAGCTTCTATTTTTCCTTCATTGCTCATTTTTTTCTCCTTTCCTAAAGGATTTAATAAGTATATCCCCATAAGTAGTCTTTTGTTCCGCTATAATTCTATTTAATCTCACTAACTCTAAAACAGCGATAAAAGAAACAATAATTTCTCCTTTTGCTCGACTTTTCTTAATAAGTTCACTAAACCAAAGGAAAGGCTTTTTTACTAATTTCACTAATAACTCTTTAATCTTATTCTCTACAGTATATTCATCTTTTTTTATTTCTATTTCATTTTCTCTGGCGTTATTTTTTGAAATAACTTTAAGATACGCTTTATATATATCTTCACTAGAGTAGTTTAAAGCAATTTTTTTATCTATATATTTTACTTCAGACTCTTCTCTAAAAAAACGAGAACCAATTTTGCACATTTCTTTAAAAGTCTGGGCAATAATTTTATATTTCTTGTACTCAATCAATTTAGTTACTAATTCTTCTCTTGGGTCTACTTCTTCCATTTCTAATTGTTGTCCCTCAAACTGCTGTTTGGGAAGCAACATTTTAGATTTAATTTCTAATAAAGTAGCTGCCATTACAATAAATTCTGATGCCACATTTAAATCCATTTCCTGCAAAGTTTTAATATATTCCATATATTGATCTAAAATAACTGAAATCGGGATATCCATCAAATCAATTTCATTTTTTTCTATAAGGTGAAAAAGCAAATCAAAAGGTCCTTCAAACACTTCTAATTTTACGTTGTACATCTTCACACCCCAAAAGGCTTTAAAATAAGAGTTATAAAAGAGTCCAAAGCATTCATAAGAGGCCCCATGATTTGTCCTATAACCCCAGTGAAAACAAGAAGGAGCAAAATAACCTGTCCATACATTTCATATTGAGAAATCATATAAGCTTCTCTTGGGGGTAACAAACTCCACAGTACTTTTGAACCATCCAAAGGCGGCACCGGTATTATATTGAAAACAGCAAAAATTAAATTGTAAATGTACAATAGATATAAAAGTGGATACAGTATTGGAACATCTTTAAATGCTATCATCAATATTCGAGAAACGATAGCCAACAAGACGTTGGAAAGAGGGCCTGCTAAGGATACAAGCAATACACCTTTTTTTCTATCTCTAAAATATAAAGGATTAATAGGAACAGGTTTCGCCCACCCAAACCTTAAAAGCCAAAGCATTAAAAGACCAAGGGGGTCAATATGAGCTAACGGATTTAATGTAAGCCTACCACTTTGCCTTGGAGTAGGGTCCCCCAATTTATCTGCCACATAACCATGGCTAAATTCGTGGAAACTCATCGCAATAAGAAGTGCAGGTATTCTATATAAAAAATCTATAAAATCTATCAAATTTATTCTCCTTTCTTTAATTTTTCTATCAGTTTTTTCAAAAATGCAATTTCTTCATCTCTTGTAGCAATAATTCCATTAATTTTCGCCTCAAACACATTATCCATTAATTCCCCATATAAAGAACCGGGAGGAAGTCCTAAATTTTCTATGTCTTTTCCCTTTACAGTCAATTTCCCCTTTATAATTTTTTCGGCTTTTTCTCCTTCCATTACTTCAATAGCTTTTAAAACTTCTTCTTTTGTTTCTTCTATAGTTTCTCTTATTTTTCTGATATTTTTATTTTGGCAATTGAGTTGCTCTCTCAAAAAAACCAAGTCTTTTAAAGCCTTGAGATAAATTTTATTTATTCGCAACCTCTTTTCAATTTCATTAATATCTTTTTCTTTTAGATAGTAAAAAAGCACTAAAAATCTGTATAATTCAATTTCTAAATTTACATATACTGTATCGAGATGTTGAGTATTAAGTGTAATTCCATCAAAAATAACTTTATCAATACTGTAATAAATAAGCTTATCAATCATCTCTTTGGCTTTACTTTCTTTTAAAATTAAAAAGATTTCATTCCTTATTCTATCAGCAGACAAAAGTCTGATATTTTCTATCGATTCCTTCATCAAATTATGCGTCTTTTCTTCGATCTCAAAAGAATATCTAGTAGCATATCTTATAGCTCTAAATATTCTGGTAGGGTCATCAATAAAACTTTTAGGATGAAGGACTCTAATTAAACCCTTTTTTAAGTCCTCTAATCCATTAAAATAATCCAAAATCTTCTCTTCTATTACATCATAAGCCAAAGTGTTTATAGTAAAATCTCTTCTTGCCATGTCATCGTATATATTTGAAAATTCGATTGTTGGCAGTGCAGCAGGACGTTCATAATACTCTTTACGAGCAGATATAACATCAATAGAAATACCGTCATAACTTAAGGTAGCAGTCCTAAAAGCTTCATACACTACAATATCACCTTTTAAATAAGAAAGCAATATATAAGCAAACTCAATACCGTCTCCTTCCACTACTACATCAATATCAAGGTTTTTAACCCCTAATAAAAAGTCTCTTACAACTCCACCTACAATATAAGATTTAATTTTTGTTTTTAAAGAAATTTCTTTCAGCAGTTTAATTAAATCTATTTCATTAACCTCTATACGCAAAAAATCACCCTTTTACCAACAAAATAATTCCTTGCTTTTTATATTATACCATAGGAAAAGATAAAAAAATAAGTATAAGTTAAAATTCATTAACCTATACTTATTTCTTAGTCTTTGAATTAAAAATTAAAGAAAAAATGTATCCAAAAAATACTGCAGCAGAAATTCCTCCGGCAGTGGCTGTCAATCCTCCTGTAAAAACTCCAATCAATCCATCTTTCTCAACAGCTTTTATTACACCTTGGGCAAGGGAATTTCCAAAGCCCAAAAGGGGTATTGTAGCTCCTGCACCACCTATATCTATCAATTTTTTATAAACTCCAAGGCCTCCAAGTATTGCTCCTAATGTCACATATGTTACTAATATTCTTGCAGGAGTCAATTTAGTCTTATCAATCAAAATTTGTGCAATAGCACAAATCAAACCTCCCATTAAAAACGCTTTTATATAATCCATATTGACCTCCTTATAATGTTGTCGATATTGTAATAGCATGGGCAATCCCAGGAATAGATTCCCCTTGCTGGCTGCTGGTAGGAGATAAAAGAGCTCCCGTCGCCATAAATAAAACTTTTTTATAGACTCCATTTTGTATTTGAGATAACAGCCATCCATTCAAAACCACTGCAGAACAAGCCGCACCGCTGCCACCAGAGTGAACGTCTTGTGATTCATCAAAAATTTCTATTCCACAATCTTTATACTTACTCTCTATATCATAGCCCTCTTTATATAATAACTCTAAAAGTATGTCTCTCCCTACTCTTCCCATGTCTCCCGTCATAATAAGGTCATAGTCTTCTATTGTAAAACCTGTATCTTTAAAATGAGTGATAATTGTATCTGCTGCAGCAGGTGCCATTGCCGCTCCCATGTTATTGGCATCCTTCATCCCCAAATCTACAACTTTGCCAGTAGTAGCATGGGTAATATAAGGGCCTTCTCCTGTGGAGGCTAAAATTGTAGCTCCTGCACCTGTCACCGTCCACTGTGAAGTAAAAGGCCTTTGAATGCCTTGTTCTAAAGGATATCTAAACTGTCTTTCTGCAGTAGAAAAATGGCTGGAAGTTGCCGCTATTATATAGTCAGCATAGCCTCCATCAATAAGCATAGCCCCTAAAGTCAATCCCTCTGTCATAGTAGAACAAGCACCATACAATCCGAAATGTGGCACATTCAGTTGTCGCGCAGCAAAATTTGCACTTATAATTTGATTTAACAAATCACCACCTAATAGGTAATCAATTTCTGAAATCTTGAGATTGGCCTTTTTTAATGCTAAATTTACAGCATCTTGAAACATTTTTGACTCTGCTTTTTCCCAACTTTTTTCTCCATAAGTATCGTCTACTAAAATCATATCAAAATAATCTCTTAAAGGTCCTTCTCCTTCTTTAGGTCCTACAATAGTGCCTCCAGCTATTATAGAAGGAGGATTTTTAAACTTAACAGTTTGTGTGCCTAATTTTTTTTTTGCCATATCTAACTTCCCCTTTTACTTTAAAAAATAATATATCAAACCTATAATAATTGAAGTACTGACCCCATATACAATAACAGGTCCTGCAATTGTAAACATCTTTGCTGCCGCCCCAAAAACAAAACCTTCCCTTTTAAACTCCATTGCCGGTGACACAATAGAATTTGCAAAACCTGTTATTGGCACTATAGAACCTGCCCCTGCAAACTTCCCTATATCGTCATAGACCCCAATTCCAGTTAAAAAAGCCCCAAGAAATACCATAGTAATTGATACAAGAGTATTGGCATCTTGCATAGAATAACCTCTTGATAGGTAAAAATTTAAAAAGAACTGCCCTATGTCGCTTATCAATCCTCCTACTACAAAAGCCATTACTACGTTTTTAAGCAAAGCAGGTTTAGGCTCATATTTCTGTGCTATGTTTTTATATTCTTGCTCTTTTTTTACATCTCTTTCCATTAATTTCACCCTTCCTTATGACAAGAGCACCATAGACGGTGCTCCTTTATTTTCAACCTAATTCTTTATCTGCTCTATAAGCTATTTGTATATTAGCTTTATATTCTACTATTTTACCGTTTTTTACATTTGCTGTTTGATTGACAACTTCAATTCCTGATATATTGTCAATAGACTTAGCTGCCTCTTCTACAGCTTTGTGTATTGCATCTTCCCAGCTCACTGTTGAATCCCCTACAACATTTAATACTTTCACAACTGCCATACAATTTCCTCCTCCCTTATATACCAAATCAGCACTGTCAGGTATTTTTTTATTGGTTTTATGCATATAAAAATAGCTAACAGCAAAAATTAGCAATATTGCCACGATTATAATTAACATCTTTTTCATTTTCATTTCACCAGCCATTATTAGTATGTGAAGATAAGCAAAATTAATTCAAAAAAAGTGTAGTATTTGTGTTAAAATACTACACTTCTTCCAATTCTTTTCTTAGTTTTTGTAAAACTTTTTTCTCAATTCTAGATACTTGCACTTGGGAAATTCCTAAAACACTTGCCACCTCCATCTGCGTCATATCCTTGAAATATCTCAAAAATATTATTTGTTTTTCTCGTGGTTTAAGTTTATTTATAACCATCTGTAAAGCTAATTTATCGTCTATATCAACTTCTTTTTCCTCTTCACTCACCATTTCAATTAAAAGCCTGTCATCTTCGTCATGAGTTGCGTTGTCATATAATGACTCAGCAGTAGCAGCCGATTCAAAAGCCATAGCAATTTCTTCAGGACTTACATTTAATCTTTCAGCAATTTCATTAATAGTTGGCTCTCTATTTAATTCATTGCTTAAAATCTCTTTAACATAAAAAGCTTTTGTAGAAAGCTCCTTTAAAGAACGACTCACTTTTATTAATCCATCATCTCTTAGAAATCTCTTAATTTCTCCCATTATTATAGGTACTGCATAGGTTGACAATTTTACATTGTAAGATTCATCAAATTTTTGAATTGCCTTTACAAAACCTATACAACCTATTTGATACAAATCCTCCAATTCATACCCTCTATTAGAAAACTTTTTAACAATACTCCAAATAAGGCCACTATTTTCTAAAATTAATTTTTCCAAGCTTTCTTTATCATTTTTTTGTGCCGCTCTTATCAATTCCAAATTCTCATCACTTTTTTCAAAATTCCCTTCTTTCATAAAGTCACCTCATTTATCAGACCTTATATACTTTGTCATTCGGACAAGAGTTCCCTTTCCTGGAGTTGATTCAACTTCTAATTCATCCATAAAGGTCTGCATGACAGTAAAACCCATTCCTGCTCGCTCTTCTTCTAAGCGAGTAGTAAAAAGAGGTTGCATAGCTTTCTCAATATCGTCAATCCCTTTTCCCTCATCTATGACTTCAATTGTTATTTTGTTACCTGAAATAAAAGCTTTAATAGTAATGATGCCGATTTTATTCTCATATCCGTGAATTATGCAGTTAGTAACTGCTTCTGAAACAGCAGTTTTTATATCTGCAATTTCCTCAATTGTCGGATCTAGTTGAGCAGCAAAAGCTGCAACAACAGTCCTTGCAAAAGACTCATTTTGCGACTTACTTAAAAATTTTAACTCCATCATGTTTGTGTATTCCATGATAATCCCCCTTCTATATTTCCTTTAAGGCTTCTTCAATGTCATTATAATATTTAATTATACGCAACAATCCAGAAACTTCAATAATTTTATGTAATTGCTTATTGGCATTTACTATAGCTACCTTACCATTATTCTCTTTGATTTTTTTATATCTTCCTATTATAACGCCAATTCCTGAACTATCCATAAAATTTACATTTTTAAAATCAAAAATTAAATTTTTACACGACTTTTTTTCATACTCGTCATCAATAACACTTTTTATGCTCTCCGCCACATGATGGTCTAACTCACCTTCAATTTTTACTATCAAGGTATCCTCTTTTTTTGCAAATTTTACTCTCATTTTATCAACCTCCCCCTATTATATTCGATGTAAATTTTAAAATTCCTCCTTTTTTGTGATATTTTTCTAAAAAATCGAGTAGGAGCTGAATAATTATTTTATTCAGCGTCCTCTCACACCACCGTACGTACCGTTCGGTATACGGCGGTTCATTAGGAATTGTGTACAATTAGATATCTTTGGGATAAACTCTTATAACCTATGCTTTCAAAGTATTTATTTGTAAGAGTCTTATTTAGGATTGGGCTATTGGATATTCTCCAGTAGCCTTTCCTTGTATTGGCGTATTCCCAGGCTTTTTGTTCTTCTACTCCTAGTTTTACTAAGTTATCATGCTTCGTTTTTATCTTCTTCCATTGTTTCCATATACATGCCCTTAGTCTTCGCCTTATCCATTCGTCAAGGGTTTTCATTATGCTTTTCGCGTCTGCTAATCCAAAATAGTTGACCCATCCTGTTGTTATTTGATTTAGTCTTTTTATTCTGTTTTCCATGCTTATTCCCTTGTTCCGATTGGTTATTTCTCTTACTTTTTCCTTAAACCTTTTGATGGATTTTTCATGGATTCTTATTCTTACTTCGTTTTCTTTTGTATAGAATGAAAATCCAAGAAATTTTCTTCTCCATGGTCTATCTACAGCACTTTTTGCTTCGTTGACTTTTAGTTTTAATTTGCTTTCTATGAACTTCTTTATGCTCTTCATTACTCTGTTTCCTGCAGACCTGCTTTTTACATATATGTTGCAGTCATCTGCATATCGGCAGAATTTATGCCCTCGTTTCTCAAGTTCTTTGTCTAGTTCGTCCAACATTATGTTTGCTAATAGGGGACTTAATGGCCCTCCTTGGGGTGTCCCTTCTTCTGTTGATACTTTGATTCCGTTTATCATTACTCCTGATTCTAGGTATCTTCGTATTAACTTTAGTACCCTTTTATCTCCTATCCGCTTTTCTAGTTTGGACATTATTATGTCGTGGTTTACTCTGTCAAAGAACTTTTCTAAGTCCATATCTACAACCCACGTGTATCCTTCATTTATGTATGCTTCTGCGGCTTTTATTGCGTCTTTTGCACTGCGTCCTGGTCTGAATCCATAACTGCTATCTGAAAATGTATGGTTGTAGACTTTATTTAGTATTTGGGCTATTGCTTGTTGTATTAGTCTGTCTAGTACTGTAGGTATTCCTAGTAGTCTTACTCCTCCATCTGGTTTGGGAATTTCTACTCTTCGCACTGGTTGTGGTTTGTATTTCCCCTCCAGCAGTTGTTGTTTTATGGTTGCCCAGTTTTCTTTGAGATACGGTAGAAGTTCATCTACTTCCATCCCATCGACTCCATGGCTTCCTTTATTTGCAACAACGCGCTTGTATGCTGCTTCCATGTTCCTTCGTTCTACTATCATTTCAAGCATCTTGCTGGTATATCTTTGTACTTCGTTTCTTCCATCTTCCGACGCCGATGATATACTATGCACTTCCGTTGTCTTTTGAAATTCCATTTCTCTATTCAACGGATAGCCTCTTTGTTGAGTTGTCTGCAGTCTCTGCATATCTTTCGAGTCCATAAGATTTCCAAAACCTCCTAACGTTCGGTCCTTCCTTATCTATTCATGTCTAGATAAGTACTATGACCTCTGCTGACTTCTCAAGGTTCAGCCATACATCACTGCATGGGTTGTCACTTCAGATTTTACTTCCATGACTTATCCTTGAGACCTCCCCGGGTAAGAACGATAACTTTCATCTCATATATCTGCCAGATTTACTGTATGGGATTCGGGTAGTGTTGGACTTCGTTTTGTTACGCAAACTCATCCACCCCAATTCAGCCTCTTATCTGGTTCTTGTTCATCAGACCGAGATTTTGCCTTAAGCTTCCTTCAGATTCCACCTCACGATGGACACCCTTGCTCTTGGCTAGTGGTTCCCACTACCAAGCCCACAGCGGACTTTCACCGCCTAGCTATCGCCCATGCCGGGCGCACATATAAAAAGCACTAAACAACTGTTTAGTGCTTAAGTAAACTACTGATATCTTAGCCATCCAATAAAAACTTTATTGAGATTTTCAAAAAAGTTCGCTTTTTCTACTACTTCCTGAGGATATATGTTAAATGTCTTTATAATCTTGCCATCCTGTGTTATTTTTACAGTGCCTATTGGGACCTCTTTGGCCAGAGGAGCTAATACAGCATTCTTTAGCTCCACCTCTGTTTTTATATTTTTACCTTCTCCTTTTTTAATCAGTATATACTCATCATCGCGGCACACAACACTAACAGCCTGCTTTTTTCCTTTAAAAACTTTGACATTGCCAAAACTTTGCCCCTTTGAAGCTACTTTTACACTTTCATAATTAGCAAATCCGTAATCTAATAACTTAGCCGCTTCACTAAACCTCGTCTCAGAATCAGGTGCTCCAAATACCACCGCTATTAGCCTTGTATCTCCCCTTTTAGCTGTTGCTGCCATACAATAAAGTGCTTCCGAAGTAGATCCTGTTTTAATACCATCTGCTCCTTTATAGCGCCATAATAATTTATTAGTATTTATGAGACTAAATTTCCCATTTCTTAAAGAATCTAATTTATTGGTTAGATATTTAAATATGCTCTCGTGCTTTACTAATTCCCTTGAAATCATTGCAATATCATATACGCTTGTCAAGTGCCCTTCCTCAGGTAGTCCAGTTGCATTTTTAAAAGTAGTATTTTTTGCTCCCAATTCCTTAGCCCTTTTATTCATCATTTCAACAAAATTTTCCTCTGTACCCGCAATATACTCAGCTAAAGCAACAGAAGCATCATTTGCCGAATTCATCGCTATAGCCTTCATTAAATCATCTACTGTCATTTCCTCTCCTACTTCTAAATATATTTGTGTACCTCCCATATCAAAGGCATGTTTACTTGTGACAACTTTATCTGTTATTTTAATTTTACCAGAATCTATTGCTTCAATCGCCAGTAAAAGAGTCATTACTTTGGTAACACTGGCAGGCGGCAAGGGCTTATGGCTATCTTTTTCATAAAGAATTTGTCCAGTATTAGCCTCTATCAAAATAGCAGATTTTGACTTTAAATTTAAAGTATCAGCATATACTGTGCCATTTAAGACAAAAGAAATAGCTAGTATCACACTCACTAATAATGTTAAAAGCCTTTTAAACATAAAATCACCCTCCTCATCACTATTTATTTTGCGCTGGAGGGTGAATATTATACTTTTTATATTTTTAAGCACGAGGGTGAAATTTATTATAAACTTCTTTTATTTTTGATTTTGAAATTAAAGAAAGTAAATTTGTATTTAAATCTGTTTGATAACCTAACATTTCTTGAACAGCTCGAATATCTGCACCATTTTGAAGCATATGCTGCGCAAAAGATTGTCTTAGCGTATTTGGAGTAACAGGAAAGCCAGGATTAATTTTATCAGTGTATTCTCTTATTATTTTCCAACATCCTTGTCTTGTAAGTTTTTGCCCTCGCAAATTTAAAAAAAGAGTATTTTCTCCATTTTTTGCTTTTCTTCCTTTTTCAATGTAATTTTTTAAGGCCTCAATTGCATGAGAGCCTATTGGAATAACTCTTTCTTTATTAGAGCGAATAACTACATAGCCATAAGAGAGATTCACATCTTCTAATTTTAAAGAAATAACTTCGGAGACTTTAAGTCCTGTAGCATAAAGTAATTCAATAAGAGCTTTATCTCTAAGTCCTTTTTCATCATCACCAAAATCTAGTGAAAGTAACATATCTACCTGTTCAACTGTTAAAGTAGTAGGCGGCTTTTTTTCTACTTTCGGGGTATTAATCATGTACGTTGGGTCTTCTTCTATTTTCTTTTTCATAAATAAATAATGATAAAAGGCTTTAAGAGAAGAAAGATTTCGAGAAACAGTTGCTTGTGATTTGCCTTTTTTCTTCAAATAGTAAAGATAATTTAATATTGTCGATTTTTTGACATTATAACAGTTTATTCCGATTTCTTCGAGATAATTTAAAAACTGGTTTATGTCTCTGTTATAAGATTCAAGAGTGTTTTTTGACAGTTTTTTGTTCTTTGTTAAAAAATCCAAAAACTCCCCAACCACATTATTTAACATATTCTTTACCCCTACAATTCTTGAATTTTTATAATAAATCCATTAATTATAAATATTCAACATAAATCGTCATTTTCCTTCTTTTATGGTGAAAAAATCGGTAAAAGTAATATATAAGGTGAAAGATAAGATTCTATCAAGCAGCCTATTAATATAACTAAAAACCCTGCATATACCATAAAAGTATAAGATACGAATTGTGATACTAATTCTTCTAAATAAAATTTGCGATTTTTCAAAAGATATAAAGAAAAATTAATAGCCGTTACAGATATAAACAAGATTCCTAATAAGATAAAAATATTTTGAGGCAAAATTCCCATCAATACGAGTAGTATCCCTTTTGTTTCAAATTCTTTTATCAAAACTCCAATAGAAAATCCTAAAATAAAACCTCTTATCCCCACAAGCAAAAATATAAAAGGAATCCCTATAATTGTAGCCCCTAAAATCCATAAAACAAAAACAGTGACAAAATTATTTAGAAGGGATTGTTTAAAAATTTGGGCAGAATTCAAGTCTACAGATTTTGCAATTTGATAAAATTTCGAAATATATCCTATTATTTGCTCCATCTGTATGTCAGTGAGGTTATTAACAGTAAAAGATCCTGCTGCTATTCCTATCATTAAAGACATTACAGCCAACACATACAATAAAAAATTATTTTTAATATGCAAATAAAGATTTCCTTTTAAAAACTTCAAGAATATTGCCCCCTATTTTTTATAAAGCTAATTTAAATTTATGATTCAAAAGGGGACAATATTCCTTTTAAGTTATAGTAACTTTGCCGTATATTCCTCCTCCTCCCGCTGAAACATCCAATTTCCCTTCTCTTCCTCTCAAAATATTTAATGCCTTTGAAGTTCCTATCACTTTCTCTAATTCTTCATAAGGTACATGATGCAAAGCATACAATTCACTTCCAAAGTAATTCACCAATTTTTCGATAGTCTTACCTCCAATATTAGGAATAAATTCTAAGGGAATTTGATAGACATATAAAGGTCTAAAAGGAGGATGTTTTGTATCATAATCTTTAATTTCCTCTATTCTGTCCTTTACACCTAAAACTATATTTGAACTTCCACATTTTAAGCATTTTTTTACAGGAGGTCCTTCCTTCGCAATATAGCCACAATCCAAGCAAAAAGTTCTGTGGTATTTCCCTAATTTAGGATTTAAGCCATAATTTTTTACAATTTCTCTTCCCTTTTCTCTTTTTATAGCCAACAAAATCTCCTCAAAATTTGCCTCTTTTATATCAAAAACATTAAACTCTCTGCCTATTTTTTCTAAAGAATGGGCATCTGAATTGGAAAGAAAAGTTTTATTTTGTAACTCCTCAATCTGATCAGCCATATCAGAGTCCGCGCTAAGGCCTAACTCTACTCCATAAATATATTGATAAAAATCTTTAAAGACATATTTAAGCCTATCAGTAGAACTGCCATAATAACTTTTAAAGGGAGTAAAAACATGGGCGGGAATCACAACCCCGCTGTATTTTTCTGCGATTTCAACAACTTGCACACTTGTAAGATTTACTCGTTGAGAGCTTAGATTTATATTTTTAATGTATTTAGAAATTTCTTGAGAAAACAAAGAAATACTCTCAATATCTCTAAAATAACAAGTTAAATGAGGAGAACCCTTTTCCTCTTTGCCAATTTCTATTTCACTGCCTAAAATCAAAGTAACTTTATTTTTATACCTAAGCCCTCCTTCTTCAAGGGAGAATAATATTCCTTCTTGTATATATTCTTTTAGCTCCTCCAAAATAAGCGGAGAAGCGCCATCTACAATGCCAACTATATCAATTCCCTTTAATATACTTTTTTCTAATATATTTAAAACAGTTAAATTTTTTGAGGCCGCAATTTTTACAGGAGCTCCTTTTATACTCCTTGCAACATGAACATGCAAATCTCCGTAAAATCTCATAAGCTACTCCTCATTTTTAAATAATATAAAATTCCAATTATCGTTTTAGAATCTTTTATTTGATTTTGTAAAATCATTTCCCACAATTCCTCTGGAGTATATTCATATAATTCTAAAAATTCGTCCTCATCAGGTTGAGCAGTGTATTTTTTTAAATCTTTTGCAAAATACAAATACATTTTTTCATTAGAAAAACCGGGAGTAGTATAAAAAGTAATCAAATGCTTTATAAAACTTGCTTCATAACCTGTCTCTTCTAATAACTCTCTTTTAGCACAAATCAAAGGGTCTTCACCCTTTTCTAATTTTCCTGCCGGTATTTCTAATAAAGACTCCTCTGCAGGTTTTCTATACTGTTTGACTAATAAAATCTTTCCTTCTTCATTAACTGCTACTATGGATACACCGCCAGGATGCTCAACTATTTCTCGCGTAGTAACTTTTCCATTAGGCAGTTTTACCTCATCTACTCTTAAATTTATTATTTTCCCTTCAAAAATCTTGTTGGTGTTAACTGTAACTTCTTTTTGTTCCAAAATTCATCTTCCTTTCTATGTATAATTTTAGCAATAAATACATACTATAGAAATGAGGTGAGAAATATGATTATAGTGGGAAACACTCTTTATTATGCTGGAAAATTTTCCACCCTATTATTTTTATTAAAGGAACTAAATAAAAAATACAAAACTTTAGGAGAAGTAATCAAATCAGTTTCGCACTAATTTAAAAGACACATAAAGGGCTGCAGCTCCACAAGCATTAAAAAAGTCTGGCTCACTTTCATAATTTCTTCCCATTGTTGTCAATTTAAGCCCAGATTCTTCTATATATCTTTTAGTAATGGAAGACTCCACAAATTCTATTGTAAATCGCGAAAATACTGGATTCGAAATTA
Source organism: Thermoanaerobacter ethanolicus JW 200 (assembly GCF_003722315.1). Lineage (NCBI taxonomy): Bacteria > Bacillati > Bacillota > Clostridia > Thermoanaerobacterales > Thermoanaerobacteraceae > Thermoanaerobacter > Thermoanaerobacter ethanolicus. Next base: position 1,804,065 of record NZ_CP033580.1, on the reverse strand, counting down.
TTTGTTCTTTTATTATCTTCTCTTTTTCTCTTTCCATTGTAGGAAAAGTCAAAACACAGGAACTGTTACACAGCTCTAAAACAGTTATAGTATGGTGACTAATCCCTTGATGTCTCTGCCTTTTATCATTAAACCCTATTCTTGGGATAAGTACAGGCTTACCTCCTAATTTACTTGTAGCATCTATTATATGGGCTTGTTCTACCCCTGAAAACCCATATTTGGTTCCTGTGCCTACTATTCCCGGTCCCATCGTTACTATAACAACATCTGCTTTTAACACTTCCTTTGCACCTATCAAAGCAGTATAAATATTTACACATTCATAATCTCCTCCAAAAGCATGTCCAATTGTAACTGTTTTATCTATTATTCCCCTCTTTTTAAGCTCAAAAACTGTATTGCTGAAACTAATAGGCAGACATCCTCCATCTGTCATCACATATGTAATTTTAAGGTTAGGATTTGTACTTTTTAGCACTAAGGCTACAGGCGCTACCATACTGTGAAGTTCTCCAACTATTACAGGTAAATCTTCTAAACTTTCAAACTCTTCAAAAGCAGTATGATAAGGACTGTTTTGCTCCTCCATAGTCAACACATTTATCTGAAAAGGCGTATATCTCAATTTCATAATATGCCCATTTCCCACAGCATCGTATTCAGAGTATTTGAGATTTACAACTATAAAGTCATAGCCACCTGTCCCAAGATTTAAAAGGCGAGCAGTTCGGTTTACATAAACTTTATCTCCTACTTCTATTTTACCAGTTATATCGTCATAATTTAAAGCTAACGCCTTTTCTCCCTCTGACTCAACTTCCACAACAGTTATACCTTCTCTTTGTGCAACAATTTTACTTACTTTAGCTAAATAAACGCTAATCACATTATCTTTCTCCTTTTCTTCCTAACATATCGAGGTAATTTAAGACTTTATTTTTTTCGATTAAAGCAGTTAAAGAATATTTTTCTGTAAAAATATGTAATAAAATTAGCAACGCCAATATTATCAACCTGCCATATAAATCAAAAATAAGAATACTGCTTATTCCCAAAGACATTCCTAAAACATTTGATCCAGTGTCCCCCATCATCACATTTGCTTTTAAATCTTCTGGAAAATACACTAAAAGAATCATAGTCAGCAAGACTAAGAAATGGGGATGGGTTTTCCCGATTATTAGAAAAATTAAAGAAATAACCAAAAAAGTTTTTCCGCATCTTCCAGGTCGCAAGTCTACAAGGTTTAAAAAATTCGTAAAAAGTGCAATTATCAAGGTATTTATTATCAATTCCTCTATATTATTTTTTCCAACATTAAAACTCACATAAAAAGCAATTAAAATTCCTGATAAAGCCTTTAAACTGCCTGTAGTAGGCTTTCCTTTTAAAAGCATAGTTATATGACCCTTTAGCCCTCTTACACTTCTGTCTCCTAATACATCATCTATAAAACCGACAAAAGAAATCAGTGATAAGCTCAATAAAATTACCTCTTGATATTCTATTCTAACTCCAAATAAATTGAGAAGTACAATTGACACAAATAAAGCAGGAACAAATACAATACCACCACAAACAGGTATCATAACTTTTTTATAGTTTTCCTTCAAACACAAAGGCTTGTTAATAATGCTATAAAAAAGCTTTTTTGTTATAACTGTCATTATTAAAGGAATTAATATTTTAGTCCAAAACACTATCTCACCTGCTATTCTTTAATATTCTTTGAAAACAACTTATACACTAATACTTTTAGTATATCCCAAAACTGCTTACCTCTGTGCAGGAAGCCTTTCAAGTTTCTCCCTGTAACAGAGTGCGTCATATTCACTTCTACTTCTTTTATTTTATACCCTTTCTTTAATATATCTATTGTCATACCAACTTCTATTCCAAAACCTTTATAAAAAGTTTTTAAACTCTCTAAAACCTCTTTTTTAAAAGCCCTTTGACCTGACAAGACAGATTCAATTTCATATCCTGTAAAGTATTTTACTCCTTTTCTGGCTAAAGTTTTAACAAAGCCAAATCCAGCTTTTACATTTGTCTTTGGAAATTTAGCAATTGTAACATCTGCTTCTCCCTCAAGAACAGGCAATATAAGTTTTTTGACTTCTCGTGACGAAAGACCTACATCTGCATCTAAAAAAACTATCACATCATTTTTTGCATATTTCAAGCCTTCTTTTAAAGCTGTCCCTTTGCCAACATTTCTCTTCATATTGACTATTTTAGCTCCTGCTTTTCTTGCCTTTTCAGCAGTACTATCAGTTGAGCCATCATTTATTACGATGACTTCATCAACTTCTTCAACATCTTTTAATCCCTTTATGGTATCAATTATTCTTTCTTCTTCATTGTAAGCAGGTATCAATACACTAACTTTTTTATTCATCTATCTACCCTCACTTTTTAGAATTAGCAGAGGAATTATGTGTAGAATTGTCAGTATTCATAAAAGAATCTGGCATTAAGCTCATTGCACTTTGCTTAATTCCATAATTTCCTTCTTTACCCTCCATTACCATTATAAGCGACGTCTGCCCTATTATATCCTCCACATTATCTATTGTGGAAATATGCTGTTTTTTATACGCATCAATATAGGAATATTTAGTATCACTTTGTTCAACACCTACAATAGGAACATTAAGTAGCTTCACTTGTTTTATAATGGGAATATCTATAGAAGCTACATTATTATCTTTATTATTACTTCCTCCAGCTATAATTACAAAATCTGTATTACCTGGAATCCCTGTAAAATCTATATAACCATTTGTCTTTAAATAATTAATAAGGTCCACATCCTGACCTGTTACAATTGCATTAGCTAATTTTGAAACTACAAATTCATTCAAATGCTTTTCGTCTACTGTAACTCCATATTTATTAGAAAGGAAGTTTATTAAATTTTGCACTTCCAATTCATCGCCAGTATCAAAACTGTCTTTTATAACAGTAATCGACTCAATAGTAGCTCCTGCCTTTAAAAGAGCATTTCTCATGCCAGAATATATAAACTCATTTGTAGTTTCAATAATCGCTACTTTCACTCCCGTTAATCTATCAGCTACTAACTCAGGAAAAATAATTTGATGATATTGATTGTAATACCCTATCTGTTTATTTAACTCTTGAACAGTGTTTTTTAAATTATTATTTTCTGTTTGTAAATCCTTAAACTTTTGTTCTAACTCGTTTATAATTGCAGTTTGTTGCTCTGAAAAAACTTTTTGGCCATCTAACATAAAACCTATAAAAATTCCAATTCCTAAAGCAATAAAAATAGAAGCAATTGTCAAAACATAGTATTTAATATTTATATTCATAGAAAATCCTCCTCAAAATCCGATTAAAAGGCGAATTCTAAGTTGTAATAGCTTCAATAGCTGCTGCATAGGTGGTGAAAAATACGCTATTACTCCAAGAGGAATCAATGCTGCCAGTATAATGCTAAATATATAAGAAATTTTAAAAGTTTCTCTGTACAGCTTATTTACTCCTTTGGCATCGATTAATTTTTCTCCTACTTTTAATCGCACTAAAAAAGTGCTGGACATTCCTTTTCTCCCTTTTTCCAGAAAATCAATCATGCTGGAATGGGTCCCTACAGCCACAATTAAGTCAGCACCTTTTTCAAAAGCCAAAAGCATAGCTATATCTTCACTTGTACCTGGAGCCTTAAAAATTTCCGCTTTAAGGCCTAATGCCGTTACTCTTTCCAAGCCCGGCGCTCTTCCGTCGGGATAGGCATGAACAATAATTTCCTTAGCCTTTTTTAAAGCCTCATCGCTTACACTGTCCATATCTCCAATGACTATGTCAGGAACAAGGCCAAACTCTAAAAGAGCATCTGCCCCTCCATCTACCCCTATTAAAATCGGTTTTACATCGTTAATATACTGTTTTATTGTAAACAAATCTTCTTTGTAATCCTTTCCTCTAACAACCACAAGAGCATGTCTATTTTTAAAACGAGTTTTAGTATTAGGTAATTCAACACCACCCAAAATAAAATATTTTTCTTTTTTTGCATACTCCAATGTATTTTCAATAAACTTATCTAATTCAACACCTATGTTTTCGCGACTTTCCTGCAATTTATAGTTTATAACGTCCTTTGTAAGAAGTTTCCCGCTTTTTATAAACACACCATCTTTATATATTTCATTATCTATTATAGTGATTTTGTCATTTTCTTTCAACAAATCAAAAATATCCTTCCCAACATCGTCAATAATTGGAATTCCAGCCTCACATAAAATAGAAGGCCCCATGTTAGGATATCTGCCACTTATAGACTTATCAGCATTTATGACTGCCAAAACTTTTTTTTCAACTAAGGATTCAGCAGCCACTTCATCTATATCTCTATGGTCAATTATAGCTATTTCTCCAGAATTTAGTCTTTTTACTAAATTTTTAGTTCTTTTATCCATTTTAATTGTACCTGTTATTTGCATACAAGCTTCCTCCATAAAGTAACATCCCATTGTTTATTATTATAGCATAAAAAATTTTTACATGAAATAAAAAGTCAACATGTCAATCACATAAAATATGCCCTCTATTTGTTTTTTTAACAAACAGAGGACATAACTTATTTGTCGCCGTGAAAATTCAATATTTATCGCCCTATTTTATGTTTGTTGCCCTTTTGAAATGGGAGGTTAAAAAAGAGAAAGCAGGTATCTGCCCCTTTTACCCCGCTTTCATCCCCAACCTCAATTTATCAGCAATAAGCGCGATGAATTCTGAGTTTGTCGGCTTACCTTTTTCGTCATTTATAGTATATCCAAAAAGTTCATTTAAGACTTCTGTTTTGCCCCTGCTCCAAGCAACTTCTATTGCATGCCTTATAGCTCTTTCTACTCTGCTAGGAGTAGTATTGTACTTTTCAGCAATTTTAGGATATAACATTTTAGTTACAGAATTTAAATACTCCATATTGCTAATAACAAGAGAAATAGCATCTCTTAGATACATATAGCCTTTTATATGAGCTGGTACTCCTACCTCATGAATAATTTCTGTAATCATTGCTTCAAGGTCATAATTTTTCTTCGCTTTTACCACAGGAAATACAGTCTTTGATACTACATCTAATTCAGGCTCCATAAGCTCAGAAATCCTTTTTGACAACATAGCTAAATCAAAAGGTTTTAAAATATAATAATCTGCCCCTAATGCAATAGCCCGTTGAGTTATTTTTTCTTGGCCTACTGCAGATAAGACTAAAATTTTAGGCTTTTTTAATTGTTCTTCATTTATCTTTTCCAAAACACCAATGCCATCTAAATATGGCATTATAATATCTAAAATTAACAAATCTGGCGGTTGATTTTTAATGAGTTCAATCGCTTGGTTGCCGTCATTGGCAACACCAACCACTTCAATATTTTCTTGAGTAGATAAATACTCAGCTAAAATAGTAGCAAATTCTTTGTTATCATCTGCTATCCCTACTCTAATCTTCTTAACCAATTATTTAACCTCCCATTGCTAATATTAGTATATAATATTTATTCTACATAATAATTGAATTTCCTTCTTTTTCCCAAAAAATTTTAATTATTTGTAAAGACTTGTTTATTATTAAGTAGATTATTCATTTCATTAATCATCCATTCTGCATAAACAGCATATCCTTTTGTAGGGTCATTCACAAAAACGTGAGTAACTGCTCCTACCAGTTTTCCATCTTGTATAATAGGACTACCACTCATACCCTGTATTATGCCTCCAGTCTTTTTTAATAAATTCTTGTCAACAATTTTAATTATCATACTTTTAGGGCTAGGAGTTTCTTGATACGCTTTTTTGATAATTTCAATATCAAATTGCTGTATACCTGTATTATCAATGGTAGCCAATATTTTAGCTGGCCCTTCTTTTATTTGGCTTTGATATGCTATAGGAATCTCGCCATACAAATCGTTCTTAAAGTCTTCATACATATTCCCGTAAATTCCAAATTCAGTGTTTTTTAATATATTCCCTATTGTATCAACTTCTTCTAAAAAAATCCCTTTTAATTCCCCAGGTTTACTTCTTCTTCCTTGGTCAATAGAAGTAATTCGAGAATTCATAATCTCTCCATTTTCTACTGATAACATGTGACCAGTATCTATATCAGTTATAGCATGACCTAAAGCTCCATACATCTTGCTAGTAGGATAATAAAAGGTTAAAGTACCTATACCAGCAGTGTGGTCTCTCACCCAAAGACCTATTCTGTATTGTCTATCCTCTTTTGACTTTATAGGATAAATGGTAGTATAAAAAATATGATTTTTTCTATTTATTTTTAATTTTAAAGCTTTCCCACGTAATTCATTTGCAATGTTAGTAATATCTTCTGCTTGTTTTATTTCCCTGCCGTTGACTTCTAATATTATATCTCCTATCTGTATTTTCCCTTGCTTATAAGGACTATAAATTTTACCGTCCTCCCCCATTATATCTGAATAGCCTACTACTAATACTCCCTTTGTATTTAACTTGACCCCTATCGCTTGGCCGCCCGGTACTACTTTTATTGTCGGAACGATGTCAACACTGATATGCTTTATAGGAAATATTCCAAAGAGCTTAAAATCCAAATTTACTGTGCCAGTGTTTACCGCTTCTATAGTAATAGGTTCTTTCAAATTTAAAACATTTTTATCTTCTGTCTCATTAATTTTTAAAAAACCTTTTTTATCAGCTTGAAAACTTACTTTTATTGGTATATTAAAGTTATAATTAACTTTTTCACCTTGAAAAAATTTAAAACTTGAGGGAGTTTTCGCTATATCTTGTATAGGAGTAAAATAATTTGCAAATACTAAAAAAAAGCTTAAGGATATAAAAAGTAGCAATTTTACTGTATTTTTTGTCATTCTCTCACTTCCTTTTTTGCAGCTTATTTTAATCTAAAATTAACTTAACCTTTTTTAAAGCTTTATATACTGTCAATATATTATCCGATAGTAAAAGGAAGTGAGATTAAACTAAAATATTAAATTTTGCTTTTAAATTGAGATGCAATATCTAATAATTCTTTTGAATGTTCTAAAGTAGTCTGAGTAACATGTGATCCTCCCATAATACGAGCTAATTCATTTATTTTACCTTGATAGTCAAGTTTTTCCACATTTATATAAGTTCTTTCATTTTTTGTAATTTTGGAGATTCGATAATGTGTATCTGCCATAGAAGCGATTTGAGGTAAATGAGTCACACAAATCAATTGATGTTTTTTAGAAAGATACGCCATTTTTTCAGCTACTAATTGGGCAGTTTTCCCGCTTATTCCTGTATCAACTTCGTCGAAAATCAAAGTGGAAATTCCATCTGCGGAAGCGAGAATAGTTTTTAATGCCAGCATAATTCTCGAAAGCTCGCCACCAGAAGCAATTTTAGACAAAGGTTTTAAAGGCTCTCCTATATTTGTAGAAATTAAAAATTCAATTTTATCAAATCCTGTTTCAGTAGGTTCTTCCATTTTTTCTATATTCACTTTAAAATAAGCATTTGGCATATTAAGTTCAACTAAAATTTGATTTATATTTTTTTCTATGTTATCTGCTATTTGCTTCCTTTTGAGATGTAATGCTTCACCAACTTCTAAAATTTTTTTCCATAACTTTTGCTGCTTAAGCTTCAATTCTTCTTGCTTTTCTTCAAAATTTAATATATTCTCTAATTCTCTTTTTTTATTTTCTTTAAATTCTAAAATATGCTGTATTGTAGGTCCATATTTTCTTTTCAAGGAATTTATTTGATCTAATCGTATTTCTATTTCCTCTAAACTTTGCTGGTTAAAATCTAAGCCATTCAAGTAATCCCGTACCTGTAAAGCACAATCCTCTAATTCATAGAGAATATTCTCCAGCTTATCTTTTAAACCTTTAAGCTTTTCCTCTATAGAAAAGGCTGTTTCTAAATTTTTTATTACAACATGTAAATTATCTAAAACAGAAAAGCTCCCACTACCTTCGTACAAAATTTTGTAACTAGAATTCATAGCAGTAAATAATTTTTCGAAATTCATAAGCAAATTTCTTTTTTCTAACAACTGTGTTTCCTCTTCTACGCTCAAATTCGCCTTTTCAATCTCTTCAATTTGATACTTCAAAAGATCAATTGTTTCATTCTTTTCTTTTTCATCTTTAAAAAAACTTGAAATCTCATTTTGTATCTTTCTATCTTCTTCTAACAGCTCTTTAAATTTTTCTTTTAAACTTTTAAACTTTTGGTCACCAAAATTATCTAAAATAGAAAGATGTTTTGTATTGTCTAAAAGAAACTGATGCTCATGTTGACCTAAAATATCTACCAAGAAAGCACCTATTTTACTCAAAAAAGAAAGAGGCACTATTCTGCCATTTATCCTACAATAACTTCTTCCACTGCTTGTAATTTCTCTATTTATTATCAAAGTATCATCCTCTTCTAAGCTCAAACCTACTTCTTCTAAAATTTCTACAATTTTATCCTTGTTAGAATCCACAAAAAATATTCCTTCTACGATAGCTTTTTCTTCACCAGTACGTATTATATCTCTACTGGCTCGACTACCTAAAAGCAGCAAAACCGAGTCTATAACTATAGATTTCCCTGCTCCTGTTTCTCCAGTTAATACATTGAATCCTTCTTCAAATTGTATTTCTGCCTTGTCAATAAGTGCAACGTTTTGGATGCTAAGTGCTAAAAGCATAACAAAACCCCCAAAAATCACTTAACTAACTTTCTGAATTTCTCCAATAGCTCTTGAACAGCTTCTTCATTTCTCACTAAAACAAAAATGGTATTGTCACCTGCTAAAGTTCCAACTATATCTTTCCAATTTAATGTATCAATCGCCTCTGCTGCTGCGGGAGCTGTGCCTGATAACGTTTTTATAGCTATGATATTTCCAGCATAATCCACGCTCACTATAGACTCAGATAATAAAGTCATTAGTCTATCTGTAATATGGCTATCTACTTTTCCCATCGGGGCGTATTTATATCTTTTTCCATCCTCTGTTAAAACTTTTATCAGTCTCAATTCTTTTATATCTCTTGACACAGTCGCTTGAGTCACATCAATACCTTGTTTTTGAAGTTCAGCTGCTAACTCTTCCTGTGTTTCAATTTCTTTTTCAGAGATTATTTCAAGAATTTTTGCGTGTCGAGCTATTTTCATCATAGTAATCTTCACCTCTTTTACTTTTTATCTTTCTAGACTTGTGCAAAATTCAGAAGCCTTAATTTAAGCCATTCTACAGACATACTTTTTTCCTATCACTCTTGAATTTTTTATCTTTTATGTAGGATTTCCCCTCCCATTTGTCGAATTATTATATATACCGCATGAAAATATTTTTTAAGGAGGGGGAAATCCTACATGTACCAGCTTCAATTGCTTTTAAATATACCTGAACTCTTTACTTCTCTGTCTAAAATTGATTTCTATTCTTCTATGTTTAAAAATCTAGACTTGTCTTCAATACCTGAATTCCCTTCCTCTAGTCCTGGCCGTAAGGGTTATTCTCATCATGCAATGTTTAGAGCTTTTATTGTTATGAAAGCTGAAAGATTCGGTACAATTTCTGACCTTTTAGATTATCTCCGCAATAATCTTATCATTGCTCATCTTTGTGGCTTTAACATCCTTAAACCTCTTCCTTCTTATTGGACTTTCCGCCGTTTTATTAATGAGTTCTCTCATGATTATTTGACCTCTATCTTTCAAAATCAAGTCAATATCCTCAAAAATATGGGCATTATCTCTGGTGAGTTTATTTCCATGGACTCTACCCCTATTAAAGCTAACACTAAGTTAAATAACCCTAAGTCTTTTTCTAAAAATAAATTCTCTAAAGATAATCAGCCTAAGTCTGATAAGGATTGTAAATTAGGCGTTTATTCTGCTTCTAATGATTCTTCTAATAAACGTTATAAGTTTTATTGGGGCTATAAAAATCATATTATTGTTGATGCTATCTCTGGATTACCTATCGCTGAAACTACTACTCCCGCTGATGTCCCCGATTTTGAAGTTGCTTTGTCTTTACTTGAAAAGACTAATAAGTGGTTTAACCTTAAGTATGTTAATTTTATTGCCGATAAGGGGTATGATGTTAAGAGAGTTTATAATTTTGTTAGAGATACTCTCCATGGTCATTGTTTTATTCCTCTTAACAAGCGTAATTCTAAAAGTCCCCCACTGACTGATGATGGTTATATGGTTTGTGAAGCAGGTATTAAAATGCTCAAAGACGGCAAGCAGTATTTTGATGGTTTTATTAAGCAAAAATTTGTTTGCAAGTTCTGTAATTCTAAAGATGACTCTGCCTGCCCTATAAAGCATCCTAAATATTTTAATGGCAAAAAGCATAGAGGCTGTACTAAGTATGCTATTATATCTTCTGATTATAGGTCTTCTATTAATAGAGACTCCCTATATTTTAAGGCTGTCTATAGACTAAGAGTAGAATCAGAAAGATATAATTCTCGATTTAAAGCTCTAGATTTTGAAAAGGCTTATGTTAGAAATATTAATTCTGTCAGCAACCTTAATACTTTTGGCCATATTACTTTGCTTACTGTCGCTATTGTAGCTATTAAACTGGGTAAATTTGATGAGTTTAAGTCTCTTAGTGCTCTGATGCAATCGGCTTAACTTTTGCTGAATTTAGTTCATGCCATTTTTTAACATTTGACTTCTACAGGATATTTATGCCCTTTTTTAGCTCCTCTTTTTGCCTTTTCTTTTCCCTTACCACTTCCTTTATGTTTGATTGTCAGTGTTGATTACTATATATTGTATGTCATACATATTTTGGTTTTTGTTCGTGATTATTTTAATTAATTTTGCACATCCCTATTTTATCTTTCTGTAAGTTTGTCCCTCAATAAGTCAAAAAAATTGGTATTTTTTACTTTTATAAGATTGGTATATTCATTGCTTTTTTTAATGTAAATTATATCTCTATAATCAAGTTTATATCCCTGTTGTCCGTCGGTTGTTATCATTAAATCTTGATTCTCTTCGCTTATTTCCAACCTGAGGACATCCTCTCGTGAAACTATTATAGACCTTGAATATAAAGTATGGGGACATATAGGTGTTATTATTATAACTTCTACTGTAGGATATACAATAGGACCTCCTGCTGAAAGTGAATAAGCAGTTGAACCAGTAGGAGTTGCAATTATTACTCCATCTGCTAAATAAGTATCTACATAGTTATTATTGACATAGGTATTTATACGAGCCATTCTTGAAAAAGCTCCTCTTGTAATGACAATATCATTCAAAGCTCTAAAATTAATAATCTCCATATCATTTTTAACTACATTTGCCTCTAGCATCATCCTTTTTTCTACTGTATATTCTCCTTTATATATTTTATCTAAAGAAACAAACACCTCATTTACATCTACTTCCGTAAGAAATCCAAGATGACCTAAATTCACGGCAAAAATAGGCGTGTCAAAAGGCGCACAAAGCCTTGCAACATTTAAAATAGTACCATCTCCACCTAAAGCAATTATAAAATCGCATTTACTATATATATCTGTAGATTTTCTACCGTATTCATCATAACCCATTTTAGACGCAACTATTTCGTTAAGATATGGTTCAGAACCATGCTCCAATAGCCATTTTACTACAGATTTTGTCACTTCTAAGTCTTTATCTTTATTAATATTTGGAATTACACCGACTTTTTTCATTATAATATCACCACATTTATCATATTCTACAAAAAAACAAATTTTCCTGCTACAAATTTTTAAATGCCTCTTTTACAATTTTCGTAATGTCAAAATTGTGTTGCTTTTCAATTCCCTTTTTGCCGTAAATTAAATATTCTATATTGCCTTCTGCCCCTTTTATAGGAGAATAGGTAATATCTATTATACCGTAGTTAAACTTTTGAAACAAAGTCACAATTTTTTCAATCACTTCCCTATGAACAGCCGGGTCTCTCACGACGCCTTTTTTACCTACTTTTTCTCTCCCTGCTTCAAATTGAGGTTTTATTAAAGCTATCAAATCTCCCTCTGGTTTTAAAAATTTATCTGCAGAAGGTATAACAAGTTCAAGGGAGATAAAAGAAACGTCTATTGTGATCATGTCCACTATTTCAGGCAATGTCTCTAAAAATCTTATATTAGTCTTTTCCATGTTTATGACCCGAGGGTCATTTCTTAAACTCCAATCCAATTGCCCGTATCCTACATCTACAGCATATACTTTCAAAGCACCGTGTTTTAAAAGGCAGTCAGTAAAACCTCCTGTGGAAGCTCCAATGTCTAAGGCAATCTTGCCAGTCACATTAATATTAAACGTTTCTATCGCTTTTTGTAACTTTAGCCCACCTCTACTTACATAAGGTAAAGAATTAGTTTTTACTTCAATTGAAGAATCTATGTTGACAAACTCTCCAGCTTTTTCAATTCTCTTGCCATCAACATATACTTCTCCTGCCATAATAGAAGCTTTTGCTTTTTCTCTTGAGGAGAAAAAACCTTTTTGAACAAGCAAAACATCCAATCTTTCTTTTTTTGAAGCCATATTTACCTCATTTCCTTATATTTTTGTAGTATAGTATTTGCGATAGACTCGGCATCTAAATTGTATTTTTTAAACAAGTTTTCCACATCTCCGTGTTCAATAAATTTATCAGGAAACCCCAAACGCAAAACTGGCTTATATATTCCATTAGAATTTAAAAGCTCGAGTATAGCGCTTCCAACACCACCAGCTATGACATTGTCTTCCACTGTAACAATAAATTTAACTTTGTTTGAGATATCAAAAATCAGCTCTTCATCTACAGGTTTGACAAATCTCAAATTGACAATAAAGGGTTGCAAATCAGAAGCTTTTAAAATTTCTTTTGCTTCTAACACCTTTCCTACCATTCTTCCTAATGCAAAAATTGCTATTTCTGTTCCTTCAGAAATTAACTCTGCCTTTCCAAACTCTATACTGCATTCTCTTGTAATATCGAATTCTCCCGCTTTTCCCCTTGGATACCTTATGGCAACAGGGAAGTCAAGATTTCTTGATAATTTAACCATTTCAACTAATTCATTGGCATCTTTAGGAGACATAATCGCTATATTAGGTATAGGCCTCAAATATGATAGGTCAAAAACTCCTTGATGGGTTTCTCCATCCTCTCCTACAATTCCCGCTCTATCAATTGCAAAAACAACAGGTAATTTTTGTATACATACATCGTGTATAAGCTGGTCATAAGCTCTTTGTAAAAAGGTAGAATACACTGCAAAATAAGGTTTATATCCTTGCACTGCCATTCCTGCTGCAAAGGTAGTAGCATGCTGCTCTGCTATTCCTACATCAAAAAATCTTTCAGGAATCAATTTTGCAAAATGAATAAGCCCTGTTCCCTCTGGCATGGCAGCAGTTATTGCAATAATTTTGTCATCTTTTAATGCCATTTCCGTAAGAGTCTTCCCAAATACATCAGAATAAGTTGCCTGCCCCTCATTTACAAACTTACCTGTTTGTATGTCAAAAGGAGCTGCAGAATGAAATTTATCAGGAAATTTTTCTGCAAATTTATAGCCTTTGCCTTTTTTTGTGATAACATGTACTAAAATAGGTCCTTTTATTTTCTTTGCTCTTTCTAAAACCTCTATTAGGCTATCAACGTCATGTCCGTCAATAGGTCCTAAATATGTAAAGCCCATCTCTTCAAAAAACATTCCTGGCACTACTAACTGTTTTACAGAATCCTTAATTCTTTCAATGTATTTATGAAGGCTTTTTCCTATTGGAGGTACAATATTGAGTAAATTATCAACCTCTTGTTTTAATTTGTTGTAAGTAGGGTCAGTTCTAAGTTTACTTAAATACAAAGATAAACTACCTACGTTTTCCGAAATAGACATCTCATTGTGATTTAGCACGACAATCAAATCTGTTTTAGACCTTCCTGCATTATTTAATGCTTCAAAAGCCATGCCACCTGTCAAAGCTCCATCACCGATTACCGCTACAACAGAATATTTTTCACCCTTTAAATCTCTTGCCTTGGCAATACCCAATGCTGCAGATATAGAGGTGCTACTGTGACCTGCTCCAAATATATCATGCACACTTTCCGTTCTTTTAGTATAACCAGAAAGGCCATTGAATTTCCTTAAAGTATCAAACTGGTCTTTCCTACCTGTAATTATTTTATGTACATAACATTGATGCCCAACATCCCAAATTATTTTGTCAACAGGTGAATTAAAAACATAGTGAAGTGCAACTGTAAGTTCAACAATTCCAAGGTTTGAAGCTAAATGCCCACCTGTTTTAGACACCTTTTCTATTAAAAACTGGCGTATTTCTTCACAAAGCAGTGGAAAGTCCTTTTTGTCAATTTTTTTTAAATCATAAGGGCTGTTAATTTGTTCTAACATTTAAAACCCTCACTTTCTTTTTTTCCTTTTATTATTTTTATAATCGGGCAAAATCTTTATACCCGTGTTTTTTTCTATCCAAGCAAAAATTACAGCAACTGTATAAACAATAGACTGGCTTTTAGCTATACCTATATTTTTACCAATAGCTTTTCCTCCAATTGTAATGGCAGATAATAAACCTCCTAAAATCGCAGTATAAATAGAACCTTTGGGTCCCTCAAAAGCTAATTTTACAATTATTGCCATCAGAGCAGCACCAGAAACAATTCCAGAAATATCTCCTACTACGTCATTGCAAAAATTAGCCACAATATTAGCATTTCTAAGAAGTTTTATGGCTTCCTTTGCTCCAAATACTTTTTTAGCCGCCATTGTATGAAAAGGTTCTTCTCTGCCTGAAATTACTGCTGTACCTATTATATCAAAAATTATACCAATTAACACTATAAAACCAAGAATACAAAAGGCTACAAGGAGATTGCTCTCTTTTAATGCAACATCAGAAAAAAAATTTAATATAGTGGCAAGAAAAAAGGTTATAATAGTTATATGTAAAATCCACTTATAATTCGTATTTATGTTTTTATTTTTCATAATAAAAAAAAGACCTCCTACATGTATAAAGGCAAAGTGGTAGCATATTGGGTAAACTTTGCGGCTTAGGTCCAGTAGGATTTCCCAAGCGTGCACTGAACGTCGCCGTTCAGCGGTTCCCCTTTAAGCCCGCTTTTACCTTGTCGCCAAAGGTAAGACTGGACTACCACTTAGTCCGCACCGTAATCCCCAATATGCCGCCCGGCAAGGCGCAGCCTAGGAGTTTTCCTCAACAGAGGGACTAACCCCTATCCTCTTTTGCAATTCGGGTTTCATCAGCAATAGCCAGTAATTCAAGAGCTCTTTGAATTATGGCTTACAACTGATATCCACCCGAATCACTCAAGGCAGGCTACACTGTCCGCAGCTTTATGGCCGCGAGACAGGTTCATCCTACCCCGTAGCCTGTAAAAGCCACGCAAGTAGGTCTCCGCGGAGGAAGGGTCAACGCCCACATGCCATTGTGGATCGCCCCCCCTCCTTAACTCCCAGCACCAGCCCCCAACTGGGCGTTGAAAGCCAGCACCAGGAACTTCATCGATGTGCCCTTGACGGATTTTTAGGCCCGTCTTCGGGATTAGCGCCTCTGACTAGGATACTGCACCACTTTGCCTTTCTTTTCAAGGTATATTAATTATAACATAATAAAAATGACAATATCAAACCTCTACAAAGTCTGTAGAAGGTTGCTACAGTCATTTAACTGTCAAAAAACTCATTTCTTTCAAAAAGCATTGTCAATACTCCCTTAAGCTTTAGTTTACTCTTTCAATCAAATAATTGGAAAGCTCTTTTAAAAACTCTGCTTTTTCTCCAAACCTATCTAAAATCTTTATAGCATTCTGTGTAAGCTCTACAACCATCTCTTGAGATTTTTCTAATCCAAAAATATTAACAAAAGTAAACTTGCCTTTTTCTTTATCACTACCTACTTTTTTACCCAATTTTTCCTCTTCTCCTATTACATCCAATATATCATCTTTTATTTGAAAAGCAAAACCTATTAAGCGTGCATATTCCCTTAAGGCATGAATCTCTTCTTCTGTAGCACCAGCGATGTAAGCTCCTGCGCAAACAGAGGCTTCTATCAAAGCTCCTGTCTTGTGTTCATGCATAAATTTTAATTCTTCATAAGTAAGCTCCGTATTCTGAGATAGTATATCTACAACTTGCCCACCAATAATTCCTTTACATCCTGAGGCTGTCGCAATTTCATTGGTAGCTTTCAATATTCTTTCATAATCTTCAGGATGTTCTAAAGCATGTCTTACTAACACTTCATACCCTAAATTTAAAAGCCCATCGCCAGCTAAAATTGCTATAGCTTCCCCATAAACTTTGTGATTCGTGGGCTTTCCTCTTCTTAAATCATCATTATCCATGGCTGGAAGGTCATCGTGAATCAGAGAATAAGTATGAATAAGTTCAATCGCACAAGCTACAGGAAGAGCTTTTTTTATATCTCCTCCTAAAAGCTCACAAGAAGAAAGGCATAAAACTGGTCTTAACCTTTTCCCTCCCGCAAACACACTATATCTCATTGCTTCATAAATTATCTCTGGTTTTTCATCTATATCAAGTATTCTGTGTAGTTCTTTCTCAACAAGCTGTTGTTTTTCTCTTAACTTTTCTTTAAACATCCTTTTCCTCCTCTTTAAAATCAATTTCTTCATTTTCGTTGATGAGAAGGGTTATCTTTCCTTCAACCTCACTTAACCTTTTTTCTAATCTCTTAGAAATTTCAACACCTTCTTTAAACAAGTTAAAAGACTCTTCCAACCTTAAATTTCCTTTTTCTAGTGTATTTACAATTTCTTCTAATCTCATCATTTCTTCTTCAAAAGTCAATTCCTCATTCATTCTCTTTCACCTCTTGTACAATCGCTTTAGCTTTGCCATCTTTAAATAAAATTTTTATTTCATCATAAGGTTTTATATCTTTCACAGAAGAAATAACTTTTTCTTGCTTATCTAAAACAATTGTATAACCTCTTGTAAGTACTTTTAAAGGACTTAAAGAATTCAACTTTTCTGCTAAAATTAAAAAATCATTTCTTTTATGTTGGTATATAGAAAGCATTTCATTGTATAAAGAGGCTGTTAAATTTTCAACTTTATGCCTTAAAATTTCACTTTTCTTAGTGGGGCTATTAAGATACAAAGCCCTTTTAAGCCCTTCAAATTCTTTTTTCTTGCGATTTAATTCAGCAGTCATCAATGTTAATAATTTCGTTTTTAATAAAAACAATTCCCTTTGGTAAACTTTTATGTCTGGTACTACAATTTCAGCAGCTGCAGAAGGGGTAGGAGCTCTCAAATCTGCCACAAAATCAGAAATAGTAAAGTCTGTCTCATGGCCTACAGCAGAAACAACTGGTATGCGAGATGCATAAATACATCTTGCCACTTTTTCTTCATTGAAAGGCCAAATTTCTTCTAATGAACCTCCACCCCTTGCTAAAATAATTACATCAATGTCTTCCCTTTTGTTCAAAATTCGAAGAGCATTACATATTTCATCGGCGGCTGAGCTTCCTTGCACCAAAACAGGAACCACTAAAATGTCTACTGTTGGATTTCTCCTTCTCGAAATTGTTATTATATCTCGTATTACAGCCCCTGTTGGAGAAGTCACCACAGCAATTTTTTTAGGATGTTTAGGGATAGGTTCCTTTTTATCAGAATCAAAAAGTCCTTCTTTTTCCAGTTTCTCTTTAAGCTTATTAAAAGCAAGGTATAAAGCCCCAATACCCTCCGATTGAATAGACTGCACATAAAGCTGATAAGTACCGCTTTTTTCATAAACTGTTATTCTACCTGTAGCAATCACCGACATACCGTCCTGCAAAGTAAAATTTAAAAGTCTACTATATTCATTAAACATCACACACTTTAAAGAAGCTACTTCATCCTTTAAAGTAAAATATATTCCAGTGCTGTGATATTTTAAATTAGAGATTTCTCCTCTTACTCGGACATTTCTCAAAATTATATCATTGTCCATCATTCTCTTGATATAGTCCGTTATCTCACTGACGTTAAGTGCTTTTAATTGCATATTTAAAAGCCTCCAGGGTGTTTTTAAGTATCATAGCTGTCGTCACAGGCCCAACTCCTCCTGGAACTGGTGTTACATAAGAACACAAGTCTTTTACAGATTCAAAATCCGCGTCTCCATATATATTTCCATCGTAAACGTTTATACCTGCATCTATAAGAATTGTCCCTTCTTTAATCATATCTCCCTTTACCAAATTCATTTTTCCGGCTGCCAACACCAAAATGTCTGCTTGTTTAGTATAATAAGCCAAATCTTTTGTCTTTGAATGGCATACCGTAACTGTACAATTTTTATCCAATAAAAGCTTAGCTACAGGTTTTCCTAAAATATTGCTTCTGCCTATTACAACTGCGTGTTTTCCCTCAAATTGAGTATCAATACTTTCTAGAATATGTAAAATTGCTTTGGGAGTACAAGGAACAAAAAGAGGTTTTCCAGCAAAAAGCCTTCCCATATTATAATTAGATATGCAATCAACGTCTTTATAAGGATTTAGCGTATCGTATACCAATTCAGCATTAAAGTTTTTAGGAAGAGGCATTTCTATCATTATGCCGTGGGTATTTTTATCTTCATTTAAAAACTTTAAGGTGTCAAAAAACTTCGACTCTTCACTTTCTGAAAAATAATAGATTTCAGCTTCAATCCCCACATTTTCACAAGCTTTAACTTTAGAGTTTGCATAAACTTTTGAAGACTCATCATTTCCAGCCATCAAAATCGCTAATCTGGGCTTGTAACCAAACTCCCTTATCTCTCTTTTTACCTCTTCTCTTATCTTTTTAGAAATCTCCTTACCATCAATTATCATTTGATTTACCTTCCTCCAATCCTTTATCCCTTACAAACGCTCCCAACAAACCGTTTATAAACACATGAGAATCTTCTGTACTGTATTTTTTAGCTATTTCTACTGCTTCGTTTATAGAAATATTTACAGGAATATTCCCGTATTGCATCTCATAAATGCTGCACCTTAAAATAGCCAAATCTATTTTTGGCATGCGGTTAAGAGCCCAATTTTGAGAGTATCTTTCTATTTCCTTATCAATTTCCTCTAAATGTTCAATAGCCCCTATTACGGTATTTTCTATGTACTCTTTTTGCTCGCCTGGGTCGTTTTCCTTATAAAAATTCTCAAATATTTTGCTTATAGGTAGCCTTGAAACGTCGTATTGATAAAGCATTTTTACAATCCATTCCCTGGCTTCTGTTCTGTTCATTGTCCCAACTCCTTGAATTTTACTTCTTACATATATTGTACCATAACTCTACTTAAACTAACCCTCTGTCTAGCAGAGGGTTAGTTTAAGTAGATATTTTAATTTTCCTCCTCTTTAACTTGCTGTTGTTTTTTATTTTCCTTATCCATATTTACCCCTTGAACGTGAATATTGACTTCAACAACTTTTAATCCTGTCATATTTTCCACAGCATTTTTAACATTTTCTTGTACATTCCAAGCTACTTCAGGAATTCTAACACCATAATCTACAATTAAGTACAAATCTATTGATACTTCTTTTTCTCCCACCTCTACTTTTACACCTTTGCCTAGATTCTTTCTTCCTAACATTTCAGAAAGTCCGTTTACGACTCCCCCGCTCATTCCAGCCACTCCAGGTACTTCCGTTGCCGCCAAGCCTGCAATTACACTAACTACTTCTTCAGAGATTTTAATAGTTCCTAACTCTTGATTTTCATTTGCATTTACATTTTCTTCCATAAATTTCACCCCCTTAAAAAGCAAAAATTTTTAGAGAAAATAAATATTTGTCAAATAAATTATATCATAATTGTAGTTACAAAAACAATTAAGTTTTCTTATTCCAGTCTCGTCATAATTTTTATATTATCTAATGAGACTCCTGTCTGCCTTGAGACAATTTCTACAATTTGTGCCACTTCCTCTTCTGACAGTTTATCTGCCTGTACAATTACATTTACTATGCCATTATCTATCATCACAACTGCATCTTGAAACCCCTTAGCTTTTATCAAATTTTCTATTATCATCTCTTGATTTGTTATTTCTGTAAGTTTTATTATTTGCCTTTGAGCTTCGTCTCTTGTCGCTTCACTGGTATTTTTATTTTCTACTATTTCTTTTAAAGCATCAATACTTCTACTCCTATTTATTTCTCTTTCTTCTCTATAAGTAGTAAATATTCCAGTGAAAAGTTTATCTTTTTCTGTACTAGTTTCTTTTGCAGAAGAAGTACTTGTTTGAATAACTTGCGAATTCTGACTGTACTCATTTTTAGCAGCTTCTTCTTTTTTATTGGTATACCCATAGTTTAAAACAAAAGCAATAGCAATTAGCAAGACAAGGGATATAATCGCTATAAGCTTTTTTCTCATATAGACCATAAAAACTCCTCCCCACTCTTATTTTGAAGATATTACCTTTACTTTATAGGCAGGAATCCCTAAAGCAGTTTGAACTGCCGAAGAAAGTTCGTATCTTAATCTTGGATCTTTTGCTCCATCAGCAACTACAATCACTCCCCTTATTTCTGGCATTATTCTTTTTAATACAATAGGAGCATTTTGCCCAGAGGTATCTTGAGAGGTAACTACTCTGTTGTTTGATTCTGTTTGAATGGTTTCTCGTATTCCTCCACTACTATCTTTTTCATTTGTAGTAGTACTGGATTCTACTACATCCATTGCCGCTACTACCTCTTCATCTGAATTTAGTGTTATGAGGACCTCAACATTTCCCACCCCTTCAATTTTTGACAATATATTTTTTAAATCCTTTTCTAATTTTTGAGCATAATCTTCACTACTACTTTCTTTTTGAGCTAATACCAATTCTTTGTTATCGTTGTTATTTGAAGGGCGAGGTTTTGAAAGAGCACTCGCACCTATTAACAAAATTAAACCTATTAAAAAGATAACAGTCAAATTCTCAACCAACTTTTTATTATCTTTTAAAAGCTTATCTTTAAGTTTATCAAAATCCACTCAAGTACCTCCCTTCAATTTATTCCTCTTTTATAGTTATATTCTTTAATGGTACATTATAGAATGCACTTATTGTTTTTTTAATCTCTTCATAGTTAAATTTTTTATCTTCTGTCGGTTTTGCTATTTTTTCTGAATCTTGAGAAACCCTTCTAGCATTTCTAAAAGATAAAGTTATTTCTTTAATTTTTCCAAACTCTTTGTCATTTAGGTCTTCTATAAAAGAAACATCTACTCCCACTCCCTCAATTTCATACAGATTTAAAAGCTTTTCCTTAATCTGTTCAATCAGCCTTTTTTTATATTCTGCCACAATTAGATTATTCCTCTGTTTTTCCGCTTCTTTTGAGATTTGCTCAATATTTATGTTTTTTAAAAAATAATCATTTTTAAATACGTAGGCTTCTATATTTGCTCCTCCT
The DNA here is from genome assembly GCF_003722315.1 of Thermoanaerobacter ethanolicus JW 200. NCBI lineage: Bacteria > Bacillati > Bacillota > Clostridia > Thermoanaerobacterales > Thermoanaerobacteraceae > Thermoanaerobacter > Thermoanaerobacter ethanolicus. The sequence goes on along the minus strand of NZ_CP033580.1, from coordinate 1,782,589 downwards.
TTTAAAAAATTTATCAAAGGATTTAAGATAGTAATCATGATTACAAACCCTATCGCAACTTTAGCATATTTTTTTAAACTGGAGGAAGGAACTAAAAGTTCTAAAACTATCAAAAGGATTGCAATATAAATTATCTGTGTTATCCAGTCTTTTAAAAACTCCATTGTTTCACCTACCTCAGCATAGTGGTAATATTAGCTGTTCCTATAATAGCTGTTATTGTAAAGAACATCATCACAGTAACAGAAGCCAATACCCCAAAAACATAAGTTAAAGAAGTTGCCACATCTGAAAGGCAATTTACTATCCTTTTATCGGAGATTGGTTCAATCACTGCTGCTGCAAAGCGATAAATGATTATGAGAGAAAAAAGCTTTATTAAAGGTACTGCAGAAATTATCACAATTGCTATAAGCCCATAAGTGCCTACTGCTCCTTTTATCAATAATGATGCCCCTATAACTGCATCGACACTATCAGATAAAAGCCCTCCTACTACTGGTAAAAAAGCACCAACTGTATACTTCGCCGTTCTCGATATGATACCATCTGCCATTGAAGAAGATAAACCTTGTATAGTTACTACTCCTAAAAAAATACTCAATAAAATTGAAATAGAAGCTGTAGACAAAGTCTTAAAAAAATCCCCCATTTTATTCAAGCTAAACTTTTCAGAAATATTTCCTACAATTTTTACAGCTGTCATGAGCAAAATAATAGGCAACACAAAATCCCTCATCAGATGGGCTATAAACTCAACTGTCACAATGACAACAGGGTGAAAAAACGCTGCAGAGGTAAAAGCACCTACTGAAACAAGTAAAGTTATAAGTACAGGTAGCATCGATTGCATAAAATCAACCATGCTGTCAATTGCTTCTTTGCCAATTCCTAAAGCTTCTGTGAAGCTTTTAACCGCTATTACAATAAAAACTATATAAACCGCTAAAAAAGCAATCTCACTTATATTTTCATTTTCAAAGGAACCGTGTAAATTCATTAATATGCCGCCAATTACAGCCAAAATTAAAAGTTGTGTTAAAAGTCTTACAGAAGAATATAATTCTTTGAAAAACAATTTTAATAAATTTTCAAAGAGTTCCTTTATATTAAAAGGTTGTTTTCCTGATATCACATCTTGTATATAAGTCTTTATATCAACATAGGGAAGTATATTGCCATTTTTTTGATTAGCTTCTTTTACAAAGCGGTCAATCTGATAAGTGTCAATACCTTTCAATTGGCTTTCTATATCTTGTTGTCCCGTATCCGCTCTGGCAGTTGTTAATAAAATCATAATCATTAAAATTACAAAAAGTACCTTTTTCAATCTTTTACACCTCACGGCATTATTGAAAGAATTGTTTCCATCAATGCAACAATTATAGGTATTGATAAAAAAATTATGATTATCTTTCCTGCTATCTCTATTTTAGAAGCCAAATTTTTCTCATTTGCGTCGAGACATAGCTGAACTCCAAATTCTGTTATATAAGCTATACCAATGATTTTTAAAGTTGTCATAAAATAAATATTGTCAAGTCCACTTTTTCTAGCAAGAGTATTCAATACTTCTACAATTGCGCTGAGTTTTGGAAGAATCATCATAAAGATGATGACTCCGGCTACCAAACTTAAAATTATTGCCATTTCAGGATTTGTTTCTCTTAGAACTGTCAAAATAATCAAAACCACTATTCCTAAAATAACAATTTGAAATATTTCCATTCTATCACCTAATAAAGTTGAAATATTGTTTTTACTGCATTAAACAAATTGTTTATCATATATATCACCATCATCAAAACCACTACTATTCCTGCCAGTGTCACCATCATTGCTTGTTCTTCTCGCCCTGAACGGATTAATACTTGATTTAATACTGTTACCAGAATGCCAATTGCCGCAATTTTAAAAATTATATCTATGTTCATTATAATCCTCCTCTATAAAAACAATATGATTATCGCCAGTCCTGCCAAAACTCCAATATTTTTGTACAGCTTTTCGTTCTTTTTACTCTCTTCTTCTGCGTTACTAAGTTGCCTTTTTAAAAGCTCAATGGCTAAATCAAAATTTTTTTCTTGATTGTATACGTCAGAATTGCCAAGTCCATACCCAAAAGACCTCAAAATTTCTACATCTTCTTTTTTAAGATAGCCATTGTCCCATTCATTTAAAGCTATCTCCCAAGCTTCTCCTGCAGTATAACCCTCATTTTGTGATAATATCATTCCTGTCTTAGAAAAAACAAATTTTATACTTTTATCTGAAGAGCGAGAAATTGCCATGAGTATTTCTCCTAAAGGAGCTTTTGAATATGTGATTTCTATTTTAAAAAGATTTAATGAAGATATCATGCTTTTAAGTATCCAACGCCTCATTTTATATTTCAAAGCAAACAAATACCCTAAACTACTGGTAGAAAAAATAACTAAAACTATTCCAAGTAATTTCATTTTTCAGTCCTTCCTCTCCTATAGGGCCCTTTAAACAAAGTATTAAAATTCTCATCTAATATTTTTTCTACTGTACCTGCCCCTAAACGATTGCTTAAAATTACATAACGTTCAAAATATCTTAAAGAAATAACGTCTTTTAAAACAGGTTTTTTCATAAGGTCTTCAATGTCATTTGCATGAACTGTAGTTATAATCTTAACACCAGTATTCAGCACTTCATGAATCGCTTCTATATCCTCTTTTTTACCTATCTCATCTGTCACTACTACTTCTGGAGACATAGACCTTATAAGCATTATCATGCCATAAGCCTTAGGACATCCATCTAACACATCAGTCCTAATTCCCACATCCATTTGAGGTATACCATTGTAACAGCCGGCAATTTCTGACCTCTCATCTACTGCGCCTACTTTTTTACCTTTAAATCCCAAAAAATCTATTCCATTACTTATCCATCTTGTAATATCTCTTAAGAGAGTTGTTTTGCCACATTGAGGAGGTGATATTATTAAAATGTTATATACGTCTTTAGAAGGAGTAATTAAATATTTTAATATTTCCTCTGCCACTCCTATTATCTCTTTTGATATTCGATAATTGTATCCAGAAATATTCTTTAAAGTCTTTATATAACCATTTTCTAACACACATTTTCCAACTATACCTACTCTGTAACCACCTTTTAAAGTAATATATCCATTTCTTATTTCTTCTTCAAAAGCATAAAGAGAAGATTTAGATATTAATTGAAGAGCTTTTTCACAATCTTCAGAAGTAACAATATAGGCCAAAGAAGGTGAAAAAGAAATAGTCCCTCCTTTTGACACAAACTTTTCTTCATTTTTTAAATAAACTGTGAGAGGTCTATTTACTCTAAGACGTATTTCTTCTACTTCTTGCAACAGGTCATCAGGAATTTTTGTAATTACCTCTCTTACTGACGGAGGAAGAGCATAAAGTACTTCCTCAAAATTTTTTCTTGTGTTCATATACCTGTCCCTCCCCTTGTAAAATTATATTTATAAGGCTAAATATTTATGAATAAAAAAATGCCCACTAACTTTTAGTTAGTGGGCATTTTTTTATTAATCTTCATCATCATCTACAATTTTCAAATTTTTTACTTTTAGGGTTTCATTGCAATGAGGACATACCAACTCAGCATCTTCATCTTCTAGAAGCTCTTCTTCCACACTCATCAACATATGGCAATTAGGACATTCTACCTCTACATACTCTTCATAATCCTCGTCTTCATCCTCATATTCCTCATCATCGTCATAATCATAGTCATAGTCGTCATCCTCATCCTCATAGTCCTCATCGCCATATATGTGGTTTTCAATTTCAGAAAGGTCTTCATCTATTTCTCCCACATAATCATCTAATTCGGAATGGGAAGCTTCCAGCTCATTTATAGCATCTGCGAAATCCTCTAAAGTATCTAAAATTGCCAAAATTATTTTACCTTCTTTTGTGCTGTCATCTATCCCTAAGCCGTCTGCTAACCCTCTTAAGTAGGAAACCCTTTCATTTAAGTATTCCATATTCCACATACCCTCCTTTACAAAATAGTATTTGACAAATTGCTGCGTTTATACCCTCTCTAAATATTCTCCGGTTCGAGTGTCAATTCTTATTTTGTCTCCAACGTTTATAAACAATGGGACTTGGATGACAGCACCAGTTTCTACAGTTGCCGACTTAGAACCCCCTGTTGCAGTATCTCCTCTAAATCCAGGCTCCGTTTCTACAACTTCCAGTTCAACAAAAGTAGGGGGCTCAACGGAAAAGGCTTCGCCTTTATAGAACTTTACTGTAACAATCATATTTTCTTTTATGTATTTAATTGCGTCCTCAACTTTATCATAATTTAAAGGAATTTGCTCATAAGTTTCTGTGTCCATAAAATAATAAAGTTCTCCATCATTGTACAAATACTGCATTTCTCTTCTTTCTATAACTGCTTCTTCAAACTTTTCTGTTGGGCTGAAAGTTTTCTCTATTACAGCTCCTGTCATGACATTTTTAAGTTTTGTCCTCACGAAAGCTGCACCTTTTCCTGGTTTAACATGCATAAAATCCACAACTGTAAAAACCTGTCCGTCAACCTCAATAGTTACTCCTTTTCTGAAATCACCCGCTGCTATCAAAAAAATCCCTCCATCGCTTTAGTTTAATTCAATTAAATATTTCGGTGATTTAGTTAAATTTATAACACCATCTTCTTTTAATAATACCATATCTTCGATTCTTACGCCACCAAAATCGGGAATATATATACCTGGTTCTACTGTAACAATTGCCCCTTCTTTTAAAATTTCTTCTTTTTTGAAAGACAAGCTCGGCGCCTCATGAACTTCAAGTCCTACTCCATGTCCTAAAGAGTGACTAAAATACTGTCCATAACCTTTTTCTTCAATAACAGACCTTGCTAACAAATCCGCCTCTTTAGAAGTGATACCTGCTCTTATATTATCTATCGCTTTTTGCTGGGCTTCTAAAACTATGTTATATATCTCTTTTTGCTTTTCACTGGCTTTCCCCATCACTATTGTTCTTGTCATATCAGAACAATAGCCACCTACTTTACATCCAAAATCTATTGTGACAAAATCACCTTTTTCTATCACTTTTTCAGAAGCTTTTCCATGAGGAAGAGAAGACCTTTTTCCAGAAGCTACAATCGTATCAAAAGATAGGTCTTCTGCTCCTTGTTTCTTCATAAAATACTCTAATTCTAATGCTACTTCTTTTTCTGTCATTCCTACTTTAATGAATTTTAACAGATGCTCAAAAGCCCTATCAGTAATATTTTGTGCTTTTTTTATGTTTTCTATTTCTTCCTCATCTTTTACCATTCTCAAAGTCTCTACCAAATTAGCCTGTGGTATTAGCTCAATCTCTAAGAGCTCTTTTAATTCCCTATACTGTCCATAAGAAATATTTTCTTCAAAGGCTAGTTTCTTTATCTCCAATGTTTTAATGTATTCTTTTAAAACTTCTTTTATGCCAGTTTTGTGCTCGATAACTTCAAAATCTTTAACTTCTTTTTGTGCTTGCTCAGTATATCTTCCATCTGTAATAAAAATAGCTTTATCGTGGGTCACAAGAGCTACGCTGTCATCTCCAGTAAAGCCAGTAATATATGTAACATTGACAAATTTATAAATAACAAACGCTTCTATGTCTTTTTCTTTCATCAATTCTCTCAAATTTTGTAACCTTTTATTCATGATTTTACCCCCCAATTGAATCCTCTAAAAACTTAACTGCATTGAGGGCAAGGACATAACTATAAGGTCCAAACCCCGTTATCACACCTTTACACTTAGATGCAGTAACAGAGGTCTTTCTGTAATCCTCCCTTCCAAAAATATTTGAAATATGAACTTCTATTACTGGAACTGACACAGCTGCAATAGCATCCATAATAGCTAAACTGTAATGAGTGTAAGCTGCCGGATTTATAATTATAGCATCGAAATTGTTTTCTGCAGAATGGATAAGGTTAATTATTTCTCCTTCACTATTAGATTGCTGAATCTTGACAGCTATATCTAATTTTGCAGCCTCTCTTTTTATCAGATTATTTATTTCTTCGTAATTTATATCTCCATATACCTCTTTTTCTCTTTTACCTGTCAGATTTACATTAGGGCCATGAATTATCAAAACTCTTTTCATAATCTCACCTCACTTTACTATAATACACCTTATTTCCTTATTTGTCCACTACCTAAAATTACATATTTGTAGGTGGTAAGTTCTTCAAGTCCCATTGGCCCTCTCGCATGCATTTTTTGTGTACTTATTCCTATCTCTGCCCCAAAACCAAATTCTCCTCCATCTGTAAAGCGAGTAGAAGCATTTACATATACAGCAGCCGAATCTACTGATTTTAAAAACATCATGGCATTTTCATAATTTTCTGTAATAATGCTTTCCGAATGGCCTGTCGAATACTTTGAAATATGATCTAAGGCTTCTTCTATGCTATCTACAACTTTTACAGCCAGTATAAGGTCTAAATATTCCGTTTCCCAATCCTTATCTGTAGCATCTTTAACTTGAGGACATATTTTTTTTGTAATTTGACACCCTCTTATTTCTACTCCCAAAGAAGTCAATTCTTCTACCATTAAAGGCAAAAATTCTTTTGCAATAGATTTGTGAACCAAAACTGTCTCTACTGCATTACATACCCCTGGCCTTTGTACTTTTGCATTCACAATGATGTCTTTTGCCATATTAAACTTGGCAGTCTCATCTACAAAAATATGGCAATTGCCTACTCCTGTCTCTATTACAGGCACTGTAGAATTTTCAATGACATTTTTTATAAGACTTGCTCCCCCTCGAGGAATAATGAGGTCAATTAGACCATTTAACTTCATCATACGGTTTACTTCTTCTCTATCGGTATTTTCTATAAGCTGTATTGCCCCTTCAGGAATACCAGCCTCATAGGCAGCTTCAGCAAGAATAGAAGAAATTGCTATATTGGAATTGATCGCATCACTTCCTCCCCTTAAAATCACCGCATTCCCCGACTTTAAACATAGGCCTGCCGCATCAGCTGTCACATTCGGGCGAGATTCATAAATTATACTTATTACTCCAATTGGCACTCTCATTTTGCCAATTTGAAGTCCATTTGGCCTCTTCCACATCTTTTCTATACTTCCTACAGGGTCAGGAAGAGCAGAAATCTCTCTTAATCCTTTTGCCATAGCTTCGACTCTTTTTTCATCAAGTTTTAGTCTATCTATGAGAGAAGCTTTTATATTCCTTTTTTCAGCCTCCACAACATCCTTTTTATTAGCCTCAAGTATTTTTCCAATATCTTTTATTAAAGCATCTGCCATGTGATTCAAAGCTAAATTCTTTGTATTTTCATCCAACACAGCCATTCTTCTTGCCGCAGCTTTTGCCTGTTTCGCCTTTACTTCAACTTCCATACTTCTCACCTCTTTCAAGTATTACAAGATTATCCCTATGAATCACTTCATCATAATACTTATAACCCAGTATTTTTTCTATATTATGAGTTTTACAACCTTTTATCTTTTCAACTTCTTCTGAAGAATAATTAATAAGTCCTCTGGCAATCTCTTTTTCTTGATGGTCAACCACTGCAACACAGTCTCCTACATCATAATCCCCTTCAGTTTTTACAACTCCACTTGGTAATAGACTTTTCCCATGCTTTATAATAGCTTTCGCTGCTCCTTCATCAATAAAAAGAAATCCGTTCACTTTCGCATTAAAAGCAATCCAAATTTTCCTGCTATTTATCGGGTTTTTCATAGGCAAAAATGTAGTGCCAATTTTTTCGCCATTTGCTATCCTATTTAATACATTGTCAATTTTCCCATTCGCTATAATCATCTTAACTCCTGAATTCCAGCATATCTTTGCTGCCTGAATCTTTGTATACATTCCCCCAGTTCCTCTTTTTGTCCCAGCACTACCCGCAATTTTAAACAATTCATCTGAAAACTCTTCTACGATTTCTATAATTTTTGCCTCTTTATAAATTCGAGGGTCTTTATCATAAAGTCCATCAATGTCAGTCAAAATTATCAAAAGGTCAGCCTCAACTAAACTAGCAAGCAGCGCCGCTAAAGTGTCATTGTCTCCAATTTTAATTTCATCAACAGTTACTGTATCATTCTCATTTATTATTGGCACAACGCCCCATTTGAGCAGATTTGACAAGGTATAACTGACATTTAAATACCTTCTTCTATCGCTAAAATCTTCCTTTGTCAAAAGAACTTGCGCAGTAATTTTGCCATATTCATTAAAAAACTTTTCATAAATCTCAATTAAAAGCCCTTGCCCTATAGCCGCTAGGGATTGCTTTTCTGGGATGGTTTTAGGTTTTTCCTTTAAATTTAATTTTCCCATTCCAGCTCCAATTGCTCCAGAGGTTACTAATACTACTTCTTCTCCTCTGTTTAATAAATTAGCAATTTGCCTTACTAACTTCTCCATTATTTCTAAGTTCAATTTACCATTTTCATATGTCAAAGTGCTTGTACCAACTTTTACCACAATTCTCATACTTTCGACATCCTTTTTGCAATATTTAGATATATCTCTTTTAGTTTTAAAGCATCTTCTGCCATAGTTCCCCTTGATTCACATATGACAATAGGCTCCATCTTTCTTTCATAGAAAAGCTGTGCCAAAGGCTCAAATTCTGGCCCGTATTGAGTGTCATTTAACGTCCAATGCCTTTTTTCTCCCTGCTCTGTGTATTCAATTCTGCTAAAATGGACGTGTATCTTTTTCGCCCTTTCTTTTCCCAAATACCTTTCAATAATATCCAAAACCTCTGCATAATCTTCTATAGACTTAAACCTTCCATTATCTCTTGCATGTAAATGGGCAAAGTCTATAGTGGGAATAATTCTCTTATCCACATTGCACAGCTCCAATACTTCTTCTAAAGTACCCAATTGGTTTTTCTTTCCCATTGTCTCTGGACATATGGTTACGTCAGTAAGTCCTTTGTCCTCCATCTCTTTTAAAATTTCATTTAAAACTTTTTTTGCTCTCTCTAAAGCCTCTTTTCTCGTCCCTTCAGTCGCAGAGCCGGGATGAAAAGTTACCCTTTTTGCCCCCATCCATTTTCCCGCAATTAAACTATCTATTAAGTATCTTTTAGAATTCTCCATTTTGGTTTTATCAGTAGTAGCTAAGTTTATGTAATAAGGAGCATGAACAGTAATAGTTATGTTGAATTTTTGTGCGTTTTCCTTAACCTCTTTCGCCATCTTTTCGCTAATTTTTATTCCCCTTGAAAAAGAATATTCATACGCATCAAGCCCCATGTTATAAAGCCATTCAGGCATCTCTAGAGAAGACTTATGCCCTTCTTTGTAAAAACTGTCGGAATTCCCAGAAGGTCCAAATTTTATCGTCAATCCCCTCATCCTTTCTTAAGTCTAATGTAAGCCTTTATAACTTCCTCTGCTACTTCATCTATTGTCATATCGGATACATCAATAGTGTAGTCAGCAAACCTATAAAAAGGCTCTCTTTCTCTTAGAAGCTGTCTTATTTTTTCTTCTGGATTATCCACCATAAGAAGAGGCCTGTCTTTATTCTTTCCTATATTCCTCAATATAATTTCTGGCCTCGCTGTAAAGCAAATTACAACTCCATTTTTTCTTAATTGTACAATATTTGAAGGATTTAATACAACACCCCCTCCTGTAGCAATCACAAAATTTTTTAATCGAGCTGCTTTTATAACCGCTGCTTTTTCCAATCTCCTAAAATAGTCTTCTCCATATTTTTCAAAAATATCTGAAACAGTCATATTTGCCATTTTTTCAATCATTTTATCCGTATCTATAAAACCGAAGGACATAGTGGTAGCTACTTTTTTGCCAACAGTAGTTTTCCCGGTAGCCATAAAACCCGTTAAAACGATGTTTTTCATGAATATTTCCTCCCTAAGGCAATGAAGGTATTTTCTCTTTTAAAACTTTTTCTATAGTATCAGTTATTACCTTATTCACATCTATGTTTTGAGGAGATTGAGAAGCAGAAGGCTGTTCTACATTATTTGATTGTTCACTTCTGGTATCATCATACAGAGACTTGAAAGGGTCACTTTTACCTTTTAAAAAATCTGTCGGTATTGAAGTACCACCACTGTCTTTCATTGAATAAATAAAGATCTGTAGAGTCAAAAGAAGGTTGTGCTGATTTTGGTCTTTTTCAATAGAGAAACTTTGAATGTTACAAAGTCTCTTAGAATTTTGTATTTCATTTAGAAAAGCTATAATCTCATCGTAATTACCTGAAACAGTAATATTTACGGGTATTGTCACAAAATCTTCTTTTTTCACATTACTAGTTTCTTTTTGACTTTGATCTTGGTTTTCAAAAGTTAAGCTTTTTGTCTTTACACCTGTATCATTGACCATTTGTTGTAAATTAAAAAGAAAAATTTCTATATCCCTTTCTTCTGGTAAAATCATGCTTAATTCCTTTAGTTGAGTTTGTTGCTTGTCTAAACCTTCTCTTAAATTTTTATTGTTTAAAGCAGTTACTTGTTCTAAAATTTGTCTTTTATTTTTTAATTCAATAGATAAATTTCGTATTTCTAAAATTTTGGGAGTTAAATAATATTGATAATAAAGTGCAAAAAATCCGAGTATGACAGCAAAGTAAATTAATACTCTTTCTCTTCTTGTAAGCTTCATCTATGATACCACCTTGATTTTTACTTGTAAAACATATTTTAGAAGGCCTTTATCTGTCAAATCCACCGATATCACTTTCACATCTTCTACATAACTTATACTTCTTAGGTTAAGCATAAAAGCTGCTATATCAGATTCTGAAAGTGCTTGTCCATCTATTTCCAAAATATTTTTCTCATATTTCAAAGAATCAATAGATACTTTTTCAGGTATATTTGAGGCTAAATTTTGCAATATACCTACTGCATCCACTTTTTGCTTTTTCAATTTTTCTATTAAGCTTTTCTTCTTTTCTATATAAGCGGATAAATCTTTTACATTTTGCTGCAACTGAGAAATGTCTTTAAATTTACCTAATTCATTATCTGCGTATTTTAAGTCTTGATACAATTTATTGATATATACCAGTGGAAAAGCTATTAAGGCAAAAATAACGGTGATTAAAACAAACACAAAAAAAAGACGGGATATTTGTTTTTTTCTTCGCATTTTTTGTTCCTTTAGTTCAGCTGGTATGAGGTTTATATCCTTCAACCTATTCCCCCCTTAAAAGGCATCCATAAACAGGTAAAAAGTATAAATAATCTTCTGTTTCTATCACAAAAGTAGGTATCCTAAAATAATCTTCCACGTATTCTCTCAATCCTAAAAGTTTAGAAGTACCACCTAACATGATAATTTTTTGTATATTTTTATGATATGTGGCATAATAAAAATCAAATATTCTGCTTAGCTGTTGAAACACTTCCGAAAAGGATAAAAGTATAGTATCTTCTATATCCTTATAGTTTTCTTCTCCAATAAATTTTTTTGCCCTTTTATATTCTTCTGCTGCTTGAAAATCTATATTAAAGGCATTCGCAATTATTTGTGTAATTTTATTTCCACCAAACTCTATGCTCCTACTAAAAATGTAATTTCCGTTATCAATCACCGTCACATTGGTAACAACTGCCCCTATATCTACAACTGACACTATTCCTTCAGCTAAATTCACCTTTTTACAAGCTTTATAAATTGAATTGCTATAAATATCAATGGCTTCTAATTTTAATTTTAACATCTCTGCTAATTTAACATATTTTTCTATTATATCCTTAGGAGAAGAGGCAATCAGTACTCTAATCATTTTATCTTTCTCCGCAATATTAGGTAAATATCTATAATCTATTACATAATTTTCATAATCAGGAATGTATTGCTCAATCTCATAGTATAAGGCCTTTTCGACTTCCTCTTCTTTCATTAGTGGCAATTCTAAATCCCTTATTATATTATTTGAGCTGGAAATAGTAAAACACACTTGTTTTTCTTTGATATTGTTCCTTTTCAAAGTCTCATTAATTACATCTGCCAATGAATTTATATCAATAATTTTACCATTAGTTATCACATTAGAAGGCGTATTTATCATTAACCTTTTACCAAAGAATTTATTCTTTTTTTCTCCAATTAATAATTTTGTATTAAAATTTCCTATTTCAATTCCAAGCATTTTTTACCTCCTAATGGCGCTTATTGTTATTCACTTTAATAGCAGCCATTGTTATAGCTTTTATTATGTCTACCTCAAATTGCCTGACTAACTCATTTGTCTTTACATATAGTTCTCCTTCTTCTGATACAACATATTTTGGAGGTAAATTGTTAAGTGCTAAAGCTTTTATGTCCATTCTACATCTGTCGCATTTACAAACGTCTAAATCTTTCAAAACCTTATCCATCATTTGGTCAACAGCGTCTTCCATGTAATTTTTAAGATGCATAAAAACCCTCTCCTTATTTTTATTGTGTTTGTGGAATTGAATCAATTGTCCATTTATCTACTATAGGTGGAGACTGTGATGTATTACCACTAAGAACCACCTTATAATTCGCACTCTTATCAGAACCCATCTTCGTAATATTTACATTAATATTAAATGTAATCTCCGCATAACCGTAACGTACGATTTTGTTCATCCTACCTTCCGTCCATGCACGTACTTTATAGTTTAAAACTTGAGTTCCTTCATTTTCAAAAGCTTTAATTGAAGGAGGAACCATTTCTATACTGTCAATTTTATACTCTTGTCCTGAATCACCCAGTGAAATCCACTCCCCTACTGGGATGTCAAGTCCAAATGACTCCTTTAATAAATTTTTGGCATCTTGTTTATACTGAATTTTAGTTGTATTTTTATTTTCAACTACATTTATCCAAAATTCACCTTTCCCTTTTCCTTTCCCTTTTCCTTGATAAGCATCTAACAAAGCTATGTTAAATTCATTTTTTACTCGTTCAAGGCCAGCTTCTGCTGCATAAGTAGCTGAGATAGAGTTTGCATAAGCATGAGAAATTTTGTAATTGGTAACAGTTACTTCTAAAATTGCTACAGCTAAAACTGTGAGAATCAAAATTACCATTAAAGTAAAAATTAAAGCAGAACCTCTCTCATTGAACATTTATACCACTCTTTCTTAAAAAAACGTCTGTAGAAAGAGAAAATCTGTTTGAGCCGTTATCATCACTTTGTCCAATTATTTCAATATTTATCATGTTGCCATTTTTTTGAATTATATTAAATCCGTAAATCTTTACAGCTAATTCGTGACCTACATTGTCATTAATATACAAAGCATGTTTTTTGTTGTCTAGCTTTATTGTAATCTCATCACGATTATTCACATCTTTCATCAATAAGCCATGGCCATTATCAATAATAATGACTTCAGAAGGGCCTTTTTCTAATAAAGATATGATATAATTCATAGCAAACCTGACATTTTGCTCTACATCTACACTGTTTTCAGTGCTTATGAAGGATTTAAAGCCCGAATAATATAAAGAAGAGTAAACTCCTATTACCACTCCGAGTATTGCCAATGTTACGATAAGTTCGATGAGGGTAAATCCTTCTTCTTTTCTCACCACCATTTTAACCACCATGGAACCTTAACGCCAGTAATTTCTGAAGCTTTTGTCCCTATTGCTTTTAAACTAGTAACTCCCTGTATTATCATGTTAACAATAGTGTCTGCTATAGTGAAAATTTTTGTTTTGGTAACCTCATTCCAGCCCAATGTGATTACCACAAAAACTAAAAATAAAGCAGTCCATGTAGCAATTATCACTATTGTTATCAGGTCCACTACATGCTTTATTACATCATTACTACTGCTGCTACCGCCTCCACTTGGGTCTTCCTCAGAAGGTATTTCTACAGGAACATAAGAAGTAATTTCCGTTGCAGGCGCCATAACATAAAGGGTATACATAGGAGTGTTTGAACCAATTTTTCCTACTTTTATTTGATACTGAGAAACTTCCCCTGTAGAGGTTTGCTGTTCTACATAGGCTATAAAGCCTTCTTTTTCAAAGTCAGTTACTACTTTGGCAAGGTCTGCCTTGTCTTTTACAATTCCCGCCTTTATGTTTTCTGCAATTGTCTGCGCAATTGTAGCTTCTTTTGTCTTTATCTTAGAGTTAGCAGAAGTTATAGCAGATTGACTAAAAATACCCAAAAGAGGTATTGCCACTATTGCAAATATAGCTATTGAGACAAGTACCTCTATTAAAGTCATGCCTTTATTATCCTTTAAAATCTTCATAAAATCACTCCTAATAATTCCCCTTTATCATAATACGCCCTGTAGCAGGAAGCACAGTTATATAAATTTCTTTTTTGTTATTTTTTAAAGTTATTGTACAACCTCCAGTAGATGGAACCCCCATCTGATTAAACCTTATTTCTTTTTGTATATTTTTCTCTATTATAATTCCTTTAGGCAAATCCTTTGTCTTAATATTTTTATCGTCCTCATATCTATTTATGTAATAACCAGTCTTATCGGGTTTGATTTCAAAATATAAATTTTCTCTTTCGAAAATACTTTTGTGCTGAATATATCTTAAATCCTTCACAACTTCATGAGCTATAAGAGTAAGTCTTACATTTGACCTTGTCGCATCAAAAAAGTCAGTCGAAGGAATAACTATAAGAACTATAACTGTGAAAATTGCCAAAACCGTTACAAGCTCTATTAAAGTTAATCCTTCCTCTCTTTTCATAAGCTTAACCTCTTATGAATTTTATATAATAGTTAAGAATCTCATACCCATACAAAATTGAAATAAACCATGCAATGGAAATGTAGGGTGCAAAAGGAATGTAATCTTTTCTCCCTTTAATTTTCAAAGCTACTAATATAGCTCCTCCCAATGCTCCAATGATTACAGAAAGGAAAAGCACTAAAATTGTAAGCTTCCATCCTATAAAAAATCCAATTAACGCCATAAGTTTTATGTCTCCTCCTCCCATCTCTCCTCCAGAAATTAAAGAGATGAGAAGGAGAATTCCTCCACCTAAAATTAAGCCCAATACATAATCCAAAAATCCATAATTGTACATTAACAATCGAAAGATTATAGCACCTACAAATCCTGCAATAATTATTTTATTTGGCACTATTTTGTGTTCCATATCAATAAAACTTATTGAAATCAATATAGAAGCTAAAAACATGTAAGAAAAAGCTTTAAAATCTAAACCAAATTTATAGTAAATTATCAAAAACACAATTCCAGTCAATACTTCAACAACAGGATACCTTGCTGAAATCTTTTCTCCACAATACCTACATCTTCCTTTAAGTAGAATATAACTCAATATAGGTATTAAATCAATAGTTTTTAATTCATGTCCACATTTAGGGCAATGAGAAGGAGGATAGACTATTGACTCTTTTCTTGGCACTCTGTGTATGACCACATTTAAAAAACTTCCTATAATTGTGCCGAATAAAAATATCAGTATGTAAAGTAGTATCTTCATAATGACCTCCTAAAAAAATATTAAGGAGGGCACAAAAATGTGCCCAAAATGTATTATTTAGCAAAAACTATTTTACTTCTGGATAAAGCTGTTTACCATTAGAATCTTTAACTATTGCTTTACCATCAGATGTCATTTCAAGAGTAAATGGATTTTTATATTGATCTTGTGGTTCTTTATTCAAATACCCTGCATCGACTAGATCTTGTATCTTATTGGTTGTCTTACCTGTTTCTATGTAGTATCTTTCAGCCGCTTGCCCAATAATTTGTGCATTTGCTATATCGGCATTAGTCTTAGCATTTGACAATGAAGTTGTCACTCTTGGCACTGCAATGGCTGCCAGTATCCCTAAAATTGCAATGACAACAATCAATTCAATTAGTGTAAAACCTCTCTCATCCTTGTTTAATGCTTTTACAAACCATTCCATCCTTTTTCACCCCCTTTCCTAATATCACTGACCTATGAAATTGTATAATTGGAACAGCGGCATGACAATTGAAATAACTATAAATCCTACCACTGTCGCCAGCATAACAATTATTAATGGCTCTAGAAGAGTTGTCATTTGTGACACGGCTGTATCCACTTCTCCGTCATAAAAATCCGCAGTTTTATTTAATATGCTGTCCAATGAACCTGAACTTTCACCAATACTTATCATCTGAATTACCATTGGCGGGAAAATGCCAATTCTTTTTAAAGGTTCTGAAAGGGGTAAGCCTTTTTTTATATCCTCTTGAGCTTTCCCAAGTCCCTCTGCTACTACTGTATTACCCACAACTTTTTCTACTACTTCCATTGCCTTCATAAGCGGTACACCAGCACTTATCAATGTTCCTAAAGTCCTTGTAAACCTGGAAATTAAAATCTTTTTGTTTAGAGGGCCAAAGATTGGCATGTTTAAAAGCATTCTGTCATAAATGCGCCTTCCTTCAGGTGTCTTCAAAAAACTCGAAATCGAATAAGAAATCACCAAAATTACTCCTGTGTAAAAGTACCAATATTGAGATATAGAACTGCTTATAGCAATAAGTATTCGAGTGGGAAGAGGCAACTGAACTCCAGCATTTTTAAACATACCTACAAAAATAGGTAAAACATTTGTCAAAAGAAAAATAACAACTAATACAGCTACAACAGATACAATAAGAGGATAAGTCAAAGCAGACTTTACTTTTTGATTTAATTCATTTTCCTTCTCATAGTGGTCCGCCATTTCATTCATTACTTTATCAAGAGTTCCACTCACTTCCCCTACTTCCACCATGTTATAAAGAAGCATAGGAAAAACATCTCCGTATTTTTTCATTGCATCAGACAAAGTCCTTCCCTTTTGAACTTCCTCATAAACTTCGCTTATAGCTCTTTTTAGCCTTTTATTCTCCACTTGCTCCTTAATAGTGGCCAAAGCCGTCACGATGGGTATACCTGCATTTATTAAAGTAGCAAATTGTCTACAAAAAACAGCAATATCTTTTATCTTTACCTTTTTAAAAGAGCCAAAATCTAATATGTCCTGTTTTACAACTTCTTCTTTGATGTCAATTATATAATAATTTTTTTGCTTTAAAACATCAATGCACTGAGCCTTTGAATCAACTTCCAAAGTCCCTGTAACGAGATTTCCTCCCATATCCCTTGCCCTATATGCATACAACGGCATATAATCACCTCTATATCATGCGAGAAAAATTCTCCTGGTCCACACAATAGGTCAATGCATCCTCCAAAGAAATAACTCCTCTTTTTAACAGATGTAAAATAGACATATCCATTGTCATCATTCCAAACTTGCTACCTGTTTGAACTGCCGACTGTATCTGGAAAGTCTTCCCTTCTCTTATGAGATTTCTTATAGCAGGAGTAGCAATCATCACTTCTGTCGCAACTACTCTGCCGCTGTTGTCCTTTTTAGGTATAAGCTGTTGAGAAATAATTCCCTCTAAAACATTTGAAAGCTGAATTTTTATCTGCTGCTGCTGATGGGGAGGAAAAACATCAATAATCCTATCGATCGTCTTAACGGCTCCTATTGTGTGAAGAGTGGACAAAACAAGATGGCCTGTCTCAGCAGCAGTTATAGCAATTTGGATGGTTTCTAAATCCCTCATCTCTCCCACTAATATAACATCCGGGTCCTCCCTTAAAGCAGCCCTTAAAGCTGAAGCGTAAGATGCCGCATCATGCCCAATCTCTCTTTGATTTACTATGCTTTTGTTGTGTTTATGTAAATATTCTATAGGGTCTTCCAATGTGAGAATATGACAAGTCCTTTTAGAGTTTATCCAATCCACCATCGCAGCCAGTGTAGTAGATTTACCACTGCCAGTAGGTCCTGTTACCAATATAAGCCCTCTTGCCTTTAAAGCTAAGTCTTTAAGCATTGGAGGAAGTCCCAATTCCTCTATTGTAGGTATTCTCAAAGCTACAGACCTTATTGCAAGGCTATAACTTCCCCTTTGTTTGTATACATTTATTCTAAACCTTCCTAATCCTGTAACTGAATAGGACAAATCAATATCTCCATTTTGTTCTAACTTTTTCAATTGCTCACTTGTCAATAAATCCTTAACTATTTCTTCAGTCTGCCCAGGGGTAAAAGGCTCCCCTTCTAATTTTTCTAAATAGCCATTAATTCTAAGAACTGGAGGTACTCCAACCGTTATATGCAAGTCTGAAGCTTTTCTTTCAACTACTAATTTTAAAAGTTCCTTTGTATCCATATCCCTCATTCCTCGTAAGTTAGTCTTATCATTTCATCAATTGTAGTTTTTCCTTGTAATACAAGTCTTTTAGCACTTTCTCGTAAAGTTTTCATGCCATTTTTTACAGCCTGAGCTCCAATAACATCAGAGGAAACCTTAGCATTTATAAGCTCTCTAATATCAGAAGTAACAGTCATTATCTCATATATAGGAATTCTTCCCCTATAGCCTGTTTTATTACAAACAGGGCACCCTCTCCCCTTGTATAAAGTAATGTCTTCATTTTCTGAAATTCCCAATAGCTCTTTTTCGCCTTTGGAAGCTTTATAAGAAATTCTACAGTTATCACATATTTTTCTCGCCAATCTCTGAGCAATAACCCCTACTACAGAAGAAGACACAAGATAAGGCTCTATACCCATATCTATAAGCCTAGTCACCGCTCCCGCCGCATCATTTGTATGCAAAGTGGAAAGGACTAAGTGCCCTGTTATGGCAGAGCGAATAGCTATCTCAGCAGTTTCAGTATCTCTAATTTCTCCAATCATAATTATATCAGGGTCTTGCCTCAAAATTGACCTAAGAGCAGTCGCAAAGGTAAGGCCTGCCTTTTCATTAACTTGTACCTGGTTTATTCCCTCAAGGGAATACTCAACAGGGTCCTCAACAGTTATTATATTAACATTGGGTTTGTTAAGCTCTCTCAGCATTGCATAAAGAGTGGTGGTTTTCCCACTACCTGTAGGACCAGTCAAAAGCACAATGCCATTAGGCCTTTTGATAAGTTTATCAAAGAGCACCAGATCCTCTTCTTCAAAACCTAATTGCTCCTTTGTCATTATAAAATTTTCCTTGTCTAAAAGCCTCAATACCAATTTCTCTCCAAAAACAGTGGGCAACGAAGAAACTCTTATGTCAATATTTTTACCACCTGTAGTAAAATCAAATCTGCCATCTTGAGGAAGTCTTCTTTCAGCGATGTTCATATTAGCCATAATTTTTACTCTTGTCACAACAGGGGCATGGGTACTTTTTATAGTCCTCATAGCTTCTGTTAATTGTCCATCTATCCTAAATCGAATTCTAAGGTCTTTTTCAGTAGGTTCAATGTGAATATCTGAAGCCTTATTTTTTATTGCCTGCTCAATTATAGAATTTACAAAGCGTACAGCAGGCGCGTTTTGTACTTCTTCAAGAATCTCATCTGGCAGCTCTTCTTGACTTTCACTTTGAAACTCCTTTTTAAAATCCTGTACTGCTTTTTCTGCCTGTTCTCTTCCGTAAATTCTATCTATGGCTTTTAAGATGCTTCCTTCAGAAGCAATTAAAGGCTTTACATTTTGTTTCGTAATGATTCTCACATCATCTAGTGCAAAAATATTCAGAGGGTCTGCCATTGCTACCAATATACCATCTTCATCTTTTTTTATAGGAATAATAGTATGTCTTTTAGCAACAGCTTCGGGAATTAATTTTGCCACATCTGGGTCAATATAGTATTTTTGCAAATCTACATGTGGAATACCTAATTGAAATTCTAAAGCCTCTAGTATTTGGCTTTCTGTAACATACCCCAATTTAATGAGAACTTTTCCTAACTTTTCTCCTGTTTTGCTCTGAACTTCTATTGCGTGCTTTAGTTGTTCTTCTGTTATAAGCCCTACCTCAACTAAAAGCTCTCCTAGCTTTTTTTTGGCCATAAAATATACCTCCAAAAATAATAAAGCCGACATAAGCCGGTTGCACTACTGTATCCGTGAGGCATAAAGTGCCCACATATAGCCTCACTTCATCTACTCTTTATAAAATATTCTACAAATTATGCGTAATTCCTTCTTTTAAATACATGTATACCAAATTTTTGTCGAAAAATTCCCCTGTCCACAACTTGAAAGAATAATTAGCTTGATTAAGTAGCATAAAAAGTCCATTAGAATACTTTATTCCATTCTTTTTCGCATGTTTTAAAAAAGTAGTTTCAAAAGGGTTGTAAATAAGGTCATATACAAATTTAGCTTTTGAAACCACTCTTTCGCTAACAGGTGAATCTTCCACATTTGGATACATTCCCATGCTTGTAGTATTAACAAGCATGGCTATTTCTGGTATTTCTTCTACTTCATTTATACTACAGTAATCGCACTGAACCTTAAATTCCCTTTTAATATATTCTGACAAATCTTTTGCTCTTTCAACACTTCTATTGGCAATTATTATCGAATCTATCCCTTTTAGAGCAAGAGCGACACAAACTGCCTTAGAAGCCCCACCAGCTCCTAAAACAACAGCTTTCCTCCCTTCAATTTTTTCTCCTACTTCTGTTAATGAGTCTATAAAGCCATAGACATCCGTATTATATCCTTTTAATATTCCTCCTTCATTGACTACAGTATTGACTGCGCCAATTTTTAATGCTTCTTCTGAGACCACATCTAGGTATTTAATTATTTTCTCTTTATGAGGTACAGTCACATTAAATCCTTTTATTCCTAAAGCTTTGGCTCCTTTTACTGCATCTTCAAGTTTTTCTGGCAAAACGTCAAAAGCAGTGTAGACACAATTTAAATTTAAAGACTTAAAAGCGTAGTTATGTATTAAAGGGGATAAACTATGTTCTACAGGATGACCTATAAGACCATACAATTTAGTACTTGAATTAATCTCCATATCTCTCAATCCTTTTAAGTACATGTCTTTCCGCCCTTCTCATAAGCTTAGTCCATCCTAATTCCTCTTTCGATAAAGGCTTTACTAAAATAGTATATAAGCCTGCTCTTTTTCCCCCAAAAATATCAGTAAATATTTGGTCTCCTATCAAAGCAGTCTCATTAGGCTTAGCATCTAAAATCTTTAAAGCCTTTTTAAAAGCTCCTTTTCTCGGTTTAATAGCCCAAGCTATTCCAGGTACACCAACTTTTTCTTTAAATTCATTCACTCGCCTTTTAGTGTTATTTGAAATAAGGCAAATTTTAAATCCTTCTTCTTTCATTTTTTCCAACCATTCGATAGTTTGTTTATCAGGAAATTTTGATTTTTGAGGTACCAATGTGTTGTCAATATCTAAGACAAGACTAGTAATTCCTTTTTCTTTTAAAAAATCCAAATCAATTTGATAAATATTTTCCACTATCATATCAGGAATCAACTTTTCATACATATGTTCACCTCATTTTGTTAAAATTATATAATAAAAAAAAATAAACTGTCAATACAAACAGTTTTACATGGAAAGCTCTTTAAAAAGCTTATTTAAAGCCTTCTTTTCAATCCTTGAGACATAGGAACGAGATATACCAAGCATCTTTGCTATTTCTCTTTGAGTCCTCACTTTCCCATTGTACAGACCATACCTCATTTCTATAATTAACCGTTCTCTATTTTTTAAAACGCTGTTCATTTTACTGTACAACTTTTTAATTTGAAGTTTTTTCTCCACTTGCTCTGATATTTCATCTTCCTCTGTGCCAAGTACATCCATCAAAGATATCTCATTGCCCTCTTTATCAACACCAATAGGATCCTGTAAAAAAATCTCTCCTTTCATCTTTTTTTCCGCTCGTATAGACATAAGTATTTCATTTTCTATACATCTAGCTGCATATGTGGCAAGATGTGTACCTTTAGAGGAATCAAAAGTAGAAATTGCTTTTATAAGCCCTATTGTTCCAATAGATATCAAGTCGTCTATATCTTTACCAGTTCCACTGTATTTTTTTACTACATGGGCTACCAATCTCAAGTTCCTCTCTATTAAAATATTCCTCGCTTCCTCATCACCGTTTCTATAAGCTTCTAAATATTTTTTTTCCTCTTCTGGAGTAAGTGGATTGGGAAAAGAGTTGGTGTTTGTCAAGTAACCAAGATTTAAGATTTCCTTTACAATTGATGCCAAAATTGCAACAACAACTTCCCACATTGCCGCCACCCCTTTTTTCAACATTACACATCTATTATATGAGGTTTATACAAAATGGTGCACGTACATCAATATTTCATTATTTCCTCCGCTATTTCTTTAAAAAGAGGGGCAGCTTTAGTTCCTCCAGTATCTCCATTTTTTACAAAAATCGAAATTGCATATTTAGGCTTATCAAAAGGAACAAAACCTGTAAACCAAGCATGATATATATTTAGCTCCTTGCTAACTTCAGCAGAACCTGTTTTACCAGCACTGCCATAGGTAGTCTCAGCCCTTTTTCCTGTCCCTTCTTGGTCAATAACCACTTCTCTCATCATTCCTTTTAAAATTTTGGCTGTTTTTTCGCTTATCACTCTGTAAGACTTTTTCTGAGACAATTTTTCAATTTCTTTCCCTTCTTCATCAACTATTGCAGTCACTAAACGTGGAACATTCCTAACACCGTTATTAGCTATTGTCGCTGCGATATCAGCTGCTTGAAGAGGCGTCATCAGCACATCTCCTTGCCCTATTGACAAATTCCCAATACCTGCTCCATAAGTATCAGACAATTTAGGCAATCTCCCTATTTGCTCAGGTATTGGCAGACCATCATCACTTTCTATTCCAAATTTTCTCGCCATCTCCAAAATATTTTTGGCCCCTGTTATTTGCCCAATCTTTATAAAAGTAGTATTGCAGGAAACTGCAAAACCTTTTACCATGTTTATTACTCCATGACTTTCTCCTTTGTAATCGTGAAATACTATTCCATTTATATCATAACTACCACTGCAATAAAAAGTATCCTGTAAATTCACTTTATTATATTCTAACGCTGCAGCAGCTATTACAATTTTAAAAATAGAGCCAGGTGGATACATTGAGACAGCTTTGTTTATAAATTCTTCGTTAGAGCTATTTAAATAAGCTTGAATATTATTTTGGTCAAAATTAGGCCTACTTGCCATTGCAAGTATATCACCTGTTTTTATATCTAATACCACTGCTGCTCCATCTACCATATTCTTGTCAAGAGCATCTTCTACTGACTTTTGTATGTGATAATCAAGAGTAGTTTTTACCCCCAAAACTTCTTTTCCAGAAGTTTTTAACCTTACTCCTAACCCTTTTATATAATCAGTATTATTCCCATCAGTAAACACTGCAATGCTATCTTCCCTTTTGCTATTTAAAATTTCATTAAAAGTATCTTCTAAACCCATCTTTTTCTCTCCTACATACCCTATTACATGTCTTGCTAAAGAATTTTGCGAATACCTTTGAGGCAAAGCTAACTTAAAAATGCCTATAGGTAATTTGTTGTTTGAGTTAAATTTAACTTCATATTCCACATAATCTTTTGCACTTTTTAAGGATTTTAACACATCCTCACAGTTTACTGCGGCAATTTCACTTATAACCTTAGCGGCTTTTTCTTTGTCAGTTAACATTTTAGGTATCGCAAATATATATTCTTTATATTCTCTATCAGTAAAAGGAATCATATTCCTGTCGTATATTTCTCCTCTTCTCTCCAAAATTTTAAAGCTTCTAATTTTTTGTTCCACTGCTTTTTGAGAATAAAAATCTCCTTTGATTACCTGAATGTAAAAAAGCCTAAAAATCAATGTTAACGTTAAAATTGACAAAACTACCCTCAAAAAAACAATCCTATAATTTCTATTTTCCATAAAACTTTGCTCCTTTCAGGAAAAAGTATTCCCAAAAGGAGCAAGTTTTAACCTAATTTTTAATTTCTCGACGCAGTATAAAAAATTCTTCTACAGGATACTTTACAGGAATTTTCACTATCATTTGAGGATGGGGAGCTACTTCAATCTCATTTCCTTCTTCATCCCACATTTTTTCAATTTGCTGCTCAAACTCTACTTTAGGACCCATAATCTCAATTTTATCTCCCACAAACATCCTATTTCTTTGCTCTACAACAGCAATTCCTGTATTTGGGTCATAATCTTTAACAATTCCTACAAAATCATGAGTCCGTATATATTTTGAAGACTCATAATTTTGAGCATCAGGACCTGGTTTGCCAAAATAAAACCCTGTGGTAAATCCTCTGTGACTTGCTTTAGAAACCTCTTCAAGAAGTTTTTTGTCAAAAACATAATCTTTTCCTTTTTCAAGGTAATCGTCAATCGCCTTTCTGTAAGCCCGTGTCACTACAGCAACATAGTAGGCACTTTTGTTTCTTCCCTCAATTTTAAAACTTGTAACTCCAGCCTCAACAAGTTCTGGAATGTACTCTATCATGCATAGGTCTTTAGAATTCATAATATATGTGCCCCTTTCATCTTCGAAAATGGGCATATACTCTCCTGGCCTTTTTTCTTCTACAAGATAATATTTCCACCGGCAAGGTTGTGCACATTCACCTTTATTAGAATCTCTTCCTGTAAGGTAATTGCTTAAAAGGCACCTTCCTGAGTAAGAAATGCACATAGCCCCGTGGACAAATGCCTCTAATTCTAAAGTTTTTGGTGTCTTCTCTCTTATCTCTTTTATCTCTTTTAAAGATAGTTCCCTTGCCAAAATTATTCTTTTTGCACCTAAATTATGCCAAAACAGAGCACTTTTATAATTCACATTATTTGCTTGCGTACTTATATGAACATCTACTTCAGGAGCTACTTCTTTTACAATAGAAAAAATCCCTGGGTCAGAAAGAATAATAGCATCTATGCCAAGGTCAACAACTGATTTAATGTATTCAGGCAATCCTTCCAAATCCTCATTGTGGGGAAAGATATTTATAGTAATATATGCTTTTTTTCCACTTTTCCTCACATATTTTATTGCTTCTTTTATCTCTTCAAGAGTCAAACCAACAGAAGCCCTTAAACTATAATGTTTCCCTCCAAAATATACCGCATCTGCTCCGTAATTTATAGCTATTTTTAATCTTTCCAAATCTCCAACTGGTGCCAAAAGCTCTAACATGATTATTCCTCCTTAAAGCTTACCGCTAATCCGTCTCCTAAAGGCAAAATTACCGTGTACAAAGTTTTATCTTGATATAATATTTCTATAAATTCTCGCATTCTGTACACAATAGTTCTTCTCTTATGTTTTACATTTTTCTCATTTACAACATATCCCTTATACAAAATATTGTCCCACAAGATTACGCCCTCTTTGCTTAAAAGTCTTTTCAGTTCTTTGTAAAATTCTATATATTGCCCTTTCGCCGCATCTACAAAAATCAAATCGTACATCTTAGTTAAATTTGGAAGAACTTGCTGTGCTTCTCCACAAATAAGCTCGATTCTATCTTCTACTTTTGCTTTCTTAAAATTTTCTTTAGCTATTTCAGCCAAATTTATATCCCTTTCAATAGTGACTACACTAACTTCTGAATAAGCTTTTGCCATTATTATAGTAGAATAGCCAATAGCAGTACCTATCTCTAATATATTGTTAGGCTTTTTTAGCTTCACAATAAAGCTTAAAAAATCAGCGACCTCCGGTTTTGCAATAGGGATATAATTTTCGTAGGCATATTTCTCCATCTCATCTAAAGGATATCCAAATTTATGAGCTATCCATCTTATAAATTTTATATCATTTGGAGTTATTTCCATAACTCAACCCTTTCATTTAGTATTATTATTTTCATTTGCTTCAATTTCTTTCTGAGCTTTTAAATGGTCTTCATAAGTTATACTGAAAA
Organism: Thermoanaerobacter ethanolicus JW 200; assembly: GCF_003722315.1. Classification (NCBI taxonomy): domain Bacteria; kingdom Bacillati; phylum Bacillota; class Clostridia; order Thermoanaerobacterales; family Thermoanaerobacteraceae; genus Thermoanaerobacter; species Thermoanaerobacter ethanolicus. The sequence continues at coordinate 1,756,782 of NZ_CP033580.1, read as the reverse complement.
TATGAGACCCATCTTTCTTTGCAACATAATAGTAAAAGTCATGCTTAGCTGGAAAAAGAGCTGCTTTAATAGATTTAAGTCCAGGATTACAAATGGGACCTATAGGAAGTCCATAGTGTTGGTAGGTATTGTAAGGGGAATCTACCTCCAAATCTTTGTACAAAAGCTTATCCTTGTGTTCCCCTAATGCGTATTGTACAGTAGCATCTATTTGTAGTTTCATATGTTTTTTCAAACGGTTGTATATAACACCTGCAATTAGAGGTCTGTCCTTATCTACCACAGCCTCTTTTTCTATCAGAGAAGCTATTATCACAATTTGATCAGGTGTCATTCCTACATATTTTGCATTATCCTTTATAGTACTATTATAAACTTGTTGAAACCTTTTAAGCATAATATTTATTATTTCTTTTTCGCCAGCCTCTATAGGTATTTGATAAGTATCGGGAAAAAGATACCCTTCTAATCTACTTGGTCTATCTTTAGGTATGTCTTTTAAAAAATCGTAGTTAAAAGTATCTTTTTGTGCAACTTCTAAAAATTTATCTTTATTTACTAAGCCTAATTGCGATAACTTATTGGCTATATCTTTAACAGAATAACCTTCCGGAATTGTCACTTTTATTGTATCCTTTTGTGCTTTACCTGCAAATATTTTTTCTATTATTTGATCAGTAGTCATGTTAGGGCTTAAAAGATATTTTCCTGCTTGTAATTTTCCATCAGCACCTAAAACTTTTGCTCTCCATATAAAAAACCACTCATTCTTAATTAAATTATTCTCCTTTAACACCTTAGCTATTTGCACGGTAGAATACCCTTTTGGAATATTTATAATCTTTTGAGGCGCATCACTTTTTGTAGTTACTGGTTGAAAAAAGCTTTGATAGTATACAAAAGCAGAGAAAAACAAAAAAATTATAGTCGTTATTACCACAGCAAATCTACTTTTTCTTTTGTATTCGACATTATTCATTACATTTCTCTCCCTTGGGTAGGTATACCTAAATTATATAATTAATTAAAAATAAAAACAAGTAAGCCTTCCGCTTACCTGTTTTTATAAAGAATACTTATCTTTTAATCTTTTGTATACTGCAATCACTACATACCCAAATACACCTGTCACAATAGCTTCACTTAAAGCGATATACAAAGCTACAAGATAATAGGGCATTTTCGTGAAATAACTTACCCATATTGAAACAATAAGAGCATTTAGTATTATAGGAGGCAATATGCCTTTGTAAAAAGTTTTAGTTTTTGATGTAAGGTACGCAGCAAGTAATGTCACTAAACTTCCACCTAAAATATCGAGAAGTCCAAAAGGACTTCCTATATTGGCTAATAAACATCCTATAAAAACCCCCCATATTGCTGCCGGCTCTACCATGGGTAATACAACTAAAGATTCAGATATTCTAAATTGAATAGGGCCATAAGAAACACTGCCCAAAAGAATAGTAACAACAAAGTAAATAGCTGCAATGGCTCCTGCTTTTACAATGTACTTAGTATCTATTCTTTTCATCTACTTCATCTCCATCGGTTCCATGATTATTTTTAGTATATCATCCATTATCTTGCCAAGAGTGTATTCTAAAGACAAGTACGAACTTAACTCTGGATTAAGATTTAATATCTCCCATAGCTTTTCTAACACTTCTTTTTCTTTAGGATCCACTTTTTCACCTGACAACTCTTTAGCTTGAATCTCTAATTGCTTTTTTCTAAAATCCTCTAACATTTTCTTATTTTGCTCATTTTCATTTATTTTTTGATACGCCTCTTTAAAAGCTTTGTATTCTGGCAACTGTCTTATGGCATTAGCCAGTTCATAAGCTTTGTCGTAGACGTTCATATTTAAGAGCCTCCTGGTTAAATTTCCATTATGATTGGCAATATCATAGGATTTCTCTTAGTTTTTTCATATAAGAAGCTGCTTAAATTGTCTTTTATCATTGATTTTATAGTAGCCCATTCGCTAACTTCCTCTTTCTCACACTTTGATAACACATCTCTGACAATATTTTTGGATTCCTCCATTAAATCCTCTGATTCTCTCACATATACAAATCCTCTGGAAATTATGTCGGGACCCGCTATAATTCCTCCAGTCTCTTTAGAAATAGTAACCACCACTACTAACAAGCCATCTTGAGCCAAATGTTTTCTATCTCTTAAAACGATATTCCCTACATCTCCAACTCCCAAGCCATCTACCAACACTTTCCCTGCTGTTACTGTTCCTGCAATCCTTCCAGAATTTTTTGTAAACTCTAATACTGTCCCATTATCTACTACAAAGATATTTGGGGGAGGCATTCCTAAAGTCTCTGCAAGCTTAGCATGCTGAACTAAATGTCTGTATTCTCCATGAACAGGAATAAAAAATTTAGGTTTTATTAATGTATGAAGTAGCTTAATCTCTTCTTGACAGGCGTGACCCGATACGTGAATATCTGCCAATGCTTCATAAATTACATTGGCACCTTTTTTAAATAATTGGTTGATGACGCGAGAAATAAGTTTTTCATTTCCCGGAATAGCAGAAGCAGAAATTATCACTGTATCTCCCGGTACAATCTCTACTTTTTTATGCTCAGAAGAAGCCATTCTGGTAAGAGCTGACATAGGTTCCCCTTGGCTGCCTGTCGTTATAATGACAACTTTATCATGAGGCAATTTATTGGCTTCATCAATATCAATCAAAAGGCCATCAGGAACAATTAAATAGCCTAATTCCATCGCTACATTAACTACATTTAACATGCTTCTGCCTGAAATAGCAACCTTTCTTCCATACTTGTGCGCAGAATCTATAATTTGTTGAACTCTGTGGATGTTAGAAGCAAAAGTTGCCACTATGATTCGTTGTTCTGCTTTTCTAAATATACTGTCAAAAGTCTCTCCCACTGTCCTTTCTGACATGGTATAACCCGGTCTTTCAATATTGGTACTATCACATAGCATTACTAGTACACCTTTTTCCCCTAACTGGGCAAAGCGGTGTAAGTCTGGTATTTCTCCCCCTATAGGGGTAAAGTCTACTTTGAAATCCCCCGAGTGGAAAACCGTCCCAACAGGAGTATGAATAGCTAAAGCCGCAGAATCTGCAATGCTATGAGAGGTTCTTATAAACTCCACTTTAAACTGACCAATTTCGACAATCTCTCTTGGCTTCACCGTTATCAATTTACTATCTTTTAAAATACCATGCTCTTTTAACTTATATTCTACTAAACCTATAGTCAGACGAGTCCCATATACAGGAACATTAAGTTGCTTTAAGACATATGGTAAAGCTCCAATATGGTCTTCATGACCATGTGTTAAAACAATTGCCTTAACCTTTTCCCTATTTTTCAATAAATAAGTAATGTCGGGAATGACCAAATCTATTCCCAACATTTCATCATCTGGAAAAGCGAGACCGCAATCCACAACTATAATGTCGTTTCCGAATTCAAAAACAGTCATGTTTTTGCCGATCTCATTTAACCCGCCCAAAGGAATGATTTTAAGTTTTGCCTTGTGTGCCAAATACTTATCTCCTTTCATTAGATATTTTTAGCTTTAATTTTATTTTCCCCCAAAAACCCAAAAAAACTTACCCGTACCTTACACCAGTTAATATTAATTATACTTTATTTGAAAAAATACTTCAACCCTATTAATGTAAATTATTTCTTAAACAAAATCCAAAATCTCACTATAAGTTTAATTATACCTGCTCCTACATTTGCTACAATAACCAAAAAATTTCACATTATGATCTATTATTTCAAAATCTTTAGTCTCTTCTATTGCCTCTTCTAAATTCTCCAAAAGGTCTCCTTCCATTTCTATAACTGCTCCGCATTTTAAACAAATCAAATGATGATGCTGATGGTTTTCATTATGATATAGCTCGTATCTATTTCGACCATCGTCAAAATTTAATTTATAGACAATACCTAATTCCTCAAATAACTGAAGGGTCCTATAAACTGTAGCAAGCCCTATTTCAGGATATTTTAGCCTTACAAGGTCATATATTTCCTCAGAGGAAAGATGTTTATCCCTATTTTCCATAATGACGTCCAATATCACACGCCTTTGAGTTGTCAACTTATATCCCTTATCTTTTAATTTTTCTTTAAATTTTTCAATTTCATTCATCTAAATCACCGCCAAATAATATCAACTAATATTAGTTTATGATATTCATTTTCAATTGTCAAATATTTTTTTCGATTTTTTAGTAAATATCAAATTTTATAGTGGACAGAGATATTTCAATTGAGAATCCAATTTCCCTTTTACATAGAAATTAAATTTTGTGGGTATATAAAATTAAGATATACCAAAACGGTATATCTTAATTAATTTCATTCTAATTTTAATTTACTCTTCATCGTCAAAATCTTCATCATCATAATATTCTTCATACTCTTCCATCAGCTCATTGTATGCTTCGACAGCATCATTGAACTCATCTTCGTCTTCAATCCCTACAAAAATATCATTGCCATTTTCATCTTGTTCCACTCTCAGGATGTAAGCATCTTCTCCATCACCATCGACAGGGACCACAACTGCATACCTGGTATCGTCAAGGTCAAATGATGCTACAAGTTCGAAGTCTACTTCATGGCCGTGCTCGTCGATTAGCTGAATGATTTCTGGTTCCATACTATTTCACCTCAATTCTACTTCAAGATAATGTAATTGTATAACATACCAAAAAGACTGTCAAGTTTTTAATAAAAATTTATTTATTTTTTTGTGAATCTAAGTAGTTCTGAAGTATAAGAACTGCAGCCAGCTTATCAATTACTTCTTTTCTCTTTGCCCTACTTATATCAGCTTTTTCTATTAAAACCCTCTCCGCTTCTACTGTAGTAAGCCTTTCATCCCACAATATTATTGGTATATTAATAGCTTCCTTCAAGTGTTCAACAAATCTCACAACTTTTTGTCCTTGTGGCCCCAAAGTGCCATTCATATTCTTAGGTAATCCTACAATTATCATTCCCACTTCATATTCATTTATTATTTGTTTTATTCTCTCAAAATCTTTTTTGTTACTACTTCTTTTAATAGTAGTAAGTCCCTGTGCAATTGTGCCTGATAAGTCACTGATAGCTACCCCGATTGTTTTATCACCCACATCTAAACCCATAATCCTCAAAGAAACCTCTCCATTCTAAAATTGCCTCACACAAAGTGAGGCAATTTCATTTTTCTTATTTTTGGGAAGACAAATACTCTCTCAAAAGTTCTTCTACTAATTCATCTCTTTCAATTTTTCTTATCAAATTTCTCGCATTTTTATGGCTGGTTATATAAGTAGGATCCCCAGACAATATATAACCTACTATTTGATTAATTGGATTATAACCTTTTTCAGAAAGTGCTTCATACACTGCTGTCAATATCTCTTTAACAGTTTTTCTATCAGTTGTAACGTGATACCTCAGAGTCTGTTCGTTTTTATCTACCATAATATATCACCTCTAGATACATTTAACTACCATCAACTTTATAATAACCTATATTTACTTGGCTAGTCAAGCTTTTCTCAATTTTTTAACTGTTCTTTTACAATATCTATCGCTTTGTTTAACGCTTCATCTACCTTAGATAGATTTTTGCCTGTTCCTTGAGCCATGTCTGGTCTTCCACCGCCATTTCCTTCAGATACTTTGCACACCTCTTTAATAATAGCTCCCATGTCTATCCCTTTTTGAACAACATCTTTAGTAGCCATACCGACAAATATAGCTTTTTCTGGGGTAGAAGATGCTAATACTACTGCAGCAATTTTTAATTTATCTTTTAAAATATCTCCTAATGCCTTCAAAGCCTCACTATCATAATCTTCAACCTTTGAAACCACTACTTTTATACCATCTAATGAAATAGCAGAATTGATTAAACTATCAGCCAAAATAGAAGCCATTTTTATTTTTAATTGTTCTATCTCTTTATCTTTTGTCTTTAAAACTTGCTGCAAACTCTCAATTTTTGAAATTATCTCTTTATCTTGGACTTTTAATAAATCAGAAGCCTCTTTTAATATTTCTTCTTTCTCTCCTAAATATTTTATTGCAGCAAGTCCTGTTAAAGCTTCAATTCTTCTTAAACCTGCACCAACTGCACTTTCAGATACAATCTTAAAAATCCCTATTTCGTTAGTATTTTTAACATGAGTTCCACCGCAAAGTTCCATGCTGTAATCATCAATTTTTACAACCCTTACTTTATCACCATACTTTTCTGTAAATAACGCAACAGCCCCTTCTTTCACTGCCTCATCATAAGTTTTTTCTTCAATATGAACATTTAAACTTTGGTATATCTTTTCATTAACCCTATTTTCTATTTGCTTTAGCTCTTCTTTAGTCACCGCTTGATAATGTGAAAAATCAAATCTTAATCGATCATCAGCCACAAGAGAACCAGCTTGATGAACATGGTCGCCTAAAATCTCCTTTAGGGCTTTATGAAGAAGATGAGTTGCAGTGTGGTTTCTTGCAGCATTCCTTCGACTTACCACATCAATTTGAGCTTTTACTTCATCTCCTACTGAAATTAAACCTCTTTCAATTGTTCCAGTGTGTATAAACTTATCTCCTATTTTTTTACAGTCATTTACTTTTATCAAAGCATTTTCATTCTCTAGAACTCCCTTGTCTCCTATCTGCCCACCACTTTCAGCATAGAAAGGAGTAACATCTAATATGATACTCACATCATCTCCAGCTTCTGCTTCCTCAACAAGCTCTTCATCTTTTACAATAGCTAAAACTTTTGAATCGCTTTCATAAGTATCATATCCCACAAATTTTGTTTTAATATCTCCTAAAGTAGAATATATGTCTTGTTCCCACAAACTATTATCTTCTTTTCTGCTGCTTCTCGCTCTTATCCTTTGTTTCTCCAACTCCTTTGTATATCCTTCTTCATCAACAGTAATGCCAGCTTCTTGCAAAATTTCTTTTGTTAAATCCAATGGGAACCCATAGGTATCGTATAGTTTAAAAGCTTTAGAACCTTCTAATACGGTTTTTCCTTGTACTTTTAGTTCGCTTATATAATCTTGTAAAATTGTAAGTCCTTGGTCTATTGTCTCCTTAAATCTTTCTTCTTCCAGTTTGATTATTCGCTTTATATAGTCCTTTCTCTCAATTATTTCAGGATATGCCTCTCCATAATTTTCTATGACTGAATCAACCACTTTATACAAGAAGGTATCGTTTATCCCCAGCAATTTACCGTGCCTTGCAGCCCTTCTTAAAAGCCTTCTCAAAACATAGCCTCTTCCTTCATTAGAAGGCAGAATTCCATCTGATATCATGAAAGTTATCCCTCTTATATGGTCAGTGATAACTCTCAAAGACACATCTTTTTCTGCATCTTTTCCATATTCTACTTCCGCAATCTTAGACACAAAATTAGTAATGCCTCTTATTACGTCTACATCAAATATGCTGTCGACTCCCTGCATTATTGTGGCTATCCTCTCAAGTCCCATGCCTGTATCAATATTTGGATTTGGCAACCTGTGATAATTTCCTCGTTCGTCTTTATTAAACTGGGTAAAAACTAAATTCCAGAATTCAATAAACCTATCGCAATCACAGCCAACTCCACAAGTAGGCTTCCCACAGCCTTTTTCTTCACCTCTGTCAAAATAAATCTCTGAAGAGGGGCCACAAGGTCCTGTGCCAATCTCCCAGAAATTATCTTCTTTCCCCATCCTCACAATTCTTTCAGGAGGTAACCCAACTATTTTATTCCAAATCTCAAATGCTTCATCGTCTTCCTCATAAATTGATACCCATAACCTGTCAACTGGCAACTTCAAAATTTCTGTTACAAATTCCCAGGCCCACGGAATAGCTTCTTTTTTGAAATAATCACCAAAAGAAAAGTTACCCAACATTTCAAAAAAAGTACCGTGACGTGCTGTTTTACCCACTCTTTCAATATCCGGTGTCCTTATACATCTTTGGCAAGTAGTTACTCGTTTGCTGGGGGGAGTTTCTTTTCCTGTAAAATAGGGTTTTAAAGGAGCCATTCCAGAATTAATTAATAATAAACTTTTATCATTTTTAGGAATTAGAGAAAAACTTGGTAGTCTCAGGTGCCCTTTGCTTTCAAAAAAGCTTAAAAATTTTTCTCTAATTTCGTTCATCCCGAGTTTTTCCATAAAAATCCTCCTTTTTGATACAATCGAGTAGGAGCTGAATAATTATTTTATTCAGCGTCCTCTCACACCACCGTACGTACCGTTCGGTATACGGCGGTTCATTAGGAATTGTGTACAATTAGATATCTTTGGGATAAACTCTTATAACCTATGCTTTCAAAGTATTTATTTGTAAGAGTCTTATTTAGGATTGGGCTATTGGATATTCTCCAGTAGCCTTTCCTTGTATTGGCGTATTCCCAGGCTTTTTGTTCTTCTACTCCTAGTTTTACTAAGTTATCATGCTTCGTTTTTATCTTCTTCCATTGTTTCCATATACATGCCCTTAGTCTTCGCCTTATCCATTCGTCAAGGGTTTTCATTATGCTTTTCGCGTCTGCTAATCCAAAATAGTTGACCCATCCTGTTGTTATTTGATTTAGTCTTTTTATTCTGTTTTCCATGCTTATTCCCTTGTTCCGATTGGTTATTTCTCTTACTTTTTCCTTAAACCTTTTGATGGATTTTTCATGGATTCTTATTCTTACTTCGTTTTCTTTTGTATAGAATGAAAATCCAAGAAATTTTCTTCTCCATGGTCTATCTACAGCACTTTTGCTTCGTTGACTTTTAGTTTTAATTTGCTTTCTATGAATTTCTTTATGCTCTTCATTACTCTGTTTCCTGCAGACCTGCTTTTTACATATATGTTGCAGTCATCTGCATATCGGCAGAATTTATGCCCTCGTTTCTCAAGTTCTTTGTCTAGTTCGTCCAACATTATGTTTGCTAATAGGGGACTTAATGGCCCTCCTTGGGGTGTCCCTTCTTCTGTTGATACTTTGATTCCGTTTATCATTACTCCTGATTCTAGGTATCTTCGTATTAACTTTAGTACCCTTTTATCTCCTATCCGCTTTTCTAGTTTGGACATTATTATGTCGTGGTTTACTCTGTCAAAGAACTTTTCTAAGTCCATATCTACAACCCATGTGTATCCTTCATTTATGTATGCTTCTGCGGCTTTTATTGCGTCTTTTGCACTGCGTCCTGGTCTGAATCCATAACTGCTATCTGAAAATGTATGGTTGTAGACTTTATTTAGTATTTGGGCTATTGCTTGTTGTATTAGTCTGTCTAGTACTGTAGGTATTCCTAGTAGTCTTACTCCTCCATCTGGTTTGGGAATTTCTACTCTTCGCACTGGTTGTGGTTTGTATTTCCCCTCCAGCAGTTGTTGTTTTATGGTTGCCCAGTTTTCTTTGAGATACGGTAGAAGTTCATCTACTTCCATCCCATCGACTCCATGGCTTCCTTTATTTGCAACAACGCGCTTGTATGCTGCTTCCATGTTCCTTCGTTCTACTATCATTTCAAGCATCTTGCTGGTATATCTTTGTACTTCGTTTCTTCCATCTTCCGACGCCGATGATATACTATGCACTTCCGTTGTCTTTTGAAATTCCATTTCTCTATTCAACGGATAGCCTCTTGGTTGAGTTGTCTGCAGTCTCTGCATATCTTTCGAGTCCATAAGATTTCCAAAACCTCCTAACGTTCGGTCCTTCCTTATCTATTCATGTCTAGATAAGTACTATGACCTCTGCTGACTTCTCAAGGTTCAGCCATACATCACTGCATGGGTTGTCACTTCAGATTTTACTTCCATGACTTATCCTTGAGACCTCCCCGGGTAAGAACGATAACTTTCATCTCATATATCTGCCAGATTTACTGTATGGGATTCGGGTAGTGTTGGACTTCGTTTTGTTACGCAAACTCATCCACCCCAATTCAGCCTCTTATCTGGTTCTTGTTCATCAGACCGAGATTTTGCCTTAAGCTTCCTTCAGATTCCACCTCACGATGGACACCCTTGCTCTTGGCTAGTGGTTCCCACTACCAAGCCCACAGCGGACTTTCACCGCCTAGTTATCGCCCATGCCGGGCGCACATAAAAACCGTCCCAAATTGGGGACGGGCTTTTACCCGCTCTTTTTTGAGTATATTATACAAGATTGAATATAACAAGTCAATAACTGGTTTATTTCTCAATAAAAATTTCTGTTACAATAACTTTCCCTATTGCTACAACAGGCACAGATAATAAAAGCCCCCAGACGCCAAAAAGTTCCTCTCCTGCAATCAATGAAAAAATCACTGTAATAGGATGAAGCCCTACACTGTCGCTAATTATTTTAGGTGTTATAAAGGCATTTTCTATCTGTTGCACTAAAAGACACACAAGTAAAGCCCAAAAGCCTTTAGATAAAGAATCAAGGAGCCCTATTAAAACAGCAGGAATAATTGATAAGATAGGCCCTATGTAGGGAATTATATTTAATATTCCTGCCAATATTCCTATTAAAAAAGCATATTTAACTTTAATTAGAGAAAGGCCTATACTTGTAAAAATAGCAACAAAGATAGAAAGATATATTTGTGCTCTTATGTATTTACTTAAAATTTTGTCTATTTTTTTTAAAAGAGCAAAAAAACTATCATGATATTTGGAGGGAATCATTCTTTCAATTTCTTTTTCAAATACATTTTTATCTTTTAAAAGATAAAAAGTAATAATCGGTACAATTATCACGTCTATAATATCTTTTAATATTGCAACAGTAGATTTAAAAACCAAATCGACACGAGAGGCAAAAAGATTATTTAGGGCATTCAAATTTTTATCTAAAACTTTTTCAAATTGAGGTGGCAAATAAGAAAAATAGTTAAATTTTAGTTGAATCAAAATTTTTTGTAGTTCTTTAGTATAGAAAGGTATCATTTTCACAAAAATAACTATTTCATTTATCAACAAAGGGAGAATGTAAAAAGAAAAAAATAGTATTACCAAAGCAACAATTAAAAACACTAGAAGAATAGACAAAAAAGTAGAAAAGCCCTTTGAATTAAAAAATTTTACCATTGGATTTAATAAATAGGCTATTAAAGCGGAAACAAAAAAAGGGGAAAGTATATTTTTAATACTCACCCAATTCTTTATAAAAAAATACAATAAGCCTATGGCACCAATGATTAAAAAAAGTAGATACACTTTTTTAACTTGCATTTTATCACCTGAAAAATCTATCTAATTTTTATTTTGTTCATTGTACGCCATATTTTTGTCATATTTTTTTCTATCATATCTTTATAACGTCTATATTTTCTCATATCTATTTTGGGAATTATATATGCAGCAGCTACTATTCCTGCCAAAAATCCCTTTATATATTTGTCTCTATTCATAAAAGCCCTCCTTTGAAATCTAAAAAAGTTTCTGCTTTTTATAGATTTCCCTCTTTAAAATAAAAAATGCACACTTTTTGTGTGCACTATCTCACCTTTTTTTCAATTATTCCTCCTCCTACTACTACATCTTTATCGTAAAAGACAACTGATTGTCCTGGAGTTATAGCTCTTTGAGGTTTTAAAAATTTTACTAATACTTTATCTTCTTCATATGGCTTTATTATAGCCTCTTCTTCTTTAGCTGTATAGCGTATTTTTGCAGTTACCTTCATTTCCCTTTTAAGTTTTTCAATGGAAATAAAATTGTTATTTGAGGATATTAGCTCCTCTCCCCAAACATCTTCTTGATGTCCAACAACAACCACATTGTTTTTCACATCTATATCCACGACGTATAAAGGTCTATCAGAAGATAAACCCAATCCTCTTCTCTGACCAATTGTATAGTGTATTATTCCTTTATGATACCCTAAAAATTTACCGTGAACATCTCTAAATTCTCCTGGCTTTATTTCATCTTTAACTTGCCTTTTTATAAATCCGCTGTAATCATTATCTGGGATAAAACAAATTTCTTGACTCTCTGGCTTTTTAGCAACAGGTAGCTTTAACTCCTCTGCCAAAGCTCTTATTTCTTCTTTTTTGTAATTTCCTAAAGGGAAAAGAGCATGTTCTAACTGCTTCTGTGTCAAACGATATAAGACATAGCTTTGATCCTTAGAAGAATCTATACCTTTTTTTAATAAATATCTTTTTGTTTTTTCATCATAGTCTTTTCTGACATAATGGCCTGTAGCAATGTAATAAGCTCCCAACTCAAATGCTTTCTCTAGAAGCTCTCCAAATTTTATTTGCCTATTACACAATACACAAGGATTAGGAGTCCTTCCTTTTAAATATTCATTGATAAAATAATTTACTATTTTATCATAAAAGACTTCACTAAAATCAACTGTGTAATGAGGTACTCCCAACATCTCTGCAACTTTTTTTGCATCTTGTGTAGCTCTTAAAGAACAACAGCTCTTATCGCTATCAAAAGCTTTAGCTTCATGGTCTACCCATACTTTCATTGTAAGGCCTATAACATCAAATCCTTCTTTTTTTAAAAGATATGCAGCTACAGAGCTATCTACTCCTCCACTCATTCCAATTGCTACTCTATTGTTTATCTCCATATTATATATAAAATCCTCCCTTAAAAGTCCTAAAATTATTATTTCCCTAAATGTAATACATAAAAGCACTTTTTTGATTTAATCGCCTGTAATCATCCACCATATCCTGTAAAGTAATAGAGTCTATCACTTTATTTATACTGTCTCTTATTCTTTCCATCACCAACTTCGTCGGACAACCTCCTGCTCTGCTGCACTCAAAAGGAGTATCTTCCAAAACGCAATCTGCAGGAGCCAGTGATCCTTCCAATGTTCTTATCACATCTCCAACGGTTATCTTATCAGGAGGAGCTGCTAGCATATATCCTCCCTGTGCTCCTCTGACACTTTTCACAAGGTCAGCTTTTCTAAGAATTGCTATAAGCTGTTCTAAATAATGCTCAGAAAGTCCCTCATTTTCTGCTATAGTTTTTAAAGAAATCGGGCCCTCCCCGTAGTAAAGAGCTAATTCAAACATAGCTTGTATCCCATATCGACCTTTTGTAGATAGTTTCACGATTATCCACCCCTGAATTCCTACTATTTTACCAGGATTTCAACAAAAAGAATACCACTTAAAAAAGTGGTTGTCAACACTTAATTTTCTATAATTCTTTTGCTTTATCTTGCAAAGAACCCGGCATTATTTGCATTAGTTCTATTCTATTTCCATCAGGGTCTTCTATCCAATATTGATAATTTCCATCTGCCCCCATCATAGGCTGCCCCTTTATTTCCAAGCCTCTCTTTCTTAGTTCTTCTAATGTAGCAAAAATATCATCTACATGTAGACACAAATGTTTAAACCCTATCCTTTCATCTTCATCTTTTCCCTTGTCTATCCCTCTGGGGAAAAGTTCAATGAATTGTCCTTCCACCACTTTTAAGTACACAAGCATTAATTCTCCATTTTCATGGTTAAGCCTAAAAGCTTCTTTTAGTCCCAATTTGCCACAGTAAAATTCTAAACTTTCATCAAGGTCTTTAACTTTGTAGGCTACATGTCCTAACCCTATTATCACACTAAAACCTCCCAAAAATATTATTCCTTTTTATTTTTATTATAACAGTAAATTAATGTTTTTCATAATACAAAAAGAGGCTTATTTTTTACGCCTCTTTAGACTGTAGACAAACTTTCGTAAAGGAGATATTTTGCATAAGGAGCGACTTGTTACAAAGCGGTAACAAAACTTAGCAAGACCGAGGGTGGAGGCAGGGCCGAAGCCAAGGAGGGCGGAGGCGGGCACCTTAAGGCATGGATGCCGATTGTGCCCGGTACCCTGCCGGAACCCGAAGGTCGAGCTTTAGTTTTGTCGTTTTGGAACATCGGAGCGACGATGCAAAATATCTCCTTTGAATATTTTTTAACTTTGTCAACAAACTGAAGAGGCGTATTTTTTACGCCTCTTCAATGACTTTTTCTACATATTCAGATGTAGAGCAGGATAAAATCCCTCCATATCTCAGCTTGAACTTTATTATATCTCCTACCTTATACGGATATTGGGAATTTGTAACATTAACAATTAAATGGTCACTGCTTGAACCTATTAATTCAATAGAACTGTCCATAGGAATTAGGTCATTCATATTGACATCCTGTTTTCCTACAGCCAAAATTGCCCTTTTCATTATCCCTCTATCCACATATACTTGTCTTTCTCCAAAAGCGTCCATTCCTAATATACCTCGTGGATAAGAAGGTTTTTCTTTTAATTCGACTATCTGTGCTTCTAAAGTAAATACATCGTCATAAGTATGGGGAATTCTGTCTCCAAAAGCCGTTTCCCTACCTAAGACAATAGCTTCTCCTATTCTAAGTTGCGTTATTCCTCTTGGTATGAGACCATTTTGAACTAAGTACAGACTGCTTGAGTTTCCTCCTGAGACTATATCTAAATTCAAGTTGAATTTTTTGTTGATAGAATTTTTTATTTCCACAAGCTCTTCTAATATATCTGGCGTAGGAATAACCGAACCATAACAAGTTAAATTAGTACCTATTCCCCTTAATCTTATACCTTCTAGTTTTACTATTTGTTCTACTATTGGAATAACATCCTCTTTCAATACGCCCTCTCTCAAATCCCCTAAGTCTACCATTAGGATTATTTCATGAATTTTCCTTTGTTTTTTTGCCTCTTCTGACAGACTTTTTATTGTATCTATTTCTGAGTTTAGGCTTATATCTGCATATTTTATAACTTCTTCCACTTCACTTTTCATGGGAATTCGAAGAAGCATTTTAGGTACCGGTATGTGTTGTAATTTTTTTAAATTTTTAATTCGAGAATCTCCTAAAATTTCTACTCCACCTTTTACCATCGTCTGTGCTACTTCTGGAATAGCACAAAAAACTTTTGTAACACCTACTACCTTTATATTTCTCTTTTCACACAAATTAACGATAGTTTGCGTATTTTCTCGAAGTTTTTCTAAGTTTATTCTCAACAAGGGATACACTTAATCTCCCCCATTTCTAAATGCCAAAGCTATTTTTGATTAATTTCAAAGCTTCGTCAGGATATTTCTTAGACAAAACACCACAAGCCGCCATGATATAATCTCTGTCAATTAAAACTTTTGCCGATGAAGGAGGATAAAGCTCTTTTCCACTTCCTCCATCATTTATATTTTCTAATAATTTTTCTCCTCCTTCAAGTCTTGAAAATATTCCACCGGTACCTATTATCCATTTAACATTTGTCAAATCTCTTCCTTCCGCATAAAAGGTTCTTCCTGTAAGTCCAAAATAACTGCTTAATTTACCTGCGTGACGCTTTACTGCCACTTCTAATGCCTTGCTTGCAAGATACAACACAAATTCTTTTTCTTCTTCTTTTTGGGGTATTGGCTTTATATTGTTTATTAGTTCATCTGCATTACTGAATTTTTTATATATATCCTCTCCGCACAAATCAAATAAATTTCTTGAATTAACAAAAACCCCTAAATCCCCCTCTACTGTGCGTTTAGCCAAAGGCTCTGGATTTACAGTTATTTTTTGTATTTCATCGCTTCCTTCAGTAACAGAATGAACATCTGTAGTAGCTCCACCTATATCGACTGCCATCAAATCACCTATGTCATTATAAAGAAGCATAGCACATTCCATGACAGCACCTGGCGTTGGGATTATATTTCCTGTCACCAATTCTTTTACTTTACTCATACCTGGCGCTGTTACAATATGCTTTTCAAAAACTTTCTGAATCATTTTTCTTGTCGGTTCTACATTTAAATTGTCAATTGATGGATAAACATTGTCTACAATGTATACTTCCTGACCGGCTTCTTGAAAAATGTAGGAAATTTCTTCTCTATTTTCTATGTTGCCTGCATAAATTACTGGCACATTCAACTTTAATTCCGCCAATTTTTCTCCATTATAAAGAGCAGTTTCTCTATCTCCGTAATCCACTCCACCTGCTAAAAGTATTATGTTTGGTTTTATTTGTTTTATTTTTTCTAAATCCGTTCTTCTCAGTTTTCCTGCTGTTATAAGTTTTATATTGGCTCCTGCCCCAAGGGCAGCCTCTTTAGCTGCCCTTACAGTCATGTCGTAGACTAAGCCATGTACAGTCATTTTGAGGCCACCAGCAGCACTGCTACAAGCAAGCATCTCACTATATACAAAATCTCCAATTTTATCTTTTAAATTCTCAATAGCCCCCACAAGACCAATATTCACATCCCCATCTAAGACTGTGGTAGGAGCCATCCCCTGACCTATAAAAACAGGATCACTGCCCAGAACAAAAGCATTTACAGTTGTCGTAGTACTTCCAATCTCGGCTACAAGTATGTCAATTGTTTTCCTCATTTTCCTTTTCCCTTCTTTTTTTAACTAAAAAACTTGCCACTTGATTTCCTTTTGTACCTCTTCCAAATCCTGCATCAAAGCCAACACTTTTAGCAAGGTCGTTTGTAATTTGCGTACCTCCACCTACTAAAATTACTTTATCCCTTATTCCCTTTTCTACACAGAGGTCGTGAATTTTTTTCATATTCTTTATATGGACATCATCATGGGTTATTATAGTGCTAACTAAAATAGCATCAGCATTTTCCTCTATAGCTGCATCAACTAACTTTTCTACAGGACAAGAAGTACCAAGGTAAGTAAATTTTATGCCGTATTTTTCAATTCCACCGTGTTTTATGTCCAAAATCTCTCTTAAGCCCACAGAATGTTCATCATTTCCTACAGTTGCAGCAACCACCTTCATAGGCTTTCTCTTAATATCTTCTTCTATTTCCTCATCTGAAAGTATTTCCTCTTCCGGCGGTATTTCTAATTCATTTTTGTCAATAGAAAATTGAACACGCCCTCTTACTTCCACGTACGTTCCCTCTGCAGGATGCATTGGAAGTTTACCTAAAACGACTACATCAGTAAGCCCCAGCTTTTCTGCGTATTTAATAGCCGCGTATTCAGCAGTCCTTTCATTTACAGGCAAAAATAGGTTCATGCTTATTATGCCGTCTCCTGCCCATTCAACTTCTGGCTTTATTTTATCTCCTTTTCTGTACTCAACAGTTTCTTTCAATCTATTTTCTACATTGTCATTCTCATCTAATTCGTCTATATAATGGATTTTCTCATGCTTGCAAAGAGTACATCCATCTATTAAATCGCAAGGTTTATTAAGCCCTTCTGGCAAATTGTTATATCCAAAGTGAGAGCATACTGGTGCAATATAGTCTTTATCTCTTTTGTAAACAGTACCGGCGCCAATACCGCCATTTATAGTTCTTACAATGCCATCTCCATTTCTCTCTGGATAATAGCCTGAATCCACAAAGAAGCCTTCTTCTACTGCCTTAAAGTATCCTCCAACTTCTAAAATTTCCTCCATAAAGAGAATAGCTCTCATTTTTAATTCTCTGACTTTTTTCCCTAACTCCCCATCAAAATTGAGTTTTACCATCTCTTTTAGACCGTCCATGCCGATAAGGGCTTGTTTAGCAGTGTTTATTGCGTTGATATTGTTGTAATGCCATGGGACATTTCTTCCCTCATCAGGAGTAATAGTACTTTGTATATCTGCTGAGGTCAATCGAGATATTAAAAGGTTAAGCACATGTGTTACAGTTGCTTCTCTCATATCGTGTTCGATATACTTTGTGTTCATTTGCGCTCTCATTTTATAATCTTTAAAAAGCTGCCTCAAAGCTACTGCATACGGCAAATCCAAACGTATGGAAGGAGTTGGTGGAGCATTTGGTGGCACTGTAGATAAGGCTATGTTTTCTGGTTTCATTCCTACTTTTCTCGAATAAAGTGTATTTATAGCGTGCTGAACTAAAAGTTCAGGCATAACTTTCCATCCATATTTTGCTGTTGCATTGGCATTGTGAGCACCATCAATTTGAAGTATATTAGCATCTGCCATTATTTTCTTAGCAACTGCTGCATCTACAAAAGACCTTACCATGTTTATATTTCTATAAAGGACATTGTACTGAGGGTCTTGATGGGCACCATTTACCCCTTCTTCAGCGAACATAACAGCTACTTCAGGACCGGCTATCCCACTTACATAAGAGTGAAAGTTTATAGGCCTACCGACCTCATCTTCAATTAAATCCAATGCTTTTCTCGTCGCTCTTATTTGTTTTCTCGAAATAGGAACTCCTCCTACACCTTCAGGTGTTCCTTCAATGAGTCCATCAAAATGGCTTTGTCCTAACGTTCTAATAACCATTATGTGGTCTGCTCCATGCCATGCTGCCATTCTCATGCGCCTTATATCATCTTCAAACCTTCCTGAAGCTATTTCTGTGGTTATCACACAATCTGGCTGAGGGTCAATGTTTCCAAAGTGTTTTGCAGCAGGTAAAGGAATACTGTTTTTAAGTGGTTTTGAAACCTGATAATACTCAAAATCGCCAATTTTGTGTTTACCTACATCCTCTCTCCAGTGCCATCCTCTTCTCCTAGGCACATATTTGTCCAAATCCTTTAAAATTTCTTCAATATCTATTTTTTTATCCTTTTCAAGCTTCATTTTTACTAGCCTCCCTTGCTATATCATCAAGCACCTCCAAGTACTCTCCATTAGCTATGGATTTTCCGGCAGTGAGGTAATCCTTTTTAACCCTTTCTGCAACTTTCAACACAATATTTCCTGCTCCTTTTGGCAAAAGCCCTCTTTCCTCAATTCTGTTTACAATCTCCTTTGCCTCAATACTAGAAAAACCCATTCGTAAAAGCACAGAACGCTCAATAGATGGAGATGTGTGATAATATGCCAACTCTATCAAAGGATCTACAATTTTTTCTGCCAATTTCCAGAAATATGCGTCTAATTCTTCATCTGTCATGTGCTTTAAGTGTTTGCTTCTTGTTTCAAAATCATCTTCTCGTCTCATACTAACCCTCCATTCTGTAATTCTGAAATTACTTCTTTCACAAATTCTTCACTGGACTTAGTATCTTCTGCTAAAAACTTGATGTCCTCCTCTTTAGGCATTATTCCAAAATGTTGGACACAGTTTTTAATATAGGATTTTTTCAAATTTGAAAGATTGACTTCTCTTGCCTTTATCATAGAAGGATGTTCAGGCAAAATTATATTTTGTCCTGGTATCTCATCATCAGGATTTCCTATTAGAATTTTTATGCCGTTTTGCATAGCAAAAGTAAGCTGAGCCGTTGGATTTTTACCTGCCCCTGTATATTCTGTCTCCTGCACCACTATTATCTGGTCATTTTCCATTTGCTGTGCCAAACTGAAAGCTGCCGCTAAAGAGGTATTTCCCGCTGGTCCTCTTTCTAAACCTTCTAATTGAGCTAAAAGCTCTGTCATGTAAAAGACTTCCCCTTGCTTGACAAGGTAATACCCATCCATGTACCTTAAAGGCCTTGCAGCATTTCGAGGCACATCTGCTCTATCCGGCCAAGTCGCAAAAGGAATTCCAAATCCTGTATGTCCCGTCGTAAAAGACTTTCTATTAAAATCTTTATCTGAGGCCATGTGAAGCCCTGTCAAATCAACACTTGCTCCGTACACCTTTGTATGAGTAGCTCCTGCTTTTATAAGTCCTCTCGCAGTACCTGTCAAATTGCCTCCACCGGCATGGGTGGCCACAACAACATCAGGAAATTTGCCAGTCCTCTCTTTTACTTGCTGAGCTATTTCATATCCCAATGTTTCAATACCAGCAACTCCAAAAGGAGTGTACAAAGAAGCATTAAAATATCCCGTCTCTTCTAATAGCATCAAGTTTACATAAAATAATTCCGGTCCAACAGTTAATTGTATCACTTCTGCACCAAATGTTTCACATTTTCTTCCTTTTTCCAATATTTCTGGCTGCCCTATGCCTCTGCTATCATAAGCTTCTTGGACGACAATGCATTTTAAACCTATCATGGCAGCTTGTGAAGCCACTGCTGCTCCGTAATTACCACTAGTAGCAGCTATGACTCCCTTATATCCCTTTTGTTTTGCGTGATATATAGAAACACTAGCCCGCCTTTCTTTAAAGCTTCCTGAAGGGTTACAAGCTTCATCTTTTATAAAAATTCTGGCAGCTTTTCCTGTTGGTGAAACTTTTCTCGCTAATTCTGTTAAATTTTTAAGCTCTATAAGTGGAGTATCCCCTACATTTGCTTCTCTTTGTATTTTAATAATCTCTTCTAATGTATAGCCTGTTTCCTTCATCATTCTTTCATAGTCAAAAGCAATTCCACCTGATTCAAATCTCTCATAATCTATTCCTAAAGATTTTTTCATTATTTCGTTTTTCCTTGCCATTACTTCCTTATACCTACTCATTCTCTTCACCGCCATACAATATCTCTCTTGCTTTTATACCTGCTTTTATAAGCTCAGGAATTGGATTGCCAAAATCGTGAATATACCGGGGATTTACGTCTATTAAAACTCCTTCCACTATTCGGCCTGTAAAAGTCTTAATTTTGACTGTGTCGCCAATCTCTCCATCTTGTAAAAGTAAACCTTTAACCCACATTGTCAAGGGAGTCTCTTTTGTATCTTGAGGTATATTTTCAGCTCTTTCCTCTGGTTCTAAAATTACCTGTTTAATTTTTACCCAATCGCCTTTTTGAGCCATTTTATCTCCTCCTGATCATATCTCTTGCATCACCCATAATAGCTCTAGGTACCGGCAAATCTAACATTGTAACAAGACCCGGCTCTGCGTTTATGACATGAGGTATCATATTGACACAAAGAGCAATAGTACCTAGACCTCCAGGTATCTCAGGCTTTATAGACAACTTTATATTTGGAGTTCCTTTAATCTCAATATAGTCTCCAGTCTCTACTCCTTCTTTTTGAGGTAATATCTGTTGCGGATGTTCCAATTCTATTTTTACCTCTCCATCTACCTTTCCATACCCTATTTGGCGACATCCAGCAACGTAACCCGGCTCAACTCTTGCATAAGGGGTCTCTCTATAAGTTTTAGAAACTATAGGCTCTCTTGTCTGCTCAATACCTGAAAGTTTCCACCCTAAAGCATCACAAATCATCGAAATAGACTCAGGAAATCCTATATGCCCTGCAACAGTCCCGTTTTTTACGCCTTCTTCAAATTCCTCAGGAGTGAGGCCCACCCCTTGTTCTTCCATAACAGCTTTTCCAAAAGGAGATAAGTCATTAATTCTTGCTGCTTTAATGGAATCAACATCTACGCAAACTCCCGTCAGTGCAATGATTAAATAGTCTAATACAAATCCCGGATTTATTCCTGTACCTAAGACAGATACGCCATTTTCTCTTGCAAGTCTGTCAATTTCTTTGGCTAATTCTAGATGTTGTGCAGAAGGATACGCCATCTCCTCAGCAGTTGTAATGACATTGATGCCATTTTCTACCGCCAATTTAATGAGTGGGAAAACCTTTTCTACATAGGAGGATGTAGCAATAACCGCTATATCAGCACTTCCTTTTTTTATAATATCTTGAGGTTCAGAAGTAATGTAAACAGGTTTAGAATTTGTCCCTAAAATTTCATTCAAATCCTTTCCTCTTTTATTTGGATCTGTATCAATTGCTCCAACTATTTCCATTCCTTTTTTAAAAAGTATCATCTTAGCAATACCACTTCCCATTGCACCAAGTCCCCATACAACCACTTTTATGTTTTCCATTCTATCACCTCTAAGAATTTTCTCTATATCTATATTGTATACATTTACTTAAGCTAAATAAAAGCTTTCCCATTCCTTAAAAACCGAAGAAAACCCAATATTAAATTGGGTTTTCTTCGGTTTGCGAGAGTATGCCTTAGTATGTTTCGATTTTCTTAATTTTTTGGAAAATTAAACAATTCTTTTCATATTTATTCAAGGAATAAAATTAAAAATCCTGCATAATGCAGGATTTTTAATTGTTTAAATGCTTTTCTATAAACTTTACAAAGTCTGCTTTAGGTCTTGCTCCTATTATTTTATCTACCATCTTGCCATTTTTGAAAAGTCCTATTGTAGGTATGCTCATTATTCTAAATTGCATTGCCAGCTCATTTTCTTCGTCTACATTAACTTTTCCTACTTTAATCTTTCCTTTATACTCTTTTGCTAGTTCATCTATTATGGGAGCAACTAATCTACAAGGTGCACACCATTCAGCCCAAAAGTCTATCAATACTGGTACATCAGAGTTTACAACTTCTTCTTCGAAATTATCGTATGTAATTTCTACCTCGTCAGATTCTTCTGATTGTGTAGCACCACCATTGAGATGTTTTTCTATAAACTTTACAAAGTCTGCTTTAGGTCTTGCTCCTATTATCTTATCTACCATTTTACCATTTTTGAAAAGCCCAATTGTTGGTATACTCATTATTCTAAATTTCATCGCCAATTCATTTTCTTCATCAACATTAATTTTACCTACTTTGATTTTTCCTTCATATTCTTTCGCCAATTCGTCAATTATTGGAGCCACCATTCTACAAGGCATACACCACTCAGCCCAAAAGTCTATTAAGACTGGTACATCTGAATTTACAACTTCTTGTTCAAAATTTTCAAGTGTAATAACTAATTCTGCCATAAAACCACTCCTATACTTTTATTTCAATTTTATTTTTATACAAAGCAATTGCTTTATACATTTATTATAAAACAAATTGCTCACAAAACCTAACTTTTAAAATCACTTCATAAATTTTATAAATGTCTCAACTAGTTCATCTATCATGTCATCTTGCTTTTCAGTACACATTGCTCCCTTTACACAGCTAGTAGTATAGCTTTTAAGAAGAATTTTGCCAACGCTGTTTATTGCAGACCTAACAGCAGCCACTTGTACCAGTACATCTACACAATAGGCGTCATTTTCAATCATTTTTTGTATGCCTTTTACTTGTCCTTCAATTTTTCTTAATCTTCTCAACAAATCCTCTTTGCTATCTTGGTACATATTATACCTCCCAACCCCATTGGGGTATCCAATGAATAGTATAAAAGTTTTTCACAGATATGTCAATAGCTTTTTGTTATTTTTTTAATAAATCCTTTACTACCTCTGCCGCTAAAATTAAGCCTGCTACAGAGGGAACAAAAGAAATACTGCCGGGTACCGATTTTGAATAAGTTACAGTTTCCTCGCTTTGATAGAAATTTTTTAAAGGCTCTTCTTTAGAGTATACCACTTTTAAAGATTTAATACCTCTTTTTTTAAGTTCTCTTCTAACTATTTTTGCCAGAGGGCATACACTTGTCTTATATATATCCGTTACTTCAAATTTTGTAGGGTCTAATTTATTTCCTGCCCCCATACTGCTTACTATAGGAATATTTAACGAAATGCATTTTTCTATCAAATCTATTTTAGAAGGTACTCTGTCAATTGCATCAATCACATAGTCATACTCTTTAGACAAAAGCCTATCGCTATTTTCGCTAGAGTAAAACTCTTTAAAAATAATAACCTGGGCTTGAGGATTTATTTCCAATATCCTATCTTTCATCACTTCTACCTTTGGCTTGCCTATTGTATGAGTAGTAGCATGTATCTGTCTATTTATATTTGTGACACACACGTTGTCCCCGTCTATCAAAACCAATTTACCAACTCCTGCTCTTACTAAACCTTCAACAGCAAAAGAGCCTACTCCTCCTATTCCAAAAACAGCAACAGTACTGTTTTTAAGTTTTAAAAGCCCTTCTTTCCCTATTAAAAGCTCTGTTCGTGAAAAAATGTCCACACTCTTCCCTCCATAAAAAAACCCCATAGTGCCGTGCTTCCCGGTAGTTTTTGAACCCGGACTCACAAAGTGGGTGCCCTCTTGGCAGCTTCATATTTCCGTTCGAAGACGGCCTATATTCCACTGCCAAAGCCCAGGCTCCCTTATTATTGGTGTTGGCTCAAACTTTCACCGGACCTCACGTACACCACAGGGCTTTTCAGCTTTATTCATCTTTCTATATAAATAATATCACAAAAGCCTCTATTTTTCAACTGGTAAACGTTTATAGGTCTACCTTTATGTGCAATTCCTTTAACTGCTCTTCTGAAACCTCAGAAGGAGCATCTGTCATCAAGCACACTGCATTTTGAGTCTTTGGAAATGCAATTACATCCCTTATGGTGTCGCTTCCCGTTATAATCATTGCAAGCCTATCCAACCCATAAGCTATACCTCCATGGGGAGGAGCACCGTATTTGAAAGCCTCCATCAAAAATCCAAATCTTTCCCACGCTTTTTCTTCGCTAAATCCCAAAACTTTAAACATTCTTTTTTGAAGCTCAGTATCGTGTATCCTTATACTTCCTCCACCAATCTCTGTACCATTTAAAACTATGTCATAAGCCTTTGCCCTGAC
Organism: Thermoanaerobacter ethanolicus JW 200; assembly: GCF_003722315.1. Lineage (NCBI taxonomy): Bacteria > Bacillati > Bacillota > Clostridia > Thermoanaerobacterales > Thermoanaerobacteraceae > Thermoanaerobacter > Thermoanaerobacter ethanolicus. The sequence continues at coordinate 1,732,385 of NZ_CP033580.1, read as the reverse complement.
TTTTAAAGGTTCCTTTTCCAGTAGCTCTATATCTTCATCTTTAGGAGCAGTAAAAGGATGGTGCTTTGCTACATACCTTTTTTCTCCTTCGTCGTACTCTAAAAGTGGAAAATCTACTATCCAAACAAACTCATATTTATTCTCATCAATTAAATTAAATCTCTTGCCAAGCTCTAGCCTCAAATGAGCTAAAGTATCAAAAACTATTTCATCTTTGTCTGCCACAATTAGTAGCAAATCTCCGGCTTCTGCCTCAAGTCTTTCGAGTATTTTCTTCATTTCTTCTTCACTTAAAAATTTAGTAGCAGGAGATTTCACTTCCTTTTCAAAAACTTGTATCCACAAAAGTCCTTTAGCGCCATAAGTTTTTGCAAACTCTACCAGTTCGTCCAACTGTCTTCTTGGCATAGAAGCAGCACCTTTTACATTTATACCTCTGACAGACCCGTTGTTTTTTAAAGCATTCTTAAACACATTAAATTCTGATTGTGCCACTATATCAGATAAATCCTTAAGTTCCATTCCAAACCTCAAGTCTGGTTTATCTGTCCCAAATCTTTCCATAGATTCTTGATAAGATAATCTTTTAAAAGGAATTGGTACATCAATGCCTAAAGTCTCTTTAAATATCTCTGCAATCATTTTTTCGTTAATTTTCAAAACATCTTCTACTTCTACAAAAGACATTTCTATATCTATTTGTGTAAACTCTGGTTGCCTATCTGCTCTTAAATCCTCATCTCTTAAACATTTGGCTATTTGGTAATACTTATCAAATCCAGAAATCATAAGAAGTTGTTTGAATATTTGAGGAGATTGAGGCAAAGCATAAAATTTTCCTGGATAAATTCTACTCGGTACAAGATAGTCCCTTGCCCCTTCTGGAGTACTTTTAATTAAAAGAGGAGTTTCTATTTCTATAAAACCATTTCTGTTTAAAAAATCGCGGACAACTTTAGTTATTTTAAACCGAGTCATCAAATTTTGTTGCATTGAAGGCCTTCTCAAATCTAAGTATCTGTATTTCAACCTTATAGCTTCTGATACATTGCTCCTATCCTCTATTGGAAAAGGCGGAGTCTCTGATTTGCTTAAAATTTTTAAAGTATTAGCATATATTTCAATTTCTCCTGTAGAAATTTTAGGATTTACATTTTCCGGAGCCCTTTTTACCACTTTTCCCTCTATTGCCAGTACATATTCACTTCTTACGCTTTGCACTTTTTCAAAGGCTTCAGAAGAAACCTCATTGCTAAAAACCACCTGCACAATGCCTGTTCTATCTCTTAAATCTATAAATACTAATCCTCCATGGTCTCTTCTCCTTTGCACCCATCCCATTACTACAACTGACTTATCTACGTCTTCAACTGTCAATTCTCCACACATGTGAGTTCTTTTAAGGCCATTTAATTGTTCTCCCATTTAACTCCCTCCGTTTATATATTTTTTATCCTTTGTTCTATCTCATCAATGGATATTTCTACTTCGCTTCCAACTCTCATATCCTTTAATTTAACTTTGTTTTCCTTCATCTCTTCTTCTCCTATTACAATAGCAAATTTCGCATTAAGCTTATTTGCGTACTTCATTTGTGCTTTTAAACTTCTATCCATGTTATCTCTTTCTACTTTTAATCCATTAAATCGCAGTTTATTAGCAAGGGCAAAAGTAAATAATTTTGCTTCTTCCCCAACATAAGCTATAAACAAGTCTACACCTTCAGGTTTAGGAATCTCAATGCCATTTTGCTCTAATGTAATAAGGAGCCTCTCTAACCCCATTCCAAAACCTACTCCCGGCATAGAAGGCCCTCCGCATTCTTCTATAAGGCCATCATACCTTCCTCCACCGCATACAGTCCCCTGAGCTCCGATGTCTTTTGAAATTATTTCAAAAGCAGTTTTGGTATAATAATCAAGTCCTCTCACAATTCTGGGGTCAATTATATAATCATAGCCCATTATATCTAAATACTTTTGTAGCTCTTCAAAATGACTTTTGCAATCATCACACAAATAATCTGTAATGAGAGGGGCATCTTTGGTTATCCTCTGACAACTTTCTACTTTGCAATCCAACACCCTCAAAGGATTTATCTCATATCTGACTTTACAGTCATCACACAAATACTCCAAATTGTCCCTTAAAAAATCCTTAAGTACTTTATTATAATTTTTTCTACAAACAGGACATCCTATACTGTTTATTCTAAGCTCCAAATTATTAAGCCCTAATTTTTTTAATAAAGTCATAGCAACACTTATAACTTCTGCATCTGCAGAAGCGCTTTTAGCACCAAAAATTTCTACTCCAAATTGGTGATGTTCTCTTAACCTTCCTGATTGAGGCCTTTCATATCTGTAAACAGGAGTTATATAGTACAATTTGGTAGGCTGTGTTTCTGCGTACAAATTGTGCTCTATAAAAGCTCTTACAGCTGGAGAAGTACCTTCAGCCTTTAAAGTAATGCTTCTCCCACCTTTATCAGTAAAAGTGTACATCTCTTTTCTCACAATGTCGGTTGATTCCCCTACTCCCCTTAAAAACAACTCAGTATGTTCAAAGCCAGGCGTTCTTATCTCTTTAAAACCGTAAACATCACATATCTCCCTTATGAGTCCTTCTATATATTGCCATTTATATGATTCTGAAGGGAGAATGTCCTTTGTCCCTCTTGGCGCTTTTGTAAGCATTTTACCAACTCCTTTTACATTTTGTAAAAACTTTATACATTTAAAAACCCCTCGTCTGCAACAATTTGCAGGGACGAGAGGTTAAATCCCGTGGTGCCACCCTGATTTGGACTCATTCCCTTAACGCAGGTTCACGGAGCCAGCCTACATTATCGACTGGTCTGCTCACAGGTGTCATTCACAATAGCATAAGTATAAAGATACTCTCAGTCGCGGTATCTTCTCCCTGTATACCTGCTATTGCTACTCTCCTGGTCATCGCATTTATCCCTCATTTTATTTGATATTATACATTATACTATTATTAGCTGTCAATCACAATTATCTTTTTATATTTTTATCGCTAATTGGGCATTGTTCTACAATGTCTTTTTTATACTTTTATAATATCTCACCCAGCTATTGACAAAAAAATTTTAGTGAGTTAATATTTTTATATACAAAATATTTTATATTGAAAATAGGGATGTGCAAAATTAATTAAAATAATCATAATCAAAAACCAAAATATGTATTACATACAATATATAGTAATCAACACTGACAATCAAACATAAAGGAAGTGGTAAGGGAAAAGAAAAGACAAAAAGAGGAGCTAAAAAAGGGCATAAATATCCTGTAGAAGTCAAATGTTAAAAAATGGCATGAAATAGATTCAATAAAAATTAGGCCGATTGCATCAAAGCAACAAGAGATCTAAACTCATCATATTTGCCCAATTTAATAGCTACAATAGCGACAGTAAGCAAAGTAATATGGCCAAAAGTATTAAGGTTGCTCACAGAATTAATATTTCTAACATAAGCCTTTTCAAAATCCAGAGCTTTAAAGCGGGAATTATATCTTTCTGATTCAATTCTCAATTTGTAGACGGCCTTAAAATATAGGGAGTCTCTATTAATAGAGGACCTATAATCAGAAGATATAATAGCATACTTAGTACAGCCTCTATGCTTTTTGCCATTAAAATATTTAGGATGATTTATAGGGCAGGCAGAATCATCCTTAGAATTACAGAACTTGCAAACAAATTTTTGCTTAATAAAACCATCAAAATATTGCTTGCCATCTTTAAGCATTTTAATACCCGCTTCACAGACCATATAACCATCATCAGTCAGAGGGGGATTTTTAGAATTACGCTTGTTAAGAGGAATAAAGCAATGACCGTGGAGAATATTTCTAACATAATTATAAAGTTTCTTAACATCATAGCCTTTATCAGCAATAAAATTAACATACTTAAGGTTAAACCACTTATTAGTCTTCTCAAGCAAAGATAAAGCGGCTTCAAAATCAGGGGCATCAGCGGGGGTAGTAGTTTCAGCGATGGGTAAACCAGAGATAGCATCAACAATAATGTGATTTTTATAGCCCCAATAAAACTTATAGCGTTTATTAGAAGAATCGTTAGAAGCAGAATAAACGCCTAATTTACAATCCTTATCTGACTTAGGCTGATTATCTTTAGAGAATTTATTTTTAGAAAAAGACTTAGGGTTATTTAACTTAGTGTTAGCTTTAATAGGGGTAGAATCCATGGAAATAAACTCACCGGAGATAATACCCATATTTTTGAGGATATTGACCTGATTTTGAAAAATAGAGGTCAAATAATCATGAGAGAAGTCATTAATAAAACGGCGAAAAGTCCAATAAGAAGGAAGAGGTTTAGAAATGTCGAAGCCACAAAGATGAGCAATGATAAGATTATTGCGGAGATAATCTAAAAGGTCAGAAATTGTGCCGAATCTTTCAGCTTTCATGACAATAAAAGCTCTAAAAAGTGCATGGTGAGAATAACCCTTACGGCCAGGACTAGAGGAAGGGAATTCAGGTATTGAAGACAGGTCAAGATTTTCAAACATAGAAGAATAGAAATCAATTTTAGACTGAGAGGTAAAGAGTTCAGGTATATTTAAAAGCAATTGAAGCTGGTACATGTAGAATTTCCTCCTTCTTAAAAAATTTTTTATAGTGTATATATAATAATTCGACAAATGGGAGGGGAAATCCTACATAAAAGATAAAAAATTCAAGAGTGATAGGAAAAAAGTATGTCTGTAGAATGGCTTAAATTAAGGCTTCTGAATTTTGCACAAGTCTATATATTGAAAATTTTTGGGGTGAAACTTTATGAACAAGGATTGCGATAGTAAGCTTTTATATGATTTGTTGCGTACAATTAGACAAAAACTCAACAACCAATTGAGAGCAAACAACCTCTCTGAATTTCAAAAAGACCTCACAATTGGAGAACAACAAGTAATAATGGTTTTAAGTGAGAATAAAAATACTCCAATATACATGAAAGATATTGCCTCAGAACTAGATATTTCTCCCAGTACCCTTACAAGTATAGTAGATAAACTTGTAGAAAAAGGTTTAGTTCAAAGGGACTTTGATTTAGAAGATAGAAGAAAAATACAAATTTCTTTAACAAAAAAAGGAGAAGATATATATAAACATTTAGTAGACTTTAGAATGAAAGTTTTACAGCCAATTTTTGAAAAACTCTCTCCCCAAGAAATAGAAACATTAAAAAGCATATTGCAAAAAATTAAAGAAGAACTATAATTTTGAAGGTGGTGCTTTATGAAAAACAGTGTAAAAACGTTTTTAATAGTCTTAGTCATATTAGCAATTGTGGCTTCTACCGTTTATGCAATCTCTATAAAAAACAAAAACTCTGCTTCCACTGTAGAGGTAAATGCTGCTAAAGTTGAAAAAGGTGATATAGTTTCTTTATTCTCTACCACAGGAGTAGTAGAATCAAAGTCCAAACAAGAATATTACATATTATCTCCCACTAAAGTTTTAAAAGTCTATGTATCCGTTGGAGATAATGTAAAAAAAGGAGATAAACTTCTAGAATTAGAAACACAAGATTTATCTATACAATATCAAATTGCACAAAAACAACTGGAAATGGCGCAAATGCAACTGGATGCATTAAAAAAATTAAAAGAAAAACAGTCACAACAATCCCAAGTCGCAGCTCAAATTCCAAATACCTCTTTGCCACAACAACTCCCTTCGGGAGAAAGTACAGTACAACAACCCTCCACTTCTCAGATACAAACTTCTTCTCTTAGCCTTGACGACCAAATAAAACTCCAACAAAAACAAGTAGAAATTGCAGAATTAAATCTCAAAAATATAAAGCAAAATATGTATAAACAGCAAAAATATGTTATTGCTGAATTTGATGGGACAGTAACCATAGTAAATGCCAAAGATAATAGCTATTTTACCTCCTCTCAATTTCCTGCAATTGCAGTAGAAGACTTAAACAACTTGCAAATTGCACTTGATGTAAACCCTTATGATGCGGTAAATTTAAAAGAAGGGCAAAAAGCCTACATACATTTTGCAGATAAAACTTTTGAAGGAGTAGTCAGCAAAGTGAGTCCTACTGCAACAAAAGTAATTACTCAAACAGGAGGAGATAATGTAGTAAAAGTCTATGTGGACCTTTTAAACAATGATGGCACAATAAAGCCCGGTTTTAACGTGGATGTTGATATAAAAATTGGCGAAAAGAAAGATACAATAAAAGTTCCATCAGAAGCAATCGTAAGCGATAAAAATGGCAATGAATTTGTGTATGTAGTAGAAAATGGCATAGCTAAACAAAAGAAAGTAAAAACCGGTCTCGCTTCTGATCTAGAGACAGAAATCATAAGTGGAGTAAATGTTGGTGAAAAAGTCATACTAAACCCCACCAGTTCTATCGAAGATGGCACAAAAGTTAGCGTAAAGGGCGGGAAGGACTGATGATTGAGCTAAGCAATGTAAAAAAGGTGTACAATCTTGGAAAGATACAAGTTGATGCATTAAAAGGCGTATCTTTAAAAATAGATAAAGGTGAATATGTAGCAATTGTCGGTCCTTCTGGCTCTGGCAAATCCACTTTAATGAACATTATAGGCCTTTTAGATAAACCTACATCTGGAAGTTATAAACTCAATGGAACTGAAGTATCAACCCTAAGCGATGACCAGTTAGCTTATTTGAGAAATCGTCAGATAGGATTTGTCTTTCAATCTTTTAACCTTTTGAGCAAATTGAACGCACTGGCAAATGTAGAACTGCCAATGTTGTACGCCAAAATACCATCAAAAGAACGAAGGCAAAGAGCCCTAAGAGCTTTAGAAATAGTGGGATTAAGTGAAAGAATACACCACAAACCTAATGAGCTATCAGGAGGGCAGCAGCAAAGAGTTGCTATTGCCCGTGCTATTGTGATGAATCCTTCTTTTTTGCTAGCAGACGAACCAACAGGAAATCTTGACACAGCTTCTAGCATTGAAATAATGAAAATCTTTTATCAACTCAATGAATCGGGTACTACAATAGTAATGGTTACACATGAGCAAGATATTGCAAATCATGCAAAAAGGATAGTCCGCTTAAGAGATGGAAATATTATAGAAGATACGCTTGTTCCAAACAGAATAACTTATTAGCAGGTGATAAATATGTATATTTGGGAAGCAGTAAAAGTGGCAATTGACAGCATATTGAGTAACAAATTGAGAGCTTTTTTAACGATGTTGGGAATTATAATAGGCATTGCTTCAGTTATAACAATTGTCTCTTTAGGAGCAGGTGGCCAAAAGGCTATATTAGGTGAATTTGAAAAAATCGGTGTAAATGTGTTTTCTATTAAAACAAGAAATGACGTAGAAATTAGAGATAGCGATAGATTAGCTATTAGAGATGTAGAAATGATTAGAAAAAGATTGTCTTCTGTAAAATACGCTGCGCCAATTGCAGAAAAAATGGGACTTGCCAAAACAGACAAAGTTACTAAAAGAGCCCTTTTTATAGCTACAGATTTTGATTATGGAAATGTTTCTAACTTAAAAGTAATCTATGGACGATTTTTAAATGAAAAAGATATTCTTTTAGGAAGAAACGTAATACTTATCGATAAAGACTCAGCAAAAGAACTTTTTGGCTATGAAGATTGCGTAGGAAAAAGCATCAAAATAGGCAGCTATTCCTCCTTTGACACAGCAAAGATAATTGGCGTCATTGACAGTGGAAATTTAAAAAGCTTAGGCGGGTCAATAGCTGATCAAATACCTGTAATAGCTGCAATTCCAATAACTTACGCACAAAAAATTTTTCCAGACGTTAATATCTCGCAAATTTACGTAATGACCTATAACCAAAACCAATTAGATGAAACATCCTCCCAAGCCGTGCGTTTGATAGAATCATTACATCACAACAAAAACAAATACAAGACAGAAAACTTCATAAGTTTTTTGGAAGAATTTAATAGAATATTAGGAATATTTACAGCTGTCATAGGTGCCATTGCGGGTATTTCTCTTTTAGTCGGTGGAATAGGGATTATGAATATAATGCTTGTATCTGTAACGGAGCGCACAAGAGAAATAGGAATAAGAAAAGCAATAGGAGCAAGACAAAAGGACATATTGACACAGTTTTTGATTGAAGCAGTTACAATTTCTCTTATAGGTGGAGCAATAGGTATTTTCTTAGGGTATATTTTAGCAAATATAGTCGGGCCCTTTATTGATATAACTCCAGTCTTTTCAATAAATACAATATTAATCGCTTTTCTCTTCTCAACAGCAGTAGGGATATTCTTTGGAATCTATCCCGCACAAAAAGCCGCCAAATTAGACCCAATTGTAGCATTACGATATGAATAAAGCAAGAGGAATAACCTCCTCTTGCTTTTTCACTCCATCAAATCCCTTAAAAACATATTAAGTCTCTTTTCCTTGCCAATAGTTGAAGAGTCCCCATGACCGGGGTATATTGTAACATCATTTCCTAAAACTAAAAGTTTATTTTTTATAGAGTCCATTAAAGTAGAAAAATCTCCTCCTGGAAAATCGTATCTTCCTATAGAGCCTTTAAATAGGATATCGCCGGTAAAACATACATTATTAATTTTAAAACACACTCCTCCTTTTGTGTGCCCTGGGGTGTATATAACTTCTACGCTGTATTTTCCAAAAGTTAAAGTATCACCGTCACTTAATAAAATATCTGCAGGATTGCATAGTATTTTTTTATAGACCATTTCAGATAAGTTTAAACTAGGGTCTAAAAGCATAGGAGCGTCTTCTTTTGAAATGGCAACTCTTGCTTGAGTTAGTTTTTTTAGCTCTTCTACTCCACCTATGTGATCAAAATGCCCATGTGTGAGTAAAATATATTTTACATTTAAATTGTTAGTAATAATATAATCTTGTATTTCAGATGAATATTCCCCTGGGTCTATTACAATTGCTTCCCTCTCTTCTTCGTCAGAAACAATATAGCAATTGGCTCCATAAAGTCCTACCATATACCTTTGTATTTTCATAAACTCACTCCTAAAATATTTTTTTAGAATCAATAAGTATAGTAACAGGCCCGTCATTTTCAATTAATACTTTCATCATGGCCTGAAATTTACCTGTTTTGACACTCACACCTCTTTTTTCAATCTCATTTACTAATAAATTAAAATACTTCAAAGCCTCTTCCGGCTTTTGAGCCATCATGAAATTAGGCCTTCTCCCTTTTCTCACATCCCCCAACAAAGTAAATTGAGAAACGAGGAGTATTTCCCCTCCTACATCCAAAAGAGATAAATTCATTTTTCCCTCTTCATCTTCAAAAACACGCAAATTTACTATTTTATCCGCCATATAGGCTACGTCTTCTTCTGTATCATCAACAGAAATACCTACTAAAACAACAAATCCTTTCCCTATTGAACCTATCACTTGGCCATCTACACTAACTTCTCCCCGAGTCACCCGTTGAACAACTGCTCTCAACAAAATCACCTCTATGCACTTAATCGGTAAACATCCATTACTCCCTCTAAAGCTTTTAATTTATTCATAACTTTTTCTAGTTGCTCTTTTGAAGTAATCTCTAAAGTTAAGTTTATAATTGCAATATTGTCTCTCGTTGTTCTCGCATTGACAGCTTTTACAGCAATTTTTACATCTGCAAGAACACTTGTAACTTCTGTTAAAAGCCCAAATCTATCATTGGCCATAATCTGTATATCAGCTTGATAAGCGATGTTCTTACCTTGATCCCACTCTACTTCTACAATCTTGTTCCTATCAAAAAGGTATTCTTTTATATTGGGACAATCTTTTCTGTGAATAGAAATACCCCTTCCTTTAGTCACATAACCTATTATTTCATCACCCGGAACAGGAGAACAACATTTTGCAAACCTCACCATTACATTGTCTACACCTTTTACAATGACCCCCGTTCCGCCTGTTTTCTCTTTTTTCTTTCCAGCCTTATCAATTGGAACGGACTTTAAACCTATTTCTTTCTGAGATTTTTTGATTTCTTCTTTAATTCTCGGTATTACCTGATTTAAAGTTAACCCTCCATAACCAATTGTTGCATATAAATCCTCTATTGTGTGAATGTTGAGTTTTTTAAGCACTTCCTCCCATATCTCACTTTTTATCATAGCAGGTTGTATTCCATGACGCCTGAGGTCTCTTTCTAACATTTCCTCGCCGCGAGCGATATTTTCTTCTCTTTTTTCTTTTTTAAACCACTGTCTGATTTTGTTTCTCGCTTGAGAACTTTTGACAATCTGGAGCCAGTCTCTACTTGGACCTCTGTCTTTATTTGGACTTACTAATATCTCAACAATATCACCGTTTTTTAATTGATAATTTATAGGGACTATTTTACCGTTTACTTTAGCACCATTTAATCGATGACCTATTTCAGTGTGTATGCTGTACGCAAAGTCAATAGGAGTAGACCCCGCTGGAAGATTTATGACATCCCCTTTAGGAGTAAAGACAAAAACCTCATCTGTAAAAAGATCAATTTTTAATGTTTCCATAAACTCTTTTGCATCTTTTAACTCTTTCTGCCATTCTAAAAGCTGCCTAAGCCAAGAAAGCTTTTGGTCAAATTCGTCCTCTGTAGTCTTACCCTCTTTATATTTCCAATGGGCTGCAATACCGTATTCTGCCGTTTTGTGCATCTCCCATGTTCTTATTTGTATTTCAAAAGGTTCTCCTTTAGGACCTATTACTGTAGTATGAAGGGATTGATACATATTAGGTTTTGGCATAGCGATATAATCTTTAAATCTTCCAGGAATTGGCTTCCATAAAGTATGCACAATTCCTAATACGCCGTAACAGTCTTTTACGGTGTTAACAATTATCCTCACTGCTAACAAATCGTAAATTTGCTCGAAAGTTTTATTTTGCGTTTTCATCTTTTTATAGATACTGTAAAAATGTTTAGGTCGCCCATCTACTTCTGCTTGTATTCCCATTTCTTTTAATTTCTCTTTAATTGTAGTTATGATATTTTGTATAAACTCTTCTCTTTCTTTTCTTTTGGCAGCAACCTTTTCTACGAGGTCATAATACTCCTCCGGATGCAAATATCTCAAACACAAGTCTTCTAATTCCCATTTTATCTTAGATATTCCTAAGCGATGAGCAATAGGGGCATAAATCTCTAAAGTCTCTTCCGCTTTTTCTTTTTGTTTGTCAAGAGGTAAATATTTGAGAGTTCTCATGTTGTGAAGCCTGTCAGCCAGTTTTATGAGTATCACTCTAATGTCTTTTGCCATTGCTATAAGCATTTTTCTCATATTTTCTGCCTGTTGCTCTACTTTGCTCTTGTATTCTATTTTACCAAGTTTTGTAACTCCATCAACCAAATCAGCAATTTCTTTTCCAAAATTTTCCATTAATTGGTCATAAGTTACATCTGTGTCTTCTATTACATCATGTAAAAGGCCTGCTGCAATAGTGGTAATATCTAATTCCAGGTCAGCCAAAATATATGCAACTTCTATGGGATGAACAATATATGGCTCTCCTGAGTTTCTCATTTGGCCCTCATGGGCATTTACAGCAAAGTCATAAGCTTTGTATATTAACTCTAAATTTGCATCATCACCCATGTATTTTTTTATCCTATTTATCACTTTGTCCAACATAGTTATCACACCTTATAATTAAAGTGGCTCAAAGCCACTTTTGATTAAAACTTTATTAATGAAATTATATCATATCCGTCAAGCTTTTTTCTACCATCTAAAAAAGTTAATTCAGTCAAGAAAATAATAGAATCTACAATTCCCCCTAAGCTTTCCACCAATTTTGCAGAAGCGTAAATTGTGCCTCCTGTCGCCAACAAATCGTCGACTATCACTACTCTTTGTCCCTCTAAAACAGCATCTTTGTGTATTTCAAGAGAATCTGTTCCATATTCCAGTTCATATTCATAGCTTAAAGTCTCTGCCGGCAATTTACCCGGTTTTCTTACAGGAACAAATCCTACTCCTAATCTGTAAGCCAGTGGCGCTCCAAACAAAAAGCCTCTTGCTTCCGGAGCAGCAATGAGATCAAATTTTCTCCCTTCCAATGCCTTAGCCAGCATTTCTATAGAATAATTAAAAGCTTTCGCATCTTTTAAAACAGGTGTAATATCTTTAAATTTTATTCCTTTTTTAGGAAAATCAGGTATTTCTCTAATCATCATTTTAATTTCTTCCAGCGTCATTACAAAAACCTCCTTAAATTTTCTGGCTGACAATGAACTTGGCAAATTCAATAAACTCTTTTTTAGCTGAAAATATCTGTTGCATTATTTGAGTTTGTTCAATATTAACCTTTTGTGACACAGAATTATTACTTAACATAAAAATATTATCACGTTCTTTTACATTTATCAATCCTATTTCTTTCATTGCTTTTATGCAAAATGAAAATTTTATTGGATTTAAATTCAGTTGTGGATGCAAATGATCTTTAAATAAAATGTTGTTTCCTTCTTCTATAAATTTGTAAAGTTTAATAAAGTCCTTTCTTTGAGGAAAAATTTCGTCAAAGGATTTTAAGTTATAATATATATCTGCTTCTTTAAAAACTAAATGAATCCTCTTTCCTTGTGAATGAGAAAGGATGCGGTAAAAGATTTCTTTTTTAAATGGTATATCGTAAATAATTATATCATCATAGTACTTCAATGGTTTTAAAGAATTTGGGAAAAATAGTATACCATTTTCCTTTTCACAATCTCCATTACATAATGAAAAATCCAAAAACTTTTCTTTTCTGAGATATCTAAGTAATGACTTAAGTTCTACAACTGTATTTACTATGACAACCGTTTTGCCTTCTCTTTTAAAAAGTTTTAGCACATATTCCCACTTGTTATTAATTCCTCTTTGGTCAATTATATAATCAACTTTTTTGTCTATCTCTTTTTTCTCGGGATGATACTCTACCATGATTTTGCTCAAGTTTTTATAATAGGAAAACAAAGGTAACTTAATTCTTAAATCTTTTACATTTATCATTACTGACTCTATACCATTCCAGCTGTTTATTTCAATGCTTCCCACAACATCTATTATATCTCCTATTTTTACATCGTTTCCCTGGTCTGATACATCAAATAACATAAGCTCATACCCAAACTTGTCTTTTTGTGCGATGATTTTTTTGTATTTTCCACCATTTAAGTCAAATACTTTTGTAACTGTCAAACCCTCAAATAAAAAATTAGGCCGAGGATTATTGCTGCCAAAAGGTTTAAACCTTTGAACTTGTTTAGCTATTTCTATATCTATCTTTTCATTTTTAACCTTTGCATCTATTCTTAAACTTGGAATTAAATCAAGATCACTAAGCACCGTAGCAGCGTATTCATTTATCTTAGTTTTAAAAATCTCCAAATTGTTTTTTTCAATATTTATTCCAGCAGCCATTTCATGACCGCCATATTTTATCAAATAATCTTTACAGTATTCTAATGCTTTATACAAATTAAAGCCTTCTATGCTTCGCCCTGAACCTTTTCCTTCCCCTTCTCCTAAACTTATAAGTATAGAAGGTCTATGAAACCTTTCTGTTATCCGGGATGCCACAATTCCAATAACACCTGGATGCCAATTTTTATCCCACAGTACAATTACTTTTTCCTTATTTAAATCAACCGTCTCTTTTATTTTTTTGATTGCTTCCTGAAGTATTTGATTTTCTATTTGTTGCCTATTTAAATTTTCTTGATTTAAATATTCTGCTATCTCTTTTACTTCTTTTTCATCTTGGCTTATCAATAACCTCACAGCCGCTTCTGCACTTCTTAATCGCCCTGCAGCATTGAGGCGAGGAGCTAATATAAATCCCACATGATATTCATCAATCTCAATATTTTGCAATCCAGAAGCTTTTATGAGGGCTTTTAAACCTATATTTCGTGTTTCATTTAGTCTTTTTAGTCCTTCTTTTACAATTATTCTATTTTCTCCTAATAAAGGGACAATATCTGCAATAGTTCCTATTGAAACAATATCCAAAAGTTCATAAGCTTCTTCTCCAATAAGAGCTTGTGACAGTTTAAAAGCAACCCCTACCCCTGCCAGGTCACAAAAAGGATATTCAATATCAGGCAAATGGGGATTTATCACCACATCTGCTTGTGGTATCTCCTTAGGGATACTGTGGTGGTCAGTTATTATCACGTCTATTCCTAAAAATTGGGCTTTTTCCACTTCCTTAACAGAGGTTATACCGCAATCTACACTAATTATAAGTTTTGTTCCTCTTTGTGCAATTTTATCTATTGCTTCTTCATTTATACCATATCCTTCAACTAATCTTTCCGGTATATAATAATCCACTTTTGCTCCTAATTTTTTTAAGGTTAAATATAAAACAGAGGTGGCAGTAATTCCATCTACATCGTAATCACCGTAAATGGTGATTAGATCCTTCAAGGCGATATGTTGTTGTATCAATTCTTTTGCCTCTTTTATACCCCTCAGGAGATAAGGAGAATACAAATCTTTTAAATCAGGATTTAAAAAATTCTTAACTTCTTGGGCATTTAATTTTGATGAAAGTATATCAGCAATTATTTTGTGTAACCCGTATTCTCTTTGTATTTCTTGAGTAAGTTGAAGATTTGGATTTTCCTTCAAAATCCACCTGTAAATTTTGGACATCAAATCACCCACAAATTCTCCTATTTTTTTCTCCTCTCAACTATAAAGATTCGGTAGAAGACCCACAAACATAGAAATAAAGCAACTACATAACCAAAAAGCCCCAATGCATTGTAGCCGAAAACTTTATATCCCCCTTGAAATGTCAAAACCAATGAAGAAGCTACAATCAATGCTGATGCTATGATACTTACAATAACTTTATTTACCATAATATTTAAATCGTAACGCAAGCTTTCACTTTCATCAATGTTTATTCTCACTTTTATATCGTCTTTTATAAGCTTTGTCATTATACTTTGGATTTTAGAAGGAAGTTTTCTCAATACTATTATTGCTTTATGTAAATCTTTGGAGTTTTCTTTTAATATTTTAGTTAAACTAATATTTCTCAAATATACCTGCTTTATAAAATCTTTTGCTACACTAGAAATGCTAAAATCGGGATCTAAGCTTCTGCCCACACCTTCTACTGTAGCTAAAGACTTGAGGAGTAAAGTAAACTCTGGAGGCAAGATCAGCTTGTGCTTATAAACAGTTGACATTATTTTCCTCATTGAATCGTTCACACTGATATTTTTTAGTGGAGTGTTGTAAAAATAATTTATTATATGGCTCAAATCAGACTTAAGAGTTCTAAGGTTAGTATCAGGCCTTATGGCCCCTACATCCGATAAAACTTCTATTACTTCCTCAATATCATTCTCAGCAAAAGCTTTAAAAAGGTCAATTATCATTTCCCTTGAGGATTTATCAAGGTAGCCTACAATTCCAAAATCAATATAAGAAATTTTGCCATCATTTGTGATTAATATATTGCCAGGATGAGGATCTCCATGGAAAAGGCCAAATTCATAAACTTGTAAAAATATAGCCCATGCTCCCTCTCTTGCAATTTTCTTTAAATCAAAGCCTTTTTTAACAAGTAAATCTCTATTTTTTACACTTATACCTTCTACGTACTCCATTGTAAGAACGCGCTTTGTAGTGTATTCCCAATATACTTTAGGTATGTAGATATAACTTTCCTTTTCAAAATTTTCTCTAAAGCGTTCGGCATTATTCCCTTCTTGTGTGTAATCCAATTCATTGAGAAGAGATTCGGCTAATTCATCAACAATTTCTACAAAATCCAAAGGAGCATCAACTATACGCTCATTCAAAATTTTAGCAATATTCTTTAGAATTATTATATCAGCATTTATCTTTTGGGATACTTCTGGACGCTGTACTTTAACAACGACATCTTTCCCTTCTTTAATTTTTGCCCTATAAACTTGTCCAATAGAAGCTGAAGCAATAGGAGTTTCATCAAAATAAATGAAAAAATCTGATATTTTGCCTTTTAATTCACTTTCTAAAATATTCTTTATAGCTACAAAGTCTTCTGGTTCTACATCATCTTGAAGTTTAGCAAGTTCCAACAAAATATTATGAGGAATAAGGTCTCCTCTTGTACTTAAAAGCTGTCCCATTTTTATAAAAGTAGGACCTAATTCCTCCAATGTTTTCCTAATCCTCTCTCCAACTTCCATGTAATCATGACTTTTCAGTATATGAAAAGGTATATGTCCACCTTTTAACAAAATATCAGAAATAAAACCAAAGCCATTTTTTGTTAAAACCTTCAATATTTCTCTATACCTTTTGGCAATTTTTTTGTTTCTAAAAATAAAAGGCAAATTCATCGTTTCACCTCAATAAAAATATAGTAGCATTATCTCTCAGAAAAGAGATATTATGCCACTATATTTTTTATATTACTTAAACTTAAGCTTTTGCAGGTTTATTAGAGGTTTTTCTTCTCTTTTCCCTATTTTTAATTAATACCCAAAGAGGAGTAGAGATAAATATCGAAGAATATGCTCCCCAAGTTATACCAATAAGTAAAGGCAATGCGAAATCTTTCAATGCCTTAGGTCCTAAGAAATACATTAAAACTAGCATAATTAATACTGTCAAAACTACGTTTATCGACCGTGTAAGAGTCTGGTTTATGCTCACATTCGCAATTTCTGCATAATCAGATCTTCTCATACTTTTTAAATTATCTCTTATTCTGTCAAAAATTACAATAGTATCGTGAAGAGAATAGCTAAATACTGTCAAAAGAGCCGCTATAAAAGGCGAGTCTACTGTTATTTTGAAAATAGCGTAAATTGAAATTAATATTATCACATTATGCAATAATCCAACAACTGCTGCCAAGCTCATTTCAAAATTAAATCTAAAGCCTAAATAGGTAAGCATCACTGCAGAAGCTACTAAAAGCGCTAGTATCATTCCAAATTTTATCTCAGCTCCTAAAGAAGGCCCAACTTGCTGTGACATTATTAAGTCATTTTCTGTTAAGTTGTATTTTTTTTCGATATCTTTTATTATTGAAAGCCGCGTTTCATTGGAAATAGGACTTGTCTTTATTGAAACATGATCACCTTTTGTCCCTATTTTTTGTATTTGATAGTCTTTAACTTTATATTCGTTTAAAATTTTAATTATATCCTTCGTATCAAAAGATTTGCCAATTTTAAACTCCATTATTGTTCCGCCAGTAAAATCTATTCCCCAATTAAATCCATTTACAAGCATAGCTATTACGCCAATTAAAATCATAATCCCTGATATCGCAAACCAAATTTTCGTTTTGCCAATGACATCTATATGAAATCTATGTTGGTTCACTCAATTCCCCTCCTATGCTCCATAAAGTTTTATATTCTTTGTCAAGTCCATATCAAGAAGCGCATGCAACAAAAATCTCGTTACAGTTATAGCTGTGAATAAGCTGGATGTCACACCTATTAGAAGTGTTAAAGCAAATCCTTTAACATTTCCTGAACCCAAGTAGAAAAGGATAATAGCTCCAATTATAGTGGTTATATTAGCATCAAATACTGCCCTAAAAGCTTTCGCGAAGCCGGCATCTAAAGCAGGTCTTATGCTTTTACCTGCCCACAATTCCTCTTTAAATCTTTCAAAAATTAAAATATTAGTATCGACAGCCATACCTATTGACAATAAGAAACCTGCAATACCTGGCAAATCTAATGTTATATTAAATAACGCATAAACGATGAAGTTTATTAATATATATATTAATAAGGCTAAGTCTGCTACAAAACCAGGTAATCTATAAAAAGCTATCATAAACAACATAACCAGTAAAGTACCGTATATACCAGCTTTTAAGCTAGCATTCAAAGCACTCGGACCTAACGTTGCACCTACAGAACTATAAGCTATGGGTTTTAATGTGACAGGCAAAGAACCAGCTCTTATAAGTGTAGCTAATTCAGATGCTTCTTGGAAGTCCTTCAAACCAGTAATCACCGCATTTCCATTTGTGATAACACTTTGCACTGTCGGAGCTGATATTACCTTATCATCTAAAACTATTGCAATAGGTTGATTTAAAAATTTTTGAGTGGCTTCTGCAAATTTTTTTGTTCCTTCAGCATCAAGTACTAACGTAACTTCTGGTTGCTGGATTCCTGTTTGAGTTTGAGCATATACTGCTTTTGAATCTTTTACATTAGCACCTGTTAAAATAACCTGACCATCTGGACCAACAAACTTCAATTGAGCAGTTTTACCTATTATCTCTATTGCCCTATCAGGGTCATTCATGCCAGGCAACTCTACACGAATTCTATTTGACCCCTGTTGACTTATTACAGGCTGTGTCACGCCAAGAGCATCTACCCTGTTCCTTATGACTGCAATAGCTTTATTTATCGCATCTTGTGTAACATTACCTTGTGCTTCTTCTAATACATAAACGCCTCCTCTTAAGTCTAGCCCCAATCTCATGTGATCCTGTACTGGGCTTATAGAATAATTGCCTGCCTTTATTCCAAAAAAGGCTATATATGCAACTATTGCTGCAACAATGATTACAGAAAAAAATTTGATAAAACCTCTACTTCTCATTCGAATCCTCCTTCGTAGTTTAACTATTTTCTATTATATTACTTTTATTGTAAACGGTCAATTGCCCAAAGTTAGAAAAATGCAATTTTGCTAATTCTACATAATGTTCATAGGAGCGATGAATATTTTCAATTTCCTCTTGAGTAAGTTTCCTTATAACTTTTGCAGGATTCCCAAAAGCAAGACTGCCCTCAGGAATCTTTTTACCTCCTGTCACTAGTGATCCTGCTCCTATTATACAATTATCTCCTATTTCTGCATCATCTAATATAATTGCTCCCATACCTATTAGCACACTATTTCCTATCTTGCAAGCATGGACTATCGCCCCATGTCCTATTGTGCAGTAATTTCCTATATAACAGGGATGTCCCTCTGTAACATGTACAACACAATTATCTTGTATATTAGTTCCTTCTCCAACAACTATTTTATCTATATCTCCTCTTAGCACAGCCCCATACCATATATTTGCATCTTTTTTTATTTCTACATCTCCAATAACCTCTGCTGTTTCCGCTATATACGCCTCATCATCTATTTTGGGTTTCATACCCTTATATTCCTTTATAATCATTTTCCTCACCCTTTAGCATTTGATATGCTTTTATGGCAATCGCATTTTCAAAACGCCTTTTTTGCATTTCACAAGCCAGCTCATAAGGTTTATTAATATCTCCATTTATGTTGTAGTTATTTGCAAAGCAACCTCCACTACAATAGAACCTTGCCCAACATTTTGTACATTCTTCTCTTTTGTAAATATCGCTTTCCATAAATTTTTGCTGTAATTTTTTATTAGTTATACCTTCTTCAAGATTTCCTAATTTAAATTCCTCAATACCCACAAATTGATGGCAAGGATAAATATCCCCATCGGGAGTCACCGCTATATACTCGAAGCCAGCACCACAGCCTTGAAGCCTTTTTTTAACGCAAGGCCCTCCTTCTAAATCTATTTTAAAATGATAAAAAGAAAAAGGCCTTCCTTCTTCGTATCTCTCTATATATTCTTCTGCTAATCTGTCATATTCATTTAAAATTCTCTCTAAATGCTCTTCCTTTAAGGTATATTCTTTATCTTCTTTTTCAACTACCGGCTCTACAGATATTTCATAAACTCCTAAATCAGCAATGTGCAACACATCATTGGCAAAATCCAAATTTTTTGCAGTAAAAGTCCCTCTAACATAGTATTCCTTTTTCCCTCTTGACTCAACAAACTTTTTTATTTTGGGAACTATTGTATCATAAGTTCCACTGCCGTCTACGCGTATTCTCATGTTGTCATTTACTTCTTTTCTTCCATCTAAACTAAGTACCACATTAGAAAAGTTTTCATTAAAATATTTTATTTTTTCGTCATCCAAGAGTACTGCGTTAGTTGTTATAGTAAATTTGATAGTCTTTTTGTTTTCTTTTGCCTTCTGTTTTCCATATTCTACTAATTGCTTGACTACTTCAAAATTTAAAAGGGGTTCACCGCCAAAAAAATCGACTTCAATGTTTTGCCTTTTCCCAGAACTTTTTATTAAAAAATCGATTGCTTTTTTGCCCGTCTCAAAATCCATCAACTTGCGACTACCTTTAAAATCCCCAGTAGAAGCAAAACAATATTTGCACCTTAAATTGCAATCGTGAGCAACATTTAAACACATCGCTTTTATAACAGAATCATTTCTCGACACTGCAATATCTTTATATATATCTTCTGAAAATAATAGCCCTTTTTCTTTTAATTCGTCAATTTCTGCAATAGCTTCCAGTATATCTTCTTTTTTATATTTATGTTGAAGTAAATTTACAATTTCTTCTTTTGAGTGATTTTCGTAAAAGTCCAAAATATCATAAATAATATCGTCTACCACATGGATAGAGCCACTTACCGGATCTACTACAATATTCATTCCCAGTCTTTTAAATTTATGCATTAACTCTGACATTTTTTAACCTCCATTGCAAGTTTAAATGGCAGTAACTATTTTACTGCCATTTTGAGTATTATGTATTAGTATTGACATTCTTGGTTTGCTACAGTGCAAGATGTTTTACAAGCTGATTGACAAGATGCCTGGCATTCGCCACAGCCTGGCTTTTTTAAGCTATTTTTTAACGTTGGCCTGTTAATTGTTATAACATGCTTCATTTTTCTTCCCTCCTCTTCCTGATTTATTATAACACATAAAGAGAAGGAATTGAAGCTATAAATTGATGCCTATCATACCACCTAAAGCTCCTAAAACAGCTCCCCAAGCGTATTTTACTGCCCAAGAAGAAGTAGGCCCTAATTCTTTTACAAAAAATGCTCCTAAAACTAACATAATGGTTACATATAAAATACCAGCAATTCCTCCATTTAGCCAACCCTTGTTGGTGGTATGCCTTGCAGATAAGGCACCTGATAAAACTATACCTATTATGGTTATTAATAAAGTAAGGGTAGGTAAAGTTAATTCAGATACAGCTGTAAAGGTCAAAAGCAAAGCGTAAATTATGAAAAAACTAAGAGTGATAATGTAAGCTATTAAAACTCCTGTAAAAATTCCAGTAATATTTATGCCAGTTCCCTTTTCCATGCCAAACCTTCCCTTCAAAGTCTCACCCCCACAGTTTTCTTACTAATATGTATGCTTTTTATTTTAAACATAGTACATAAAAAAAGACGCGGCAAACCGCATCTTATCACTTTTCTTCTTTTTCGTTTTTGTCACTGGCTGAGCTTATAACTCCTCCAACTGCCCATTTTGCAATCTTTAGTCTCACCTTATCTGCTCCCATTTCTAAAGTTATCACATCGTCTTTGATGTTTAAGATCTTACCATAAAAGCCGCTTTTTGTAATAATCTCATCGCCAGGTTTTAAAGAATCAAGCATTTCTCTCTCTTTCTTTTGGCGCCTTTGTTGGGGCAAAATCAACAAAAAGTAAAAGATTGCAATAAAAATAAGCATTTCAACAATTACATAAGTCGTTTGTGGATCCATCAATACTCCTCCTTATTCCTATAATATTTTTTAAAAAACTCTTTTTTAAATTCAAGCAGCCGGTCTTGCCTTATAGCTTCTCTTATTTTTCCCATCAACTTAATTAGAAAATAAAGATTATGTAAAGTAGCAAGCCTTGCTGCTAAAATTTCATTAGCCTTAAATAAATGTCTTATATAGGCTCTTGAATAATTTCTACAAGTATAACAATCACATTCTTCGTCTAAAGGAGAAAAGTCCTCCGCATAAGGAGCATCTCTTACTATTAATTTGCCCTTGCTGGTAAAAACTGTCCCATTTCTAGCAATTCTCGTCGGAAGCACGCAGTCAAACATATCAACTCCTCGTATTACTCCCTCTATAAGGTCATCAGGACTTCCCACCCCCATAAGATATCTCGGTTTGTCTTCAGGTAAATATTCTGTAGTTAAATCTACAATGTCGTACATTACATTCTTTGGTTCTCCTACGCTTAATCCACCTATAGAGTATCCAGGAAAATCCATATCTACTAATCTTTGAGCGCACTCTTTTCTTAAATCTTCATAGGTCCCTCCTTGGACAATTCCAAAAAGAGCTTGTTTTTCAGTATTTTTGTGGGCTCTTTTTCCCCTTTCAGCCCATTTAATAGTAAGTTCCATAGATTTTTTTACATAATCGTAATCTGCAGGATAAGGTGCACACTCGTCAAAAGACATCATTATATCCGAACCTAAAGCATTTTGTATTTCTATTACTTTTTCGGGAGTAAAAAAATGCCTAGAGCCATCTATATGAGACCTAAATTCTACACCGTCTTCTGTAATTTTTCTTAAAGAATTCAAGCTAAAAACTTGAAATCCTCCACTGTCTGTTAAAATTGCTCTATCCCAATTCATAAATTTATGAAGGCCACCAGCTTTTTCTATAATCTTATGCCCCGGCCTTAGATAAAGATGATAAGTGTTGCTTAAAATAATCGTCGCTCCAATTTCCTTTAATTCTTCAGGAGTCATAGATTTCACAGTTGCTTGTGTTCCTACTGGCATAAATACAGGCGTTTCTATAATTCCATGGGGAGTCTCTAATATTCCTAATCTCGCCTTAGTCTTACTGTCTTTTTTTATGAGATGATACTTAATTGCTGCCATTATATCCTCCTATTCTACCTTTTGATTCGTAATCAACTGCTCAAATTATAAGCATTGCATCTCCAAAGCTAAAAAATCTATATCTCTCTTCAATGGCTATTTTATAAGCCCTCATTATGTTTTCTTTACCTGCAAAAGCTGACACCATCATAATTAAAGTGGACTCAGGTAAGTGAAAATTTGTTATCATGCCGTCAATAGCTTTAAATTTATAACCGGGATATATAAAAATATCAGTCCAACCACTTTTTTCTCTTATATAGCCATTTTCATCAGCTACAGTTTCGAGAGTACGAGTAGAAGTAGTTCCAACAGCTATTACTCTACCACCTTTTTCTCTTGTAGCATTTATTTCTTCAGCTGCTTCTTTTGTAACAATGTAAAACTCTTCATGCATTTTATGATTTTCTATTATTTCTTCCTTTACTGGTCTGAAAGTACCCAACCCTACGTGAAGGGTAATAAAAACAGTTTTTACTCCCATTTGCCTTATTTTTTCTAATAACTCTTCTGTGAAATGAAGCCCTGCAGTAGGAGCAGCTGCAGAACCTTCATATTTTGCATAGACAGTTTGATATCTCTCTTTGTCTTTTAGTTTCTTTTTGATATAAGGTGGCACAGGCATTTCTCCTAATTTATCTAATACTTCTTCAAATAAACCTTCATAATAAAATCTTACTACTCTTCCTCCAACTTCTGTATTGTCCAAAATTTCCGCAACCAATTCTCCATTTCCAAAAACAACTCTTGTCCCTACTTTAGCTCTTCTGCCAGGCTTTACTAACGTTTCCCACTCATTTACTGATAATCTTTTCAAAAGAACAAATTCTATCTTTCCTCCTGAGTCTTGTCTTCGTCCTATAAGGCGCGCAGGAATAACTTTTGTATCATTTAAAACAAGACAATCTCCCGCTTTTAAATATTTTGTTATATTTTTAAAAATATCGTGTTGAACCTCACCAGTTTTTCTATTTAAAACCATTAAACGAGAACTAGACCTATCTTCTAAAGGTTCTTGTGCAATTAATTCTTCTGGTAATTCAAAGTAAAACTCGCTGCGTTTCATTTTTTTGCGCCATCCTTTTACAGAGTTTTATTGTTTATAGTATCGTATACCTCAATACCTTTGTAATAGTATTTTAAAATATAAATGTAATTATACCCATGGTCCGCCAGTCCTCTTGCCCCATACTGGCTTAACCCTACCCCATGTCCATAACCACTGCCTTTTATAGTATAAACTTCACTGGGCTTGTCTGTCTTTTTTAATTCTTTAATACCATTTGCTCCTACAACATAAAGGGTATCTTTAGAAACCCTCGTTATACCTTCATTATTTTGAATATTTATCTCATTTAAAGAAACTTTTTGCGAATCACTGTAAGAAGAAGTCACGTACACTTCAAATTCACTGCTGCCATCGCCCTTTATATCAATCATAGTGCTTTTTAGTCCAAAAAAAGATCGTATATCTCCTTTTTTCAATGCGAAAGTCCCTTTTGTACCATAAATAGTGACAGTAATCGCTCTTCCAGTCCAGCTTTTCTCAGTAACCTTTACATCTACTATATCTCCTATATCCTGTCCTTTACTTAACAGCAGGTTTTTTATCTGGTCTTTTGTGTAAGTGACTGTCCAACTGTCATTAGCACTGCTATAGCCAAAAACGTATTTATCTTCCACACCTTTTAAGTAAGGAACATCAGCAGAAAAATAATTATTATTGTCTTCGGTATATCCCCCACTGTGGGAATGATAAAGGGCATCTATAAGACTTCCTTGATATATAGCGACTACACCTTTTGTTTCATCTACCGCTTTGTTTGTAGAAGAAGATTCTCCATCATACCCTTTGTAAACTTGTGTTTTATCATCATCTGTCAAATCAAATCCATATTTTCCATATCTCCCTATATTTTTCGCTGCATAAGTTCGCGCTGCAACTGCCTGGGCTTTTAGAGCTTCTATATTCCACCATGCCGGCATCTCAGCCGGCACAACACCATATAAATATTCTTCCAATGGCACAACATTTATAGCAGTCATGTCACTGTCTTGTTGCCTTCTAAATTCAAACATGCCTCTGTAACGTTTTGATTCTATCGCAAGGGGCATGCCATCAGGATTAAGTTTACTTACATATAAATCATCCTTCATATTAAATAAAAACAGGTTTTTTGTCCCATTGCTTATTAAAATATTTTTATCCGGCAACACTTTGGATATATTGGTATAATTTTTGGAAAAAATTTCATAGGCAGATTGCAAATCCGGAAGCGCCAAATAAGGTCCTATGTATACATGATATTTGCCATCAAATCCTATAAAAGCATTCGGAATTTGGTTTGCTATTTTAGCGTAATCAGCATTCACCATGTCCAGATTATCATAGCTTCCCACCATTAAATAGAAATTATCATCTTTTGCAACTTGTATGTTTTGCATGCTGGTGCTAAAAATATTAATCAAATTTCCTGTATTGTCTTGATAAGCAAAATTAAAACCTCCGGGAGAAGAAAGCTGGTAAGAAGATTTCGCAGTTTGTCCATAAAAAAGCCCTACTTTTATAACCTTCGGAATGCTGATATCAGCATTCACGGTAGGATAAGGTGAGAGAGTTAAAATCATGACACTAATTATACTCCCTATTATAAATTTTTTCAACCTCACAAAATACAACCCCTTTTCATATGTTATCTTCTAAAAAGCCAAAAAATTAATGTTAAAAACAGGCTCAATAAAAGGCTTGTCATAATAGGAAAATAAAAAGTGAAATTTCCTTTTTGATAAACTATATCTCCCGGCAAACGTCCTAAACCAATTTTTGAACCTACAGAAAAAAGCACCCCTATTAAAATTAATATAGCTCCCATAAATATCAACATTTTACCAAAATTATCAAACACCTTCTATCCTCCCCTGTTCTATATAAGGATATTTAAGGTAATCATAAGCTAATTTTGTAACAACTCTTCCTCGCGGAGTCCTGTTTAAAAAACCTATTTGTAAAAGATAAGGTTCATAAACATCCTCTATTGTATCCCCATCTTCTCCTATTGATGCAGCAATAGCATCGATTCCTACAGGACCACCGCCAAACTTTTCTATAATAGAAACCAAAATCTTTCTATCAATGTATTCTAATCCCATCTCATCTACACCTAATACGTCCAGCGCTTCTTTGGAAGTTTTAAAATCAATGTATCCATTTCCTCTTACTTGTGCGAAATCTCTCACCCGTTTTAGAAGTCTATTGGCAATTCTCGGAGTCCCCCGTGACCTTTTAGCAATCTCCAAAGCTGCATCTTCATCAATTCCAATGTTTAAAATATTCGCTGACCTTTTAATTATTTCTTTTAATTCCTCCACTGAATAGTAATCCAAGCGGTTTATAACCCCAAATCTGTCTCTCAAAGGAGAAGTCATAAGAGCAGCCCTTGTCGTAGCCCCAATTAAAGTAAAGCGCGGAAGACTAAGCCTTATAGACCTGGCACTTGGGCCTTTTCCTATTACTATATCCAATTCAAAGTCTTCCATTGCAGGATATAGAATCTCTTCTACACTTCTATTAAGCCTGTGAATCTCATCTATAAAAAGTATGTCATTTTCCTGTAAATTAGTTAAGATGGCTGCCAAATCTCTCGACTTTTCTATAGCAGGACCTGAGGTTATTTTTATTCCTACTCCCATTTCATTAGAAATTACTGTGGCTAAAGTCGTTTTTCCAAGGCCAGGAGGACCATATAGTAGGACATGGTCAAGGGGCTCTTTTCTCATCTTAGCGGCTTCTATGTAAATTTTTAATTCCTCTTTTATCTTTTGCTGACCTATATACTCAGAAAGCCACCTAGGACGCAAACTGTATTCAGAGGCATCTTCCTGTGTAAAACTTTGAGTTAGTATTCTCTCCTCCATTCAATTCACCCTATTTCATTAATTTTTTCAAAGCTTGCTTTACAGCTTCTTCTACGCTATCACAGGTGATATCTGCCAAAGCATAAATAGCTTCACTTTTGGTATAACCCAAAGCTAATAAAGCTTCTAAAGCCTCATTTGAAAAATTATTATCACCTTCAAAAACTATTTCTTTTGGAAGCTTATCTTTTAATTCCAAAATAATTCTCTCAGCAGTCTTCTTGCCTATTCCCGGAGCTATCGTAAGAGCTTTATAATCGCCTACGTTAACTGCTTTTACAAAATTATCAATAGAAACCACGGACAAAATAGACAAAGCTCCTTTAGGCCCTACACCACTAACAGACAATAATTTCTCAAATAAATCTAACTCTTCTTTTGTTTTAAAGCCAAAAATTTGGAAACCATCTTCTCTCATATGTAAATATGTATAAAGCTTGGTTATATTTCCTTTAGAAGGTAAAACTTTCAAAGTAGAAAATGGGACAAAAACCTTTATACCTATACCCATAAAGTCAATCACTACATAATCTTGTCCAATATCTTCAATCATCCCTCTAATATA
Source organism: Thermoanaerobacter ethanolicus JW 200 (assembly GCF_003722315.1). NCBI lineage: Bacteria > Bacillati > Bacillota > Clostridia > Thermoanaerobacterales > Thermoanaerobacteraceae > Thermoanaerobacter > Thermoanaerobacter ethanolicus. Next base: position 1,705,169 of record NZ_CP033580.1, on the reverse strand, counting down.
CTCAATCATCTTGAATACCCCAGCTTTTCAATCATATTGTTACTGTGACAATGGCATATAGCAACTGCCAATGCATCAGCTACATCGTCAGGTTTAGGAATTTCCTCAAGATTTAATAAAACCTTCACCATTTGTTGGACTTGATATTTATCTGCTCTTCCGTACCCTACCACTGCTTGTTTAACTTGCAAAGGAGTATATTCAAAAACCTTTATTCCCGAATTGACAGCAGCTAAAATAGAAACTCCTCTGGACTCCCCAATAGTTATGACAGTCTTTGCGTTTTTATTATAAAAAAGCTCTTCTATAGCTACTACATCAGGACTGTAAGATTTTATAAGTGATATAATTCCATTATATATATCGTGTAGGCGCAAAGCCTTATCAATACCAGCTTTTGTAGTAACTGCACCGTAGTCTATAACAGTAAACTTATTGGATTTGTAATCTATTATACCATAGCCCATTATGGCAATTCCAGGATCTATCCCTAATACCCTCATTATATCTCCTCTCCTTTTATTTATTTTAACATCAATGGACTTTATAAACAAGAAAAAGTTCTCCTAAACGCATAGGAGAACTTAAGAGCTCAAATTTGCTAATATTTGGTATGCTTCATCTTTGTCTTTTGTAATTATATTTTTCATCACCCTTTCTCTGTCAAAAGGTGTTAAACTGTCCAAAGGTATGTCTGTTTTCTCTACAATTTCTTTATTGCCATTTCCGTCACTTTTTAATAAAACCACATATCCATTCATACTAGTAATTATATAATAATCTGGAGGTAATCCTTCTTTTTCCCTATAGAGAACTATTTCGTCTTCATCAAAACTTTTAACTTCCCAATCACTATATATCCTCGCAATTTCTTCCTTGCTTTTCCCATAAAGAGAAGGGGTTAAATTTTGAACTTCACGCACTATTTCTCCATTTTCAAGATATTTAGTTTCAAATATGAGTTTACTTCGGGAAATTAATTTTTTAGCAAGAGCTTCTTGTTGAGAAGAAATCCTCTGTTCATAAGTTATATTTTTTTCTGTTCTTTGCTTTTCATTGTCTTTAACATTAATTAAATATCCAATCATCACTCCTATAAATATAGCTAACAAATATATGGCAACCATTTTATAGGAAATTAGCTTTTTCATAACATCTCCTCCTGTTTTATGTAATTATAACCAATTTTAAAAAATTTATTCTCTTTGCAGGATTTTGTCAAAAAATATCGAATAATATCTATAAGGGAGGAGATGGTAAAGTGGCAAATCAAATTGTAGTTTTTAAATTAAACAATGAAGACTTTTGCGTAGACATTAATCAGGTAATAGAAATTATACGGCTTCAAACGATTATTAAAGTACCTGATGCCCCCTCTTTTGTAGAAGGCATAACTAACCTAAGAGGAACAGTTATTCCTATTGTAGATTTAAAAAAGCGCTTCAATTTGCCTTTATCAGAAAAAAATGACAATAATCGGATTATCGTAGTAAATGTCACTAACAGACCAGTAGGTTTTATCGTAGACTCAGTAACAGAAGTTTTACATGTAGACGATAGTTCCATACAAGAAGCTCCAGACATAATAAAAGGAATTGGGAAAGAGTACATAACATCTATTATCAATTTAAACGACAGATTAATCATCAACTTAGACTTACATAAAGTTTTAACAGAAAAAGAAAAGAAAGAGATAGAAGAAATTTAGCCTCTTCTATCTCTTTCTTTTATTCCTCATCTTCGTCTTCTATTTCCACATTGTGATAAACGTTTTGTACATCGTCATTTTCTTCTAATTTGTCAATTAACTTTTCAAATTTTTCGTAGTCTTCAGGACTTAGTTGTATAGTATTTTTAGGAAGCATAGTAACTTCTGCTTCAGAAATTTTATAGCCTGCTTTTTCAATCGCTTCTTTTACTTCTTGAAAATTTGAAGGTTCAGTAATTATTTCGAATTCTTCATCTTCTGCAGAAAAGTCTTGCGCACCTGCATCTATTGCAACCATCGCTAATTCGTCTTCATCAATAGAATCATTTTTTTCAACAATTATAATTCCGACTTTGTCAAACATCCATGTAACAGAACCAGCTGCTCCTAAACTACCACCATGCCTATCAAAAATATGCCTTATTTCACCAGCAGTTCTGTTTTTATTGTCAGTCAAAGCTTCAACAATTATGGCAGTACCCGCAGGACCGTATCCTTCATATATTACTTCTTCTAAATTAGCTCCTCCTAATTCACCGGTACCTTTTTTAATAGCCCTTTGTATATTTTCATTTGGCAAATTATTAGCTTTTGCCTTTTCTATAGCATCTCTTAATTTACTGTTAGTGTTAGGGTCTCCACCGCCTTCTTTAGCCGCTTTTATAATATCTTTGGTAAGCTTTGTAAAAATTCTTCCCTTTTTAGCGTCCATTTTCTCTTTTTTGTGTTTTATATTAGCCCATTTTGAATGCCCTGACATAAAAAAACCTCCTTTACTGTGTCTAAAATATTTTAACACAATAATTTATGGCTTGTAAATCTAATCTTCTCTAAAAAGTTGTGTACTTAAATACCTCTCTCCACTGTCAGGAGCTATTGCTAAAACCTTTTTACCTTTGCCTAACTTCTTAGCAACTTCAATTGCTGCCCATAAGGAAGCACCTGTAGAAATTCCTCCAAGTATGCCTTCTTTTTTTGCCAAAAGGCGAGTCACCTCAAAGGCATCTTCATCTTTTACAGCAATTACTTCATCTATGACATTTCTATCTAACACCTTAGGGATGAAGCCTGCGCCAATCCCTTGAATCTTATGAGGTCCAGGCTCTTTACCAGAAAGCACTGCTGCTGAATAAGGTTCTACCGCAATAATCTTTATATTAGAAAATTTATTTTTTAATATTTTTCCTACTCCTGTAATAGTTCCCCCCGTACCTACACCTGAAACAAAAGCATCAAGACCCTCGTTAAAATCTTCAATTATCTCTTTAGCAGTAGTCTCTTCATGGATTAAAGGATTTGCAAAATTTTCAAACTGTTGTGGCATAAAATAGTTTTTATTCTGCCTTACTAATTCTTCTGCTTTTTTTATAGCGCCTTCCATCCCCAATTTGCCACGGGTAAGAACTACTTCTGCCCCATACGCCGCTAAAAGCATTCTTCTTTCCATGCTCATAGTATCAGGCATAACTATTATTACTTTATACCCTTTTGCTGCCCCTACCATCGCCAACCCTATACCTGTATTTCCGCTGGTAGGTTCAATAATTACACTTCCTTTTTTTAATTTTCCTTCTTTTTCTGCCTTTTCTATCATGGAAAAAGCTACCCTATCTTTAACGCTGCCTCCAGGATTAAAAAATTCTAATTTTAAATAAATTTCCGCCCATTCTTTCTCCACAATTTTATTTAACTTAACTACTGGCGTTTTTCCAATCAGCTCAAAAACATTGTTGGCAATCATAAAATTTACCTCCATTTGTACATTACTATAAAAATTTTAAACTTTCTACGCTAGACATGTCAAATGGAAATTAGAATATCAAAAGATTTTAGAGAAAAAATAATAATATCAAGCTACAAAAGGTGATAAAAATGACTGATAAACTAAAACTTTTCTCTATAGGCTTTATAACTGGTATCGTAAACGGTCTTTTAGGGGCAGGAGGAGGCACTTTAATAGTTCCAGCATTGGTATTTTTACTTGGTATAGAAGACCATAAGGCTCATGCTACGGCAATTTCAATTATACTTCCTATCACTCTAGTCAGTAGTTTAGTGTATTTGCAAAATAAAATAATCGACATTCCTTTAACTATTAACATAGCTCTAGGAAGTACGATGGGAGGAATTATTGGTGCATATTTTCTTAATAAAATTTCCATTCCTTTATTACGAAAAATTTTTGGAATAATAATGCTTATAGCTTCCGTCAGGATGTGGATATCATGAAACTATTTCTAATAGGACTTTTTTCAGGAATTGTAGGAGGAATGGGAATTGGAGGAGGGACAATTCTCATCCCTGCCTTGACAATCTTTACTGGAACCGAGCAACACATTGCTCAAAGCGTTAATCTTTTTTCTTTTATTCCTACAGCAATTATTGCATTAATATACCATTTTAAAAGTAAAAACATAAAGTATAAAATCATATTGCTTATAATAATAGGTGGAATGATAGGAAGTTTTGTTGGAGCTATTATAGCAGCAATTACAAAAGCCTTTATATTAAAAAAAATATTCGCTGTTTTTTTATTCTGTATGGGAATATACGAATTTTCCTCAAAACCTCGCAAATAGTCAAATAAGAGGAGATGGCTCTCCTCTTATTTTCTCTTATCTGTTTCCAACATTACACAGGTATTATAAATAACTTTTAGCCCAAGGTTTTTAGCTTTTTCCACCAGCTCCTCACTTTCTGCCCCTGGCTGAAACCAAATAAATTCCACACCTAATTTTGCTGCTTCTTCTACGTACTGTTCACCTCTGTTAGGAGGAACTACCATATCTACAACTTCTGGTATTACAGGTAAGCTGGATAAAGAGTCATAGCAAGGATCTCCATCTACTTCTCGAAATTTTGGATTAACAGGATAAGCTGTATACCCGTTCAATTTAAGAGTTCGGTAAATTTGATAGCCATATTTACTCTCTCGAGGGAGTGCTCCTACTACAGCCCACACTTTTCTTTTCATAGCTTCTTCCACATAATCTATGTAGGAATAATCCCACTCCATTCTTTTTTACCTCCTAATTCAATAGGGGCTTAAATTAATGTACCCCTATTTACTTTTCTCTCACCATTTTATAAGAGATAAAGTTTATGTTCCATAATATTCATCGCCTTTTTTTAAAAGGTACACATCTTCTTCAATTTTTATATCACACTTTTTACCTGTCAAATCGTTTATAAAAGTTTGAAATTCTAATAGATGGTTTTCTTCAATATGTAATACTATAGAAACTTTATCTGAATATATAGTATCCTTAATGTAATAACCTTTTTTTAAAAGCTCATTTTGAATCTTTCCCAGGAAAGTATAATCAAAAGTGAGTATAACTCTTTTCGCAGGTATTTTTTCTATTATTCCAGCAGCATCAATACCAACTTTTGCCCCTTTTGTATAAGCTCTCACTAATCCTCCTGCTCCTAACAATATTCCGCCAAAATACCTTGTAATTACAACAGCAACGTTTTTTAATCCTTCTTTTTTTATTACATTTAATACAGGTATGCCTGCTGTACCAGAAGGCTCTCCATCATCACTAAAACGCTGAATTTCATCATTTTCTCCAATAACATAAGCATAAACGTTATGGGTTGCCATTCTGTGACTTGCCCTAATTTCCTCTATAAATTTTATCGCCTCTTCCTCTGAAGAAACTGGTTTAGCATGTCCGATAAATCTGGAACGCTTTATTTCGATTTCAGCAACTCCGTAAGAGTATAGTGTTTTATAACTTTTAGCCAAAATAGCACCCCTTTTGTCATTATACCAAATTATAATCAAAAAATAAAGCCGTTGCCGGCTTTATAAGGCTTTATTAAAGCTTTTTCGCTTTACGCCAGAGCCTTCGTCAACGTCTTATATTTAAAATAAGAAACGTTTACAAGTGATTTGTCTTGACTATAGGTAATCATCTCCAAAGCCTTGTCTATAGGATAAAATCCTCCATCAACAAAACCATCTTCTTTGCTAATATTAAATTCCTCATCGGCGGTAATCATGAGATACCAAGTGATTTTATTAAAGACAGGACGTTGACGGGTGACAGAATAGAATTCGTAGCTGGTTTCACCAGCAGTAGAAAGGACTTCAACAGATTTAAGACCTGTTTCAGCACAGACTCTCCTTATAGCCACATCAATAGGCAATTCATTATTTCTAATAACCCCTTTGGGTAACACCCACTCTCCCTTATCATTTTTGAGGATAAATACACTGTCTCCTTTGAATACAACTCCTCCAGCGCAATCTCTTATTAACATTTCCAAGCCCCCTAAAATTTTTATTTTTTCTCCTAATATAATATTCTTTAAAAACTCTTAAATTCCTTCTTAAATTTTTAATTTTATTTTTATTTTTTCGCACATCTCCACAATTATACATCAAAATTTAATTTTTCCACAAGAAAATTAATTTACCAGTATAAAAATCTTTAAATTATAAAAAATATCTAATGTACAAAGCAAGGAAGGAGAGTTTTAAATGCATATAATTTATCACTGTTATGGTGGGACCCATACTTCTGTAATAGCAGCTTATATACATACTGTAAAACTGCCAATGGACAGAATTCCTTCTAAAGAAGAATTAGAAAGTATACCTTTATTTGATAAACTAAATGGCCAAAATGACCCGGGACACATCGTTCCTATTGGCACTGATGAATATGGCAACAACGTGTATTCTATGGGAGTAAAAAATGCTAAAAAGTTAATTGAGCCAGCTCTTAAAGATTTATACTATCATATATTCAATACAAACGAAGGACTGCTTTTGATTGACACGACTGGTGCTACAAACTGGATTATGAAAATTGGAGGATTTACTTCTATTGCTTTAAAATTTCCTGTTATAGGAAGACCTTTAGTCATTTATGGTACGCAAAAAGCTTATAAAAAAATTGTTCAAATAGTTAAAAACGTAAAGGCTCAAGAAAAAGCAGAGTACAACGCTATTAAACGATGATAAAATCTTTAAGTCTTTCCTTTATTTCTTTTTGAACTTCGGCTTTTATCATTATCCCTTTCTCACTATAATTTTCTCCAATTATTTTTGTTTTTTCTTTTAAATAATTGTATTCTTTAGTCTTATCATAAGGCAATAGAAAATTCACTACTTCCACATCTTTAAAAATTTCTCTTTCTATTGCTTGCAATAACTTATCAAATCCAATTTTATTTTTTGCAGAAATATAAACTTCTCTTTCATTTCCTTTAGGTACAACTTCCAAAAGGTCAATTTTATTAAAAACATTTATCTTAGGGGTATTAATAGCCCCTAAATCTGAAAGAACCTTTTCTACAACCTTTATCTTTTCCTCCATATCTGGTGAAGTCACATCAATTACATGAAGCAATAAATCTGCATATTTAACCTCTTCTAGCGTAGATTTAAAAGCCTCTACGAGGTCGTGAGGCAACTTTCTAATAAAACCTACAGTATCAATCAAAATTACTTCTCTCCCTGAAGGCAAAACAAGTCTCCGCGCAGTAGGATCAAGTGTTGCAAATAATTTATTTTCAACGTATACTTCTGCATTAGTTAAAGCATTAAGCAGCGTGGATTTTCCTGCATTTGTATACCCTACTATAGCTATCACAGGAATACGGTTTTTCTTACGCCTTTCCCTTTGTAAACTTCTGTGCCTTTCTATTTCTTCTAACTTCTTTTCTATCGCTTTTATTCTATTCTTTATATGCCTTCTATCTGTCTCTAATTTTGTCTCACCAGGACCCCTTGTACCTATTCCTCCACCTAATCTTGAAAGTTGTCCACCAAGACCTGCAAGACGTGGCAGTCGATACTTCAATTGAGCTAATTCTACTTGTAACATTCCTTCTTTTGACTTTGCTCTTTTTGCAAATATATCAAGAATAAGATTTGTTCTATCAATAACTTTTACATTTAAAAAGTCTTCCATATTTTTAATTTGTGTACCAGTAAGTTCATCATTGACAATGACAAGGTCAACTTCTTGATTTTCAGCAAAGAATTTTAATTCTTCCAGCTTTCCTTTACCAATATAGTGAGCTTTGTCAATTGTATTGCGCTTTTGTGTCATTACTCCTACTACTTCAGCTCCAGCTGTTAAAGCAAGTTCTTTTAATTCTTCCATGCTTTCTTCATCTTCAGGTGTAGAAATAATTCCTACTAAAATAGCTCGTTCTATTTTCTTATTTCTGTTTAACTCTTCCATAACATCACCAACCTTGAAAAATGTGCTGTAAATATAAATATATCACAAATAAAGGAATTTATAAATAATGAAATAGGTAAATTAATAGCACTTTTTATAAAAAGGGTATTGAAATTTTCATTAACCTGTGATAATATATGAAATGTAGTAACTCGCCGAAGTGGTGGAATTGGCAGACGCGCTGGACTCAAAATCCAGTGGGGCTCACACCCCGTGTGGGTTCGACTCCCACCTTCGGCACCAGAAAAATCAAGAAATGTAGCCGTTAGCACTTTGCTAACGGCTTTTGGTTTTTTATATCACTTTGCAAACATTTTGCAAACATAAAAAATAGGCTCTTTGTCAATAGTTGGGGTGGATATTTTTCTGAATGCCCACCTATAAATCTTATCACATAATATGGTAATATTTGTAAATTATTAGTTATGATAAGAGATATAGCTAGAAGTATGGGTAGATATTTATATATGCCTTTTCATCAAAGCTCTATAATATCCTTGAATATCCTTTATCACTAAAAATAGTATTAAGTTAGAACATTAAGCATTACAATATAATATTCTCTTTCTAAATCGATGAAAATTTCTATAGCCATATGCAAGCCTTTTTAGCACCTTAATTTTATTATTGTAACCTTCTGTTGCAGAATTAGTATATGGTATATCAAAGGCATTTGTTATTTCTTCAAACCAACGGTTAAATACTTGCACACATCTTTTAAATTCATCAATTTTGCTTTCTTTAGCTAACTGTATCCATCTTTTTAATTCTATTTTTGCTTCCTTTGAATTTTTGCATTTTAATACTTTATCATTAAATTCTTCTTTTAAAAGGTATGCTATTCTTAAGTCATCACTGTACCAGAACATTACTTCCAATTCTTCTTTTTGTTCTGTTGTTAAAGTATCATATTTTGCAAGAAAAAGCTTACTGTCAATTCTCAAATTAAATCTCCAAAGATTTTCAAATTATAATGGCATTTTTTAAGTGCATAAAAGTATTTTTTCTCAAATTATCACAGCCTGATTAAAAATTTTTTTCACTTTTTAAGAGCATTACCGCTAAAATATGTTAATATCTGTTATTGGCAATTTGGGTTAATTGATGTATAATAAAAAATGAGAGTAGCGAAAGCTACTACTCTCACAAACTGATTTCATTTTGTGCCTGGTATATTACTTCTTCATCTATTTCTCTTAGCCTTTTAGAATACGCATAGAGAAGAGAAGCTGTTACCAGGTTATTTATTATCCTTGGGAGCCCTTTTGTTAGAGAATATATTGCTTCATATGCTGATGGTGTAAATATATCATTCACCACTCCGGCTATTTTTATTCTTGTTTTTATATAATCTTGAATTTCTTCTTTTTTTAGCCCTTGCATCACATACTTTATAGAAATTCTTTGCCTTAGTGCACTGTTTACATTCAAGGCTAGTTTGTTTCTTATGTGTGGTTGTCCTGAAAGTATCAATATATACGGGTTTTGAGAATCCATATTAAAGTTAAATATTATTCTCAAATCTTCAAGAACATCATTAGAAACCAGTCGTATTTCATCTAATATTATGACAGGAGTTATCTTCTGGCTATAGTAAAGTTCTGTTATCGCTCTTTGTATCTGGTGAAAGAGCGTTACTTTTTTGTATGAGGGTGTTTCGCCTAAAATCATAGCCAATGCTTGATAGAATTCTCTCACTGTGAGTGTAGAAAGGGCAAAGTAACATGGCTTAAATGTAGAACGGTTGAGGCTTTCAGCATATCTTTTTAATGCGGTAGATTTGCCTGAACCGGCCTCCCCAACGATAAGTCCTATACCCCTTGTTTCTTGTACATACAGGGCATATATATCTTCTTTTGGCTATTTTTACACAGTTAAGTCCAACTAAATAGTAACGGTAATAAAACCCGTGCTTTTTTAATTTTACTTTACACTTGCAATCGGGATGAGGACATCTATCTGGCGGGGCAGGGAAATTGTAATCTTTACCTTTATGTAAATATTCTTCAATGTTATCAACATGGAAAACTATTTGCATAAGTAACCTCTCCAATTAAAATTAATGCTAAAGGAATCTGAAAAAATTTATCAAATTCCTTTAGCATTAATTTTATCACAAGATTATTTAATCTGAAAAATTTTATCGGTTTTGGGCTAAATTAATTTGAGAAATGACAACATTTTTCTGGATTTGATTTGTACTCTCTATATCCTTCTCTATTGGTTGTAACATATGTTAATATTTCATTTTGTAGGCA